>JAHEZH010000011.1 GCA_023251155.1 Flammeovirgaceae bacterium | reverse complement strand
GGCCAGCAGTTTCCATTGTTCTTTTAACCCGGCAATGGTTCTTTCCCAGGCTTCTGCGCGTTGAGGTTCAATCTTCACGATCAGGTATTTTTTATCTCCGTCAAGCAGGTATTTGTTTTTGGTATGAAAGATTCCCATCGCTTCCACCGGCAAGGAGATGGAACTGTAATTAAAATCAGGAATGACGCCTATCACCTCAAAGGAAGGCACGAGATCACCATTGTTGGGATAGGTAAGTTTTTTTCCAATTACCGATTCATCCAGCTTCCATCCGATACGAAGGACTGCACTTTCATTGAGTACTACACGCATGGAGTCCCCCGGGTTACCCGCCTGAAAATTTCTTCCATAACGCATCTTGATTCCAAGCGTGGGGATATAATTCTCATCGGCCATTGTGTAGTCCAGCGGAAACTTCAGGTCGTTCACCCCTTCCGCTGAAAAGGAGTCGCCACCAAAAACCGTGGGGGGAGCCGATGTACACCACGAAGCATTGATGGCACCGGGCACCGTCTCCATCGCACTGACCAGACTTTCACCATTCTTCACGGCTTCTGCATGATAGAGCACCACCAGGTTCTCCCGGTCAAAACCAAGATCTTTTTCAGAAACATATTTTAACTGCTGAAATACAATAGCCGTGCAAATCAACAGGATGATGGAAACACTGAACTGGAAAATCACCAGTCCGTTACGGAACGTATTTCCCTCTCGTCCTGCTTTTGATTTTCCTTTCAGTGCATTTACCGGATTGAAAGCGGTAAGGAACAGGGCCGGATAACTGCTGGAGAGCAGCGCCATCAATACGGTTAATCCGAATAGCCCTGCGATCAGCGTGTAATCACTGACTAAATTAAACGCCAGACTTTTTCCTGTAATGAGGTTGAAACCGGGGAGTAGCAACTGCGCGAGCGCTAAGGCACTGATCAATGCGATAAAACAGAAAGCCAATGCTTCAATAAAATAACTGACACTCAGTTCTTTTTTACCTAATCCGAGAATCTTGCGTACGCTGGCTTCCTTAATTCTCCGTGTAAACTGTGCCGTAGAAAGATTCATAAAATTGACACACGACAATAGCACGATGAAGATGGCTGCACCGATAAAAGAATAGATGATCTTGCGATTACCCATGTTTGAAAAAGAGCCGGTTACCGGCTGCTCAGGCAAATGCAGGGAAGTAATTGGTTGCAGAAATAATTCCCACTTCTTTCCTGACCGGATGTATTCATCATAGGTCATACCCATTGCCGCCTGGATGCTTTCTTCTGCCCGTTTGCGAGGGATTGTTTTTAGTTTTTCGCGAACCACATCGATGTCTGCTTGTGGATTCAGTAAGACAAAGGTTTCCAGTTGTGTCCACACCCAGCTCCAATGCGTGCGCTCAACCCATGGAAAACTTTTCATGGACAACAAGATCTCGAAATCCATGGTGGAGTTATCGGGGACGTCTTCAAGTATACCTGTTACTTCGTAGGTCTGTCCGTCACTTCCGTTGAGTCCGCCCAGTCTTACCATTTTTCCGATTGGATTTTCAGCGCCAAAATACTTCGAGGCGGTTGACCGGGTCATCACCAGGGTATTGGCTTGCGCGAATGCAGAAGCCTCATTGCCCTGGATCAATGGAAAGTGGAAGATCCTGAAAAAATTGGAATCAGCGGCAAGCACTTTGTTTTCTTCAAAGGCAATGACTTTGCCTGAAGGTGCCACGTAGGAGATAATAAAATCGCCCGGAGTATGAAAGCTGGATACGAGCGCTACCTCGGGTAATTCTTCCTTTAATGCATGCGCTACGCCCGGCCCGGTGCGTGAGAACTGAGTGTTTTGATCTTCTGACCAGATAAGGGTCTGGTTAACACGGTAAAGCCGATCACTATGCGGATGGAAATGGTCATAACTGAATTCGTGCGCTACATACAAGTAGATGATCAGCGTGCTGGCAATGCTTACGGTAAGCCCCAGCAGGTTGATGATTGAAAATAGTTTTTGCCGTTGAAGATTGCGAGCGAAAAGCAGAACGTAATTCCTGATCATAGTAGGGGATTTCATTTTCTTTGTCAAAGCCTATGCCATTTGTAAAATACAATGAAATTGAGCTTTTACGAACGGTAGGTTGTGCGGTATTGGAATAGAGCCGTTCGCTATTGATGCTTCCGGCCGATCAAACAGGGACTAACTGGAACTGCTCCTGGTACAGCAAAGCGGCCGCGACATTCAGCGTTCCTTTCATGTTGACAAAAAGAATGATGGTATCTGCTCTTCGATATAACTTATGAACGCGGAATTACTCCAACTCATCCAAACGTATAGGTAATTTTCTTACCCGCTTGCCTGTGGCTGAGGCTACGGCGTTGGCCACTGCCGCAGCAATGGGTGCTACACCGGGTTCGCCTACACCGCCCGGTGGTTCACCGCTATCGATGATATGCACTTCTATGGACGGTGTTTCGTTGATGCGAAGCATTTTGTAGTCGTTGAAGTTTCGCTGTGCAACCTGGCCATTTTTGATCGTGATTTCCCCATACAGTGCAGCGGTGAGTCCGAAAATGATGCCTCCTTCTATCTGGGCACGAACATTATCCGGATTTACCGCGATACCACAGTCGATGGCACACACTACCCGATGCACCCTTATCCTGTTGGTATCAATAGAAATTTCGGTTACCTGCGAAAGGTAAGTACCCATTGCTTCGCACACAGAAATTCCGCGGAAGATACCGTGTGGTAGCGGCTTGTCCCACTCTGCTTTCTCTGCTGCTTTGTTCAGTACATTCAGATGGCGGGGATGGTCTTTCAACAGAAATTGCCTGTATTTCAACGGATCGGTTTTGTGTACATGGGCCAGCTCATCGATAAGGCTTTCAATGACAAATACAGTATGTGTACTTCCTACCGAGCGCCATGGCAAAACAGGCACGCCTGTTACTGTAGTGTGTAACTCAAAGGAAACATCAGGGATTGTATCGGTATATGGTGCCCCCGCAGTAACCGAACTATAATCGATGCCATTCGGGGCGATGTATTTCTCCAAAGGAGTATTCACAAACTGCGACTGGCCAACAATATGATGCTGCCATGCTACCGGCAGGCCGTTGTGATCAGTGGCTATAGTTGCGCGGTGAACATACGCAGGACGATAGTAACCACCTTGTATATCATCTTCGCGCGACCAGATCATCCTGATGGCTTTGCCACTGATCTTCGCGATGGATACAGCTTCCATTACCCAGTCACCCGACAAAGACCCTCTGCGACCAAAGCTACCGCCCATGTGTGGGGTATGAAAGGCTACCTGCTCTGGCTTCATGCCGAGGTAATCGGCTACTTCTTTCTGATGCAGTAGAGGTGATTGTGTAGCACACCAAACCTCACACTGATTACCCGTGATTTTAACGGTACAGTTCAACGGCTCCATGGGTGCATGGGCGAGATAGGGAAACGAAAACTCCGCCTGTAATACAGCAGCAGACCTGGCAAGTGATTCCGCTGCATTTCCTTTTTCAAAGAATACTCGGCCTTTCTCCGAGGAGGTGATGGCTTTGTAATGCTGAATGAGCTCGCCGGTGTCAATCGATTCATGAGGGCCGTTACTCCACGTAATTGCAAGTGCCTTGCGACCTTCACTGGCTGCCCAGTAATTGGTGGCAATCACTGCAATGCCGGTAGGTAGCTGCGCGATGTCAATGACACCTTTTATTTCTTTTGCTTTCGTTGTATCCACTGATTTTACTTTGCCTCCGAAAACGGGAGGGTGGGCGACAACGGCAGTAAGAAGCCCTTCAAAATGAATATCGATGCCGTAGATACACTTGCCATTGATTTTGTCAGGAGCATCTAGTCTGTTAGGAGACTTGCCGATCAGCCTCCATTGTGATGCGGGACGTAGTGTAACGTCAGGAGCAGGAAGGAGGGCGGCACGTGAAGCCAGTTCGCCATACGATAGTTTCTTTCCGTTAGCGATCACGCAACCCTTTTCTGTTTTACATTCTTCGCTGCTTACGGCCAGCTGCTGTGCAGCCGCCATGACTAACATTACCCTTGCCGTAGCACCTGCCGTGCGGTAACGATCAAATTCCGATTTAATCGTTTCAGATCCGCCCGTTGAGCGAAGGGCAAGTTCCCCTGTAAGATCAGCAGCCTTTCCTGATGCGCTGTGCCGGATGGTTATTTTTTGCCAATCGCAGTCCAGTTCTTCCGCCAGCAGCATAGGTAGCGTGGTCCAGATGCCCTGACCCATTTCTACTTTAGAAAGAATAATCTCAATCGTATTGTCGGTTCTGATTTTTAAAAACGGGCTGAATGTAACCGCAGCTTCTTCAACGGTAGCTGCTTTCAAAGGTGAGGGGAGGAGTAATGAAACGAGAAGCCCGCCTCCCACGCACGTGCTGGTGCGAAGAAAATCTCTGCGTTTTATCTTTAGTGTATCATGACTCATATCACAAAACAGATGGAAACAACATGATACGAATGAATATGGGGTTAGTAAAAGAATGTTAACCAGTTAACTAATCTTTAACATCCGGATGGTATTTTGACTTACCTTTCTTTTTTAATTCATTCTCTTTCGGCAGAAAGAAATAGTGATGCTCAGTCGTCCCCAGAGTACCTGTCTATCTTATAATTCCTTATTTTTAATAGTAAAATTATTGCAAATGAAAGGATCGTTCCTGTTTGTCATCCTGCTTGCTGTAGTGAACAGCTTTGCACAGCAACTACCGAAAAGTGATTCGCTTCGTGCCGTTTATTTGGCTCATCTCAAGAAAGTAAGTAATCAATTTTCGGATCGCTATTATCCTCACCGATCTGAAATCTATTCACTCAACGAAAAACAATTTCTTAACAAGATCGATTCGTTAAGAAAGCCTTTTGAAAAAGAACTGGCTGTGTATGAACAGTTAGTAAAAGGGGGAGATTCAAAATTTATTTCCGATGAACACCGTGATATAGTTTATTTCTTCGATGGAATCATTTTAGACTATCCCTATTTTCATGAAACTCATACCGGAAAGAAAACCAGATTGTCTGTTGCTACACAAGCTAAACTGGATGCACACCTTTCTGATTTTAATAGACCCGATCTGTTAACCAGCAGGGATGTAAAATCCTATATTGAAAGTTATCTGCGACATCAGTCTTCCATTGAATTGCGTAAAACGGTTTATAAAAAGTCGGATAATAAAAGACTGGACGCTTATCTTACACTACTCCCTGTTTATTTTACTAACCAGCAGTGTAAAGAGTACTGGCAATTTCATTACATCAATGCTCACCTCGAAGATTGGGGGAGTAAACATCTGGAAACTGCAGTGAGTAAATTTCTGAGTACCTGTACGAATGAACGTTACAAAGAAATAGTTGACTCAGTCTATCGTGAAAGTGTCAATGGGAGGAAGGACCATTTAATCAGGACCTACAAAACGGTGAACGGTTATGATTTAGACATTCATCTTTTTTTACCGGATAGTATTGATAAAAAAAGGAAAAGTCCGGTGATGGTGTATTTCAGTGGTGGCAGTTGGACAAAGGGTAATCCGGAATGGGCGTTTTATAATTGTGCGAGTTATGCCAAAAAGGGATGGGTTGGAGTGTCCGTTGAGTACAGGCTTGCCGACCGGCATGAAACAACACCTTTTGAAGCCGTCAAGGATGCCAGAAGTGCTATCCGCTGGTTGCGTATGAATGCAGACAAGTATGCTATTGACGTTAACCGAATTGTAGCCTCAGGAAATTCGGCAGGAGGACATCTGGTATTAACCACTGCACTGGCGAATGAATGGAATGAGCCCACAGACGATCTGAACGTGAGTGCATCCCCTAATCTATTGCTGGTGAATGCAGGCGTTTATGATCTGTATGCAGAAGAGGCTACCGACTGGGTAACGCGTGATTTAAATGACAAAAACCTGGCAAAAAAAATCTCGCCCCTGCATCTGATGAAGAATGGGCTCCCTCCGATGCTCCTGATTCATGGAACGAATGACCGAAGCGTTGGTTATGCTACGGCGAAAGCATTTGCTGACAGCATGGAAAAGGCAGCTAATGATTTTGAGTTTCATACATTAGAGGGGGCACCGCACGCCATTTGGTTTGATGGAAGGTATTCCGGAAAAGTAGTCACACTGAGAAAGGCATTTTTA
Source organism: Flammeovirgaceae bacterium (assembly GCA_023251155.1). Lineage (GTDB taxonomy): Bacteria > Bacteroidota > Bacteroidia > Cytophagales > Cyclobacteriaceae > ELB16-189. The sequence goes on along the minus strand of JAHEZH010000011.1, from coordinate 53,229 downwards.
AAAAAGTATGGGTATGAATGAGTTGTGCGGGTAAGCAGAAAAAACGATGTATGGATGTGAACGATAATGAAAGGTATGAATAATAATAAATGGTCCATCGATGAAATTCAGAATGTATGGCAGCTTGCCTCGCAGTTGCATGACGGACAAAAATATGGTGGAGCTAACGAGGGAGAGAAAATAGAATACATCAATCATATAGGAAGTGTAGCCTTTGAGGTGATCAACGCATTGAATTACTCCGAAGGAATGAACTCACGGCTGGCGCTCACCTGCGCACTACTTCATGACAGCATTGAAGATACACCTTTCACTTTTGAAAAGGTGAAGGAATTGTTTGGCGAAGAGATTGCACAGGGAGTACTGGCGCTTACTAAAGACGACCGTATGGAAGACAAGCAGGCAAAAATGGCAGACAGCCTGCGCAGGATAAAAGAACAACCCAAGGAAGTATGGGCCGTGAAGATGGCCGATCGCATAGCCAACTTATATGCACCTCCGTACTATTGGACGGATGATAAGAAGAAGGCGTACATCCAGGAGGCGGAGCAGATACTAAGCGAATTGAAGGAAGGCAACCACTACCTGGCGGAGCGATTGAAAAGTAAGATTGCTGCGTACCATCAGTATTTAAACAAGTGATGGTACGGTGTTTTTAGTTCTTACTGACTTTCCTTCATTAAATGGCGAACATCTGTTTCAATGCTATCCATAAACTTTTCTTCTTGGCATCATCAAGCACATGAAAGTCTTCCGCAACAATGACCTGAACCTGATCGGTAGTGATGTTTTCGTAGAGCTTGGAGGATGATTTTAACGTCGCTCCGAAAGCGATCATGCGCGAAGCGCCATAAGCACTTAAGTCCTGCGGTGAAAAGGAGGGAAGTGTGACCACATTCACTTTGGCGAGGGTTAGCTTTACTGATCCTAATATCTTATTCAGCAATGCTTTTTCGTCTTCACTGATTTCATTCCATGGGCGGCCTACTATAACCAAGACACGCGTACGTATCTTGTACAATTCTTCCTGGTAGGTGGAGGTTTGCATTACACTCATTGCTGTGCTTCTTTAATATCAAAAAGTGATCGCAGTTCGTTGGCTTCGGAAGGTTTCATTCGTCCGGATAAAATCAATCGTAGTTGCCTTCTGCGCAGCGCTCCATTGTAGAGTTCAGTTTCTTCTGCCGTCTCCGGTACCAACTCCGGAACATCTACCGGCTTGCCATCGCGATCAATGGCCACAAAAGTAAAGTAGGCAGCATTGCTTTCAAACTTATGTGCCGCAGGAACGTCTTCGGCTTCTACATCGATACGCACTTCCATGGAGGAATTGAAGGCTCGTGTTACTCTTGCTTTCAGTGTAACCACATTCCCCAATCGGATAGGCGACTTGAAGGAGATGTTATCGACAGAGGCAGTCACCACGGTACTGTTAGAGTGCTTTTGCCCGGCTATGGCCGATACAATATCCATCCAGTGCATCAGGCGTCCGCCCATGAGGTTGTTCAATGTGTTGGTGTCGTTGGGAAGCACGAGTTCGGTCATGCTGACAAAGGAATCCTTAGGTGTTTTTTGCTTACGTAACATAGCCGCAAGTTAAGAACTAATAGTCGTTAGGAATTTAATTATCACAAAATCATTAAAAATATTTTGCAAAGCACGTTGCTTAGTTATTATTTAGCGCAAGTAATGCAATTGATCACCACCATATCCCTATCAGCAACATCGTTCACTACGATGACGACAGGCATTACATCTACCATTATTATTACGGGGTAGCGCCTGCCATATCTATATAACACCCGCCCCCTGACAGTTTTTATACTGTTCCTTACTAAAGGTTAGTTCCTCTTACTTCTTAAAATAGTTATCATAAAATGAAAGTGTTGAAATTCGGAGGCTCGTCAGTAGCTACTCCTGAACGAATAAAATCGGTTATTGAAATCGTTAAACCTTATCTGACTGGCGAACCCATTACGCTGGTCTTCTCCGCTTTCGGAGGTGTAACCGATATTCTGATCAAGCTAAGCCAGCAGGCATGGACGGGAGACGAGAGTTATAAAACCAACTTAAAGCAACTGGAAGACCGGCACATTGATGCCGTACGGGCTTTGGTCACCGTGCAGCGTCAGAGTTCTATCCTCGCCAAAGTAAAGACGACCATCAACGAACTGGAAGATGTGCTGCACGGCATCTACCTGGTGAAAGAGCGTACACCACGCACTTTGGATTTTGTGATGAGCTTTGGTGAACGCCTGTCGGCCTACATTATCAGCGAAGCATTCATCGATAAGAACATTGCCTGCGAGTACCTGGATGCGCGGAAAACAATTCGTACCGACAGTAACTTCGGTCATGCCAAAGTAGATTTCGAAATCACGAACAAGCTGATTCGTGAACACTATCAATCTCATACGGACCTACAGGTGGTAACGGGCTTCATAGCTACGTCAGATAGCGGAGAGACCACCACTATCGGACGAAGCGGATCGGATTATACCGCTGCTATTCTGGCGGGAGCATTGAATGCTTCATCGCTGGAGATATGGACCGATGTAGATGGTATGATGACGGCCGACCCCCGCAAGGTGAAGAAGGCTTTTACGGTGAAGGAGATGACGTACCAGGAAGCGATGGAGCTTTCGCACTTCGGTGCCAAAGTGATCTTTCCTTCGACCATGCAGCCTGCTATGGTCAACCATATTCCGATCTGGATCAAGAACACCTTCAATCCTTCTTTTGCCGGAACACGCATTGGTGAAGATGGCAACGGAAAAGAATTGATCATTAAAGGTATCTCGTCCATCAATAAAATAAGTTTGCTGAGTGTAGAAGGAAGTGGATTACTGGGGGTAGTCGGAGTATCAATGCGTTTGTTTGCTGCACTGGCACGAGAGAAGATCAATGTCATATTGATCAGCCAGGCTTCGTCCGAGCATTCCATTTGTTTTGCGATTGATGCGGATGCGACCAGGCAGGCCAAGACAGCGATCGAAAAAGAATTTCAATACGAGGTCCGCGGTCATGAAATGGATGAAGTGCGCGTAGAAAGTGATCTTGCCATCATTGCTATTGTAGGAGAGAACATGAAGCACAACCCGGGTACCTCGGGAAGAATGTTTCATGGGTTGGGTAAGAGCGGTATTAATGTTCATGCCATCGCGCAAGGGTCTTCTGAACTTAATATCTCTGCGGTGATCCGTGAATCAGATGTGTCCAAGGCACTGAATGTATTACATGAAGCATTCTTTCTCTCTGATCGTCGAGTGGTTAACCTGTTTTTAGTAGGTACAGGATTGATAGGTAAGGAATTACTGAAGATGATTGATGAGCAGTACACTAAACTGGCCACACAGCATTTGCTGGAAGTGAACGTGGTCGGTATTACCAACAGTAAGAAGATGCTGTTTGATGAAGCAGGTTTACAGTTGAACGGACTGAATGAACGAAAGAATACCGAAGGCGAAGACATGAACATCGCCTCTTTTGTTGATCGCATGAAGAGCCTGAATTTATCCAATAGCATATTTGTGGATTGTACCTCCAGCGAAGAGGTGACAAGTCATTATGAGGAAATACTCAACGCGAACATCTCGATTGTAACTCCGAATAAGAAAGCCAACTCGGGATCGTGGGAGAAATACCAGGCCATAAAGCAGGCTGCTTTCAAGAGAGGATCGCGCTTTTTGTATGAGACCAATGTGGGAGCAGGGCTACCGGTAATTAACACACTGAATGATTTATTGATCAGCGGTGATCAGGTTATTCGCATTGAAGCGGTGCTGAGTGGTACCATGAATTTTATCTTCAGTTCGTTCTCTGGTGATAAGAAGTTCAGCGAGATTGTAGGCGAAGCAAAAGAGAAAGGCTACACCGAACCCGATCCGCGTGATGATCTCAATGGACTGGATGTGGCCAGAAAGATATTGATCCTTTCAAGGGAAGCAGGTATTCCATTAGAGTTGAAAGACATCAATGTAAAAAGCCTGGTGCCGGAAGATTGTGCTTCTGCGAAGACCGTAGAAGAATTCTTCACAAAACTGAAGGCGCATGATGCTTACTTTGAAACCATGAGACAGGAAGCAGAGAAGAAAAACGAGAAGTTGCGCTACATGGCGGTATTGGATAATGGCAAGGCTACGGTATCACTGGCAAGTGTTGGGGTAGATCATCCTTTTTATTCATTGAAAGGAAGCGATAATATTATTTTATTAACTACCGAACGCTACCATGAACGCCCGATGGTGATTCGTGGCCCCGGTGCTGGTGCAAGTGTAACGGCCGCAGGTGTTTTTGCCGATGTGATACGTATAGGGAATTACGCAGTAAGATGAAAAAAGTAAAAGTGGCAGCACCGGCTACAGTAGCCAACGTGTGTTGTGGTTTTGATATTCTTGGTTTTGCAGTAGATGCCCCCTGCGATGAGGTGGTATTGACACTCACCGATACGCCAGGTGTTACCATGAAAAGCATCACCGGTGATGGAGGAAGACTTCCGTTGGAGGCAGGTAAGAATACCGCGAGTGTAGCGGTGCAATCGTACCTCAATGCGATCCAGGAATCAACGGGAGTAGCGATTGAACTGATAAAGAAACTTCCACTGGGAAGTGGTATGGGATCAAGTGCGGCCAGTGCGGCTGCCGCTTTGGTGGCGATCAATGCCTTATTTGATGACCGGCTGTCGCGTAGCGAACTGATCGTTCATGCGATGGAATCCGAGCGTATTGCCTGTGGATCGGCTCACGCGGATAATGTGGCTCCTTCATTGCTGGGTGGATTTGTGCTGGTGCGCGGTTATGCTCCTTTGGACGTAATTAAAGTGCCCATCAAAGCAAAATTGTTTTGCACGCTGGCACATCCGCACCTGGAATTGAAAACCGAAGACTCACGCAAAGTATTGAAACCAACGATTTCGTTGAAAGACGCGATCACACAAAATGGCAATACGGCAGGGCTGATGGTAGGGCTAATGAGTGAAGATTATGAATTGATAGGTCGCTCATTGCAGGATGTGATTGCAGAGCCGATTCGATCCTTATTCATCCCCGGCTTTGATCAGGTGAGAAACTTATGCAAAGAAGCCGGTGCACTGGGGTGTGGAATATCAGGTTCCGGACCTACGATGTTTGCATTGAGTAAAGATCAGCATACGGCTGAAAAAGTAGGACAGGTGTTGAAGGCGCACTTTGCTAAAAACAACCTGAACAGCGATAGCCATGTGTCACAGATTAATTTAGATGGAGCGAAGATTATCGGTTGAATGACGAATTACAATTGACGAAATAATGAATTGAAGTAATCCTCCTCATTGATCGTAAAAATGGTAGCCATCAGTGTTTTCACAGACCGCCAATCCGTTTATTGTTTCGGTCGGCGAGGACACCGACCGAGGTATAGGGAGTAAGGGATAAAGAGGTAATGTAATTAAGATGATGAATAGAATATGGAATTTTACAGCACAAATAATAAAGAGACAAGAGTAAGTTTGAAGGAAGCGGTACTGCAAGGGCTGGCACCGGATAACGGGTTGTATATGCCGGAGCATATTTCTCCTTTGGCCGATCCGTTCTTTCGCGATCTGCATCGTAAATCTTTCCCCCAGCTATCGTATGAAGTAGCTCGTCACCTGATCGGAGGCGATATTCCTGATGAAGCGTTGAAGAAGATCATTGATCAGACCATTACATTTGAAGCTCCGTTGGTAAAAGTAGGTGACTGCTATTCACTGGAATTATTTCATGGACCAACACTGGCCTTCAAAGATTTTGGAGCGCGTTTCCTTGCAGGATTGCTCGGCTATTATGCCAGGCAACAAGACAAAGAAGTGACCATACTGGTAGCTACTTCAGGGGATACGGGTAGTGCGGTAGCCAACGGATTTTTAAATGTGCCCGGAACAAGAGTAGTGGTTCTTTATCCATCCGGCAAAGTAAGTGAGATACAGGAGAAGCAGTTCACTACACTGGGGGGAAACATTACCGCACTGGAAATAGAGGGTACGTTTGATGATTGTCAGCGTATGGTGAAGGAAGCTTTTCTGGATGCAGCGCTGAGAGCAAAACTGTTTTTGACGTCAGCGAACTCCATCAACATGGCGCGACTTATTCCGCAGATGTTTTACTACTTCCGCGCTTTTGCGCAACTGGGTGCCGATGCGAAGGACGTCGTGTTTGCTGTGCCCTGCGGAAATTTTGGAAACCTCACTGCGGGCTTGATCGCCAAGCGACTTGGACTTCCGGTAAAACAATTTATTGCAGCCACGAATGCCAATGATATCGTGCCGGAGTATTTAAGCTCGGGGACATTTGCCCCACGATCGTCAAAGCAAACCATCAGCAATGCGATGGACGTGGGTAATCCCAGCAACTTTGCACGCATGCTTGATTTGTTTCATTCCGATTTACCCCTAATGCAAAAAGATATTACAGGCTATCACTTTACGGATGAAGAAACAAAAACGGCCATGGTTAATGTATTGAAGAATGATAATTACATTCTAGATCCGCATGGTGCGGTGGGCTATTTGGGCTTGAAGAAGTATCAGCAAACAAACACCCAAGTTACCGGCATATTTCTGGAGACCGCACATCCGGGTAAGTTTAAAGAGGTGGTGGAAGAAGTATTGGCGCAGGAGCTACCGTTGCCCGATAAGTTGAATGCATTCCTTTCCAAGGAGAAGAAAACGATTGCTATGAGTAACGAGTTTGGTCAACTCAAATCGTTTCTGCTTCAGTTCTGATTGAAAGGATCACTTCAGCTGAGGAATTTTTTGCAGCAGATGGGTATTATCTCCTCAAAATAATGGGTAATACACTTCTGATTTGGCTGTAAACGCCATAAAAACACTCTGGCGTAGTTTTTTCTATAGGATAGAAAAACAACTATAGCCATGGACATTTTATTGATCTTTGTATACATCGTGGGAGCGTATACTGTTTTCCTCGGTTTGTCTTACCTTCTGGTAAAAATATTGTTTCCTAAACTGGAAGAAGACGGTAGTGCTACGCCAGCCCGTTTGCACTGGCGTCAGTTACGACGATTGACTGGCCTGAGCATGAATGTTCCTCAGCGAATCAAACGTTTCACTGAAAAGAGATATCGGAAGATTTCCTATCCGATTAGCAATTCCGCTAATTAACGAAGATCATTCTTTTTTTATAAAGACTTTGAAGTGACGTGGGCGAAGATGAACGAATCATTTTCGGAAACCGGTGAGTAGGACATTGAATGAGTCAGAGTAGAGGCTGGCATATTCAATAATTAAATCACTTCAATTCGGGGCTGTCACTTTCGCCTTTTAGTGACAGCCCTTTTTAATTCTACATCAAGGGCAGCCATGGCGATTCCCTGTTTTGGTTTATCTATCCGAAAATGGGAGATAGATAATGGATCAGGTACTTGGGTTTCCCTTTAAACACGCTGAATTCACCGTCTTCGTAAAATCTATCGGCTGCGGCACGGCATTCTCTACTCAATCATTGTAATCAAAATGACTGATGGAATTCGTGATAATAGGACTGGCGGTAGTGATGGTGTTCATTGTGTTTGTAGTGGCCGCTGTTCTATTGTCGCGGTACTTGTTTCCAAGGGTAGATTCAGCAGAGAAGTTCGGCAATACGGCCACGGATGAAGCCAAAGAGGACTGGATGAAGAAATAGAAGTATAGAATAAGTGGAGTTTGTTTTTGGGGTTAAACTGGAATGACAGGTGCAAGTGTAAAGATAAAGTGCATTTGCAAAAGTAGAGGGGATTGGATCCCATTGAGTGATCAATGGTTCCATACGTGAGGTCATTCCATGTTGGAGCTGTCGTTAGGGGTAACGGCAGCTTTTTTTATTTCCAGCCATCGTCACCCAACAACGGCACAAACGCAAAATAGTCGAACTCTTCCCTGATCAGTTTTCCTTTTTCTTTTTTGATTTTGATCATCATTTGTTTGGTACGATCACCCACCGGAATGATCAGTATGCCTCCTTCCTTAAGCTGGTCTGTGAGCGCTACCGGTATGACCGGTGCACCGGCTGTAACAATGATTTTATCATACGGTGCGCGGGCAGGATATCCTTTCGATCCGTCTCCGTAAATGAAAATAGGTTTGTATCCCAGCGTAGGCAAAAAGTCTTTGGTATGATCGTAAAGCTTCCGGTTATATTCGATGGTAAATACTTTCGCGCCAAGCTCCAGCAGTACGCTGGCCTGGTAACCCGATCCGGTGCCGATCTCCAGTACTTTGTCACCCGGTTTGATCTCCAGCTTCTCACTTTGGAAGGCAACCGTGAACGGCTGGGAGATGGTCTGGCCTTCCCCGATGGGAAATGCCTTGTCTTCGTAAGCATGGCTCAGAAGGGCTGTATTGAAGAACACGTGGCGGGGTACTTTACCGATTGCATCCAGCACACGCTCGTCTTTAATGCCCTTTAAACGCATTTTTTTGACCAGCTGATTACGTAATCCACGGTGTTTGTACGAGTCCTCAATCATAGTTCTGTTTCAGCGTGTGGATAACCTGTGGATTCTTTGTGGAATAACATTTTCTGCGTTTTTGATGCAAAAAAAGCCATTTTATTCCTTTTTACAAGTGTTGCCACTTTGACGATATAGGAAATTTGAAAGCGATGTTTCTACTTTGGGATATCAAAAACACAGTAAGAAGCTTTGCCATAGCGTTATCACTGTGTACCTGATTACATCAGTAGTTGTGGCCCATACCACGACTACTGACTGTGTCGGGTTCTCTTCCTCCTCAATTTCCAATCAGCACAAAAGGAGCCCAATAATAAGGCGCACTGAAGTTGCCTTCTTTCATCATCTTAATTTTGGATTGCTGAAGTGCCTTACGAAAACTCATCTTTTGCTGTAAATGATATTTATAGAAATCAGTCATGAGCAAGGCCGTTGATTCATCGGCCACACTCCAGAAGGATACGATCAGGTTTTGTGAGCCGGCATAGATCAATGCCCGTGATAGTCCAATCACCCCTTCCCCTTTCGAGAGTTTTCCAAGCCCTGTCTGGCAGGCCGATAGTACAGCGAGTTTGGCATTGAGATCAAGGTTATAGATTTCACCGGCAAACAGATTTCCGTCTTCTTCATTGTTGGTATTGAGAAAAATGCGCGACTGTTCCGGATCATTTTCATCGACTACCCCATGGGTAGCAAAATGCAGGTAGCTGAAATTTTTCAAATCGTTGGATTTCACACGGCTCTCATTGGCTTCATCATGTTTTACAACGGAGGTGGCAGCGGCTGTAAATAAACCAGCGATGGTGGCTACTTCCTGTTCCGTGCCGGGCAAATCATTCAGATTATCTTTTTCAGGAAACTGAACCGGAGCACAGAGAAAGATGGTGGAGGATTCCGAACCGGCGGGCTCCAGTGATTTCTGTGCGATCAATCCTGCTGAGAATTCATAACTGATGGCATAACGGCTTGACAGGTAATACACTGAATTAAAATCATTGTCTTTTGGCCGGCGATAGGGAAGGGCTTCAAAAGGAAGTGTTCCCAATTTGCCGGAAGGAATAATAATCAGTTCCTCAATACCCGAAGCAAGATGAGGTGCAAGGATTTTGCTCAGCTGCGTCCCGGTATCATTGAAGATGTTGCTGTTCGAATAATACAAACTGTTACTGAACCCTTTCACCAGCCGATCAAACTGATCAGGCAACGTGAGATTACGGATCGTGAACTTCTTGCTGGTAATGATAAATTGATAAATACGGTGATGACTTTCGGAGATAAAGAAGCTGACGATGGCCGTTTTTGCATCAAGTGCTTTTTGAAGATGCGCAATCGTGGGGGCTGCCTGGTTATACTTCAGGTTATAATAGTTTGGAAATTCGTTCTCCAGTTTTTTGATCAACTCATTGTATTCGCGATTGAGATTGAAGATTGATTCACGCAGGTACTTTTCTTCCTCAGCGGCGGGTTTTTGTGACAGCTTCTGGGTAAGAAAAGTAAGCGAGAACTTGATTCGTTTTTCTTCTTCTACCAATGCTTGGGGAATGCCGGCAAAGGACTTTGCATTGGCATCCGCGATGGCTTCCTGCAGTACTGCCGATTTACTTTTTTCCGCAAAATAGAACGCGGTTTCACGATAGTAATTACTATTCACGGTTATTTCGCTCATCGATTGCGCAATACGCACTCCGTCTTCATATACTTCATTGGCTTGCTCACCCAGGGCAATCTTATCACTTTCGTCTGTGCTGTGATGACGAATGTTGTCGATTAAGGTATCGCAGGAGTGGAGTGAAGCCATGGCATATTCCAGGTCTTTTAGCTTTAAAGACCGGGCGCCATAGCGTGTCTCTAATGCCTCTGCTTTCAGGCGAAGGGAATAAAGCAATACATATCCGTTATAGAAATCGACAATAGCAGGATTCTTTTCGGTATTGGTGTTATTAAAATTGTTCACGTTAGCGATGATCGCTTTCTGGAAATCCTGAATGGCTTCATCGTACTTTCCTTCGGTCAGCTTCAGTGTACCGATCTGATTGAGTGTGGAGGCAATCTCCGGATGTTTTGCTCCATAGGCTGCCTGATAGATCGTCAATGCTTTCTGGAAGTATTCTTCGGCTGCTTTTACGTTCTTCATCTTGACATACGTCTGTCCAAGATTGGAGAGAACAAAGGCTTCATTGGGATGACCGCCGGGATAGATTTTTTTCCAGATGGCCAATGCGGTTTCAAAATTGTTCACGGCATCGCCATACAGTTCCAGTTGGCGATAGATGATTCCCGAGTTGGTGTTGGCGATCGCTATTTTAGGATGCGTGTTACCGTGCAATCGCTCATAGATAGGCAGCGCCTTGTCATAATACTCCAGTGCTTTGTCCGGATCGGCAGAGGTGTACACCAGCCCCAGATCATTGTAGGATGCGGCTGTCTCTTCACTGTTCTCACCAAACAATTGCTGACGAATCTGTAAGGCCAGCAACCCATTGTCTTTGGCCTGATTGTATTTACCGGTATAGGTGTACACCAAAGCAAGATTCGCAAGACATTGTGCTGCCTCTTTTGTATTGGATTGGCCTGTGTTTTGAAATTTGGTGAGTGCACTTTGCAGTGATTCCAGGGCAAGATCATTTCGCCCTTTGTTCAAATACAAATTACCCAGGTTGGTAAGTGTTATGGCCTGTAAAAATTCAGAAGCATCTTTTTGCTTAACCGCGAGAAGCAGTGTTTCGGCTTCGGTTAGTTTTCCAAGCGTGATCAGTATTTCGGATTTTTTATTTTCAAGTACGATCGTCAACCCGGATGAAGGATTTTTAGTCAGTTCATTTTGGATTAATGCCAGTGCCTGCTCGGTCTCGTTCGACTGAATGAGCTGATCAATTTTATGAAGTGCAGCTTCCTGTTTTAACAGCGTTTCTTTTTGAAGTGCCTCATTGTCCTTAGGAGTATTGATTTCTTTCTCAATGACTGTTTTCTGTTTGGGACTGGCTTTACGTTGAGCAATAGCTGGTCCTAATATAACGAATGCAAGTGCAGCGAATAAAAAGTTCTTCATCCAATCAGAAACGGTAAGTGTAAGTGAGTGAAGAAACAAACTCGCGGGTAAGTCCATCCGGATTGCGATCGCGCTGAATGACAAAGTCACCGAACTTGACCACGTGACCTAACAATAGCTTCACACCGGAACGCGTATTGAAATTATAACCGACAGTAGCAATGCCGGACATGGCCAGTCCTTTTGCTCCCTGCGGCTTTACGGTGGCGCCTGCTTCATTTTCAATCTCATCATTGTTGATCCGAAGTATGGGTAATACGCCAATGGAGTAATTGAATTGTGAGAAACGGAAGTTGCGTTCGATGCGCAGCATGATATCGGTTCCTCTTCTTAATTGATTGGCTTGTGGATAACGCTGCATGTAAACCAGCTCTTCAGGATCACCCCCTTTCCATCGGCTCCATAGAAACTGGTTATTGTTTTTATTGAACGGATGCTGAATACCAGTAGCAATTAACCATTTACGACTTTTTAGTGATATACCGGTGATCAAATCATAACTACCCAGACTGGTTTGATAATACATAGGCAGGTAATTACCTTCTTCATCCTGCTTGTCAGAATTATTGGTAGGGATTTTTCCACCCACGGAAAGATTAATTTCAAACTGATCGGAAGTATAGATGTTTCGGGTTACGCAAAGAGAGATGTCTCCCACGCCCGAGGTTTTGGCGAGTGCCCCGTGTACCACCTGGTAAGGAAGTTTCACCTGGAGGCTGGCCTTTTGTCCGATGCTGAAACTTAGATCGGCTGTAGCCACATAAATAATCGGAGTGAGCGTGGTGGTACCGCGATAGAAGCTGATGTCCATTGACCTCAGTTTGATAGCGATCTTTTTGTTATAAGGCTGATCGGGTTTCATGGCGCCCATTGTGCAGAAGCCAGCATCACTGCAGCCTTGAGAAAAGACGACTGACCAGGATAGGGCCAGTGCGGTGATAAGAATAAATTTACTCATGCGGTTTGTATCCGCTAATATAACAGGAGGTAAGCAAAGTGCAAGGTTTATTCACCTCAGTTGACTACTGGCATGTAAAAACGGTACAAAAAAAGACAGATCATGGATGACCTGTCTTTTCCTCTGGTAGTTATTTTATGTCTATTCAATTTTTAGGTCATAGCCGTTCGCGTTTTGCAACTTTACATGCCATGTTCTGGCCGCACTACCTTCATTTACCGTTAAGGTGAGATAGGCATTGTTGTTGGAATAATCTTTTACTTCGTACGAGAAAGGAATTTCGGCGGCGTACTTCTCATCATTATTATCGTAAGAGATGGAGGCCTGCGCGCCTGTCAGTGCAGTCATGATCACCCGGGGATAAGTCATGCCACTGGCCTTTACTTTTTTCACTGTAAGTGTTCGGCCATCATTAATGGTAATTATTCCATTGGCATACGAAGCCGTTAATTGTGCGGGTGCCGGATTCACGGATTCGGATACTACAAGCTGACTGGCAGGAGCAACTGGCTCCACTACTTGCTGGGCAGGTTCATCTTTGCAATCATTTATTTTCAGAACATGTTCCCCCTTTTTATTCTTTACAATAGAATAAAGGCAATGGGTACCACCGCGAAGGCCTTTCTTGGTGAGTACGGGAGTGGCCGCATTTTCAAACACAATACGGAAAGAGACAGGTACCTCGGTGATATTATCTGCTACTACCCGTTTTGCGGGGCTTGCATTTTTCTGGTCACCATTGAGGTAGAGTGTGAAATTTTCACCGGCTTCAGAAAATACAGTTACCGAACCACGCCCTGGTTCCTGTTGTGCATAGGCTGATGTGATAATAAGCGTGGAGGAAAAAAGGGTAGTTGCTAACCACTTTGTAATGTTCATAAGTCAGGGTTTAGAATTGGTTTTACTGCTTGGATAGAATACGGGAATAGGATGGCATATTTAGAATCCTATTTCATATATCCTAAACAACAAGCATACCAGATTTTGAATCAGGCTTATGAATGCGGTTGCTATTGCCCTAGTGCCTGGTTCTCTACTGAAGCCAGCTCAACCAGTTTTTCGTATTCGGTGGCGTTCAGGTCATTAAAGAAGTAATGGATTGGATTAACGTGCGTGCCGTTGATAAACACTTCGTAATGAAGATGGGGAGCGGTGGATAAGCCTGTATTGCCTACGTATCCAATCAACTCGCCCCGTTTTATTTTCTGGCCTCGCTGCACGGCAAAACCATGCATGTGTGCATAACGGGTTCGGTAGCCAAAGCCATGATCAATCTCTACCATTTTGCCATAGCCGCTAAAGTTAACCTGCACGACATCAATGGTACCGTCCGCTGTAGCGTAGATCGGTGTTCCGATAGTAGCGGCAAAGTCGATACCCGCATGCATCTTTTTTACTTTATAGATAGGATGTACACGCATACCGAAGCCGGATGCAAGTGCGATGAGTTGCTTGTTGGATACCGGTTGAATGGCGGGAATAGCAGCAAATAGTTTTTCCTTTTTCTCGGCCAGCTGCACTACTTCATCCTGTGATTTTGATTCGATATAGATTTTTCGTTTCAGACGATCGACCGTGCTGGTTAATTTGATGATCAAATCTTCGTGAATGATCTCCTTGTCCAGTATTTCTTTGTAGCGTTCTGCACCTCCAACACCCGCATTACGTATTGATTTATCAATGGGCTCTGCCCCGAGCACTTTGCGATACAGGTTATCATCGCGGTGTTCCAGTCCCTGCAGGATGTTTTCAAGGCGGGTGAGTTCGGCATTCATGTTGTCATAATAGAACTCCATCTCTTTCACTTCATTACGAAGCATGAGCTCTTTGGGGGATTCAAAAATATTGCTGAAGAACAGCAACCCGACCAACGCACCGGCGATCATCATGGCCAGCGAAAAAATACCAAGCATGTTAAGAATAATATCTCCTGTGCTGGTTCTGATCCGCTCGTATTTACACGTTTCCGTGTCGTAATAGTATTTGATACGTGCCATACTTTTTTATTTGTTTTGAGGTCTGAATGGCTTCATCACCTCTTCATGACATTCCAGAAACGGCCCCTCCAGCAAATCGATACAGTAAGGGATTGCCGGAAAAACGGCTTCCAGACATTCGCGTATTGATTTTGGTTTACCTGGTAAATTCACGATCAATGTGTTGTTCCGTATGCCTGCCGTTTGTCGCGACAGGATAGCGGTAGGCACGTACTTCAAACTCACTGAGCGCATCAATTCACCAAATCCGGGCATCATCTTGTTACACACGGCTTCGGTTGCTTCAGGAGTGACGTCTCTTTTGGAGGGACCCGTGCCTCCTGAAGTAATGATCAGACAACATTGATCAACATCGGCCATAGTGATTAATGTGTGTTCGATGAGGTCTTGCTCATCGGGTATTACCGCATATACTTTCTCCCATTTACTTTTTAGGTACTCGTTCAGTAAATCAACAATTGCCTTGCCGGGAAGGTCTTCATAGATACCTTTGCTGGCGCGATCAGAGATGTTGATGATACCTATTTTTATCATAGTTTGGATTAATCGTTAATAGTTAAATGTTAATAGCGAATGGTACTCCTCCTTTTAACTATTCACTTTTAACTCTCAACGCGTGTCTTCCCTTCTTAAACACTTGCCTTCCTTTATTTATTCCTTTGCGGATTTCCTTTTGTTGTTCTACAGGTAACTCAATGGTGTTCTTGCATTCTTCCGAACAGCAGTGATTGTATTTTTCGGCACACTCCTTACATTGAATGAAGAGCAGGTGACAGCCATCATTTTTGCAATTAGTATGATCATCGCAAGGTTTGCCACACTGATGGCACGAAGCAATGATATCTTCGGTAATACGTTCGCCCAGTCGCTCATCAAACACGAAGTTCTTGCCGATGAACTTATTTTCCAGACCTTGCTCTTTTACTTCCTGCGCATATTTGATGATACCGCCATTCAGCTGAAATACATTTTTGAACCCCTGGTGCTTCATCCATGCGCTGGCTTTCTCGCAGCGGATACCCCCTGTGCAATACATCAACAGGTTCTTGTCTTTGTATTCGTTCATCAGGTCTTCCGCTACCTGTAGTTCTTCGCGGAAGGTATCTACATCCGGAAGTATCGCATTTTTGAAATGGCCTACTTCACTTTCGTAATGATTACGCATGTCGATAATCATTGTGTTGGGATCGGCCGCAAGCTGGTTGAACTCCTGTGCATTTACATGCACGCCCTGATTGGTGACATCAAACGTACTGTCATCCAATCCATCGGCTACAATCTTTTTGCGTACCAGTATTTTTAGCTTGAAGAATGACTTGCCGTTATCATCAACGGCGATGTTCAGCCGTACCTGATTGAGCCATTCTATGGCATACAGTTTTTCTTTGAATGTACTGAGGTTGGCTTCCGGCACACTGATCTGCGCATTGATCCCCTCGCTGGCAATGTAAATGCGACCAAGAACACCTAATAAATCAAAGGTTCTGTAAAGTTCATCACGAAAGGAATGGGGCTCCGCGATGTGGTGGTATTTGTAAAAGGAAATGGTGACCCTTTTTTCGGGTGTTGATCGCATCTTCTCCTTGAGAAGGCGACCATCAATACGGTTGTATAATGCCATGTAAAGTGTTGGATCAATTGCAGGTTAATCACTACTTTATAAATTCTTGTGGCAAAGATAAGGAATTTGAAGACGTGCCGCTACCTGATTTTTGATAGTGAAATCCTCGTTTTTTGAATAAGAAGCGGGTGTGTTTTGCCTGTTTTAATGCTGAAGACAGCTCCTCCCGCTTAGAATATTATACTTGCATGGATGTAGTTAAAACACGTTCGCTGACAGGTGCGCTTTGGCGTTTTTTTATTGTGCAGTTTTCAACTGACCACGAAGTAACTTGTTGTATTCCTCACACGTGAGATAACCGCTTTTGCAATAGGCGCAGGGTTTATAGGTTTCGCCCAGGTAGGTTTTCTTTACAATGACGGAAGAACCACTGCATACCGGACAAATCACTTTACCGGAAGGCCCACAATCTACGTCATAATCCCTCGATAGGATTTCCTGCGTTTGTTGCACGGCGTTTTGTCGTTCTTCCAGTAGTTTGCTTTCTGATACTTTTAATCGCTCTACTGCCAGTTTGGAGAACTTACCATTGGTGCCTTTCAGTTGAATGTATTTATTCAGCCAATCAACACTTTGTTTGTATTTTCCCAATTGATAGGAGTTTTCACCAAAGTAATAAGCGAGGTCGGAGGGAACGCTGCGTATGTTCTTCAATACATAAATGAACTTGGTATCGGCTTCTGCGTAAGCGCCTTGTTCCATCAGGTACACGGCAGAGTCCAGGGTGCGATTCACTGCGCGTTGCTTATCGCTTTTCTTTTGTTCTTCCTGTTGTCTTATCTTCTCGCGTTCCATTTCTTTATCCTGAGCGGCTGCCGCCAGGGATAAAAACAGAAAACACGTAATAATAAAATGGTTAAAATGTTTCATAATAAATCGTTCTTCGTCATCCCCAGCCATTCCAGTGAAGCATTGCAATAGATATCTTCTTTAACTTCCTGCTTCAAATCCATCTCATCAATATACTTCCCGATCTCCAGATCGCCCAGAGGGAAAGGATAGTCCGATCCTAACGTAATGCGCTTCGATCCGATTGATTTTAAAACATAGTCCAGCATGAGCGGATCGTGCGTTACGCTATCTACCCAGAATTTGCCCAGGTAGTTTTTAGGAGGAATGTTGTTATCAATAGCGACCAGGTCGGGTCGGCAATCAAAGCCATGCTGTATACGACCAATGGTAGTAAGGAACGAACCTCCGGCGTGCGCAAAGTTCACGCGCAGTTTGGGAAGCCGTTCAAAAATCCCTCCAAAAATCATGGAGCAGATGGCGCGGGTAGTTTCTGCCGGCATACCTACCAGCCACGGCAGCCAGTAACGCTGCATGCTTTTTTCACCCATCATGTTCCAGGGGTGAACGAGAAGGGCCATGTTCAGCTTTTCACAGGCTTCAAATACGGGGAAGAAACGTTCTTCGTTCAGGTTTTCATCATTGATGTTAGATCCTATCTGGACTCCCTTCAGTCCTATTTTCCGGCAACGTTCCAGTTCTTTTACCGCCAGTTCGGTATCGTGCATGGGTAAGGTACCCAGGCCGATGTATTGCTTGGGATAATCTTCCGAGAGCGCAGCAAGGTGATCATTGAGAAAACGGGATAAATCAAGACAATCGAGTGGTTTGGCCCAATACGAAAACATCACCGGGATGGTGCAAACGACCTGTACCTGCGTATTGAACTGTTGGTATTCTTCAATTCGCACTTCCGGATGCCAGCAGTTTTCTTTGATTTCGCGAAAGAACTGGTTGCCACGCATCATCTTGGCAAACCCTTCTTTATGATGTTGGAGGTAGATAAAATCGCCATAGCCAAATTTTTCACTCCAGTTGGGCATGTCCTTGGGAATGATGTGGGTGTGGCTATCTATTTTGAGCATTTGGATAAAAGCAATCTCGAAATATCGAAAGATTTTGACTGTTGTCAAATCGGAGGAACATTGAATGAAAAAAGTTTAGATTTAGGAAGTTTATACCTATACCTGAAGTGGAGAAGTTTGATGAGTTGATCTTTAATAGTCCGAATACGCAGGAGATTTTCAATTCCATATTTGAAATCACTTCTGAAGTGGTATGGATTCTGGATGTAAAAAAGGACCGGTCGGTATGGCTGGCTTCTGATGAAAATAAAGTAAAATATGCGATACGCCCGCGTATAGAAGGAGTGCCGGACGACCATTGGGTTGTGGGTATTCATCCAGAAGATCGCGATTCTGCTTCTCAAGGCTATGAGAAAGCAAAGGCAAATCCAGCGATCACTTTTTTTGAACATGAGTACCGGTTTCGGGGTGCATCCAATCAGTATTTCTACATCAAGGATAAAATGAAATTCTGGCGCAATGCCAGTGGTGAAGCGGAAATGGTAGTGGGCGTGTGGTGCGATATCACCGATCGTCTTTTTCGTGAAGAACAACTGGACCAAATGCTCACATCGATGGAAGATGATCGTAGGCGTTTCCGCATCATTTCCGAAGTGTCGAACGCTGCGATGTGGGAAGTGGATTTCCTCTCCGGTAAAATACGATGGACTGCAGGTAAAGCGGCATTGAACGATCTCGGGCTGAGTAGTGAATTCCGGCCACTTGAAGAGTGGGAAAAAGCGATTCATCCGGAAGACCGGTCAAGAGCGTTGAACTATTTTTATAATGTAGTCCTCTCCGATGAGAATAAATACAAGGATGAATATCGGATAATCAAGCCGGATGGGACTGTTGCTCACATGGTCGATCAGGGTTATATCGTGCGGGATGCGGAGGGGAAAGCCCTGCGGGCCCTGGGAGGATGGATTGATATCACAGGAGAGCGCTGCCGCGAATTGGAATTGAAGGAGCTGCTGGAGCGTCAGGATAAAATGATTGAAGAACTTTCTGCGCATGAAGAAGAGTTGGCTAGCTCCGAAGAAGAATTACGACAGATCAATGAACAGTTAGGTCTTAATCTGCAGATACTTACGGAGCGTGATTTTATCATTTCACAGTCGCAGAAGGTAGCTAAAATTGGCAGTTGGGAATTTGAGCCAGACACATTACGGACCGAATGGTCGGATGAGCTGTATAATATTTTAGGAGTCAATAAGAATTTTGATCGTCAGAATTTTCAGGAAGTGCTTTCGCTTTTTGAAGAGAACAGTGGAATTCATATTGTAGAGAAATTCCGAGGGGTGCTGGATCGGAAATATCCGAACCTGGATTTTGTTGCCCAGGTACGAACACCCATCGGTTACCGAAAATGGGTACGAATAACGGCCTATACGGTTTTTGAAAAAAACAGGATAGCGAGAATGGTTGGTTTAGTATTCGATATCACCATGTCGAAGGAATCGGAAGAACGACTGAAGGCCAGCGAAGAAAAATTCTCCAAAGCATTTCGCAATAACCCTGACCTGATGAACATTGTGCGGGAAGAAGACCGCATGATCATGGATGTAAACGAAAGAGCATATGCCATGTTGGGCTATACACGCGAAGAGTTAATAGGAACGTCAGCCGCTGATTTAAACCTTTACGTGTACGAGGAAGAGCGGAATGCCTTTTTTAAGGAGTATGAATTATCGGGGCAGGTAGATATGGAGTCTACCTGGAGAAGAAAAGACGGAGGACATATACAGGTACTGGTATCGAGCAGCAGGCTGGAACTGGAAGGGCAGAAATGCATACTGTCTGTTGTGCGTGATATATCGGATCGTAGAATAGCCGAAGAACGATTTGAAAAAGCATTTGATCTGAGCCCTGACCTGATGCTTATCTTTCGTGAACAGGATGGAGTATTGGTGGAAGCCAACAGTAAGCTTACTGAATTTTCGGGATATAGTCGTGAAGAAACCATCGGGAAATCCAGTGATGAGTTTATGCTTTGGGCAGATGAAACTGAACGAAACAAATTTCTCGAACACTACGCGGTTACCGGCTACATGACAGACGAAGCCAGGTTCTATAAAAAAGGAAAGATTCCTTTTTTTGCAACCGTTTCTGGTCAGCGTATTTTATTGCACGAAGAAAATCACATGCTCATAGTGGTGCGTGATATTACGGATAAAAAACAGGCGGAAGAAAAACTGATCGAAAGCGAAGCCAATCTGAACGCAACGATCAATAATACTACGCTCATGGTATGGTCGGTAGATCGTGAGTTCCGCCTGATCAAATTTAATGAGCCATTTAGAAAATACATGCAACAAGAGTATGGCCTCGATCTTTTGGTGGGTGCGATAGGGGATGTGAGTGAATTACGACCCTCTTGGATTGAACGATATACACGTGCCCTGGCAGGGGAGACTGTCAAAATTTCGGAGCAAAGTAGAGGTTTTTATTTCGACTTTTCTTTAAATCCCATTATTGACAATGGAAAGATTATGGGCGTATCCGTTTTTGCCGAAGATGTGACGGAACGCGTAGAGAAAGAGAAAGCGCTTGCCGAAGCATTGAATAAAATTGGTGAACTCAAACTGATGGCCCTCCGCTCGGTAATGAATCCTCATTTTATATTCAATGCGCTGAATTCCATTCAATACTTCATTGCCCAGAATGACCGTAAGAATGCAATCAATTACTTGTCCACCTTTTCCAAACTGGTGCGTGGTATTCTGACACACTCCTTAAGCAATAAAATAAAATTATCGGAAGAGCTGGAGCAACTCCGCAATTACGTGTCGCTGGAGCAGATGCGTTTTGAAGATAAATTCAGCTTTGATGTGAAGATCGTGGGGCAACTGGATCTGGATGCGATTGAGATTCCTTCTTTACTGGTGCAACCTTATGTAGAGAATGCGATTCTGCATGGCCTGTATAACAAAGAAGGAAAAGGTCTTCTTAAAATCTGTGTGATGGAGGAAAATGGGTCCATCGTATTTGAGATAGAAGACAATGGAATAGGCCGAGCTGCCGCTATGGATTTAAGAAATCATAATTTCCTCAAGCATAAATCGATGGGCACTGCACTTACTGAAGAGCGGCTTAAGCTGATCAATGCGCAGGATAAAATCGCTTTCGAGATTCTGGATTTGTATGATGATCACAAGAGGCCGCAGGGAACAAAGGTGAGAATATGGGTGAAAGAATAATGAATTTGATTATTTCAGAATACAGTAAATACTTACATTCAATCACAGATCGGTTTTTTAAATGATATCTTCACCCGCGAATTATTGTCTATGTTGAAAAGCATTATTATCGATGATGAATTGAAGAGCAGGGAAAGCCTGCGTATTTTAATCGAAGACTTTTGTACTGGCGTTGAAGTGAGTGCACTCTGTCAAAACGTGTCAGAAGGCATAGCCGCTATTGACAAGTACAAGCCCGATGTTATTTTTCTGGATATACAAATGCAGCGCGAAACAGGCTTTGACCTGCTCAATAAAATCAGTGCTATTAACTTTGAAGTCATTTTTACTACGGCGTATTCGGAATACGCCATCAGGGCATTTAAATTTTCAGCCATTGATTACCTGCTCAAACCTATTGATATTGAGGAACTAAAAGCTTCTTTACTGAAAGTAGAAAAGAAAATAGGTGGAAGTATTACCGGCCGCCTGGAGCAATTGATGGATAATCTGAAAGGAGGTAATACAGAAAACTTCAAGCTGGCATTACCTACATCCGATGGATTGATATTTATTAAAGTAAACGATATTGTTTACTGTGAAGCTTCAAGTAACTACACTCACATTCATATGCTGGATGGCAAGAAGCATTTGGTAAGCCGCACACTTAAGGAATACGAAGAAATGCTTGCGGAAAGTAACTTTTTTCGCATACATCACTCGTACCTGATCAATCTTAACCTGATCAAAAAATACATACGCGGAGATGGTGGCTATGTGGTCATGAACAACGATACCTCCCTCGATGTTTCCAAGAGAAAGAAAGAAGCTTTTCTGGATCGTATTGGATATAAACTCTGAGTGCGACCAACTGATTGGTCATTGCTACTTTTTGTTTAGTTCTTTCGGGGTTTTATTCTGTACAGGTACTGATTTACGCATGTAGAAACCACCTGTCAGAAGGTGCTTTTTTGGTGGGATTTCAAAATAGGCTTTGCCTCTCCAATCGCCTTCCGCCCGCTCAATTAATTCCGCCACTTACTCATTTTAACCTGTTTTTTTTTAATCGAAGGTTAGTATTGCATAGGCGAAAAAAGTGACCCACATGAAGATTTTATCTCATACTTTAATCAGAAATGCACAGTTTTCTGATTTGCAGCAACTTGTGAAGAAACAGCAAAGTGAAATTGCCAGTGCTACCCGATTTGTGAAAGAAATTGAGCATGGAAATCTGGATGCCACCCTTGACAGTGAACATGGAGCCGATCAGGACGTGTTGGCCTCATCGCTGACCAGTATGCGCGACCAGATGAAACAGTTTGCAAACGAAGAAAAGCAGCGCAACTGGGTAACGCAAGGTCTGGCACAGTTTGTCGATATCCTCCGATCAAAAAATGATAATATCGCCGAACTCACCGATAACATTATCCGTAGCCTGATCAAGTACCTGAACGCCAATCAGGGTGCCTTGTACATTTTGAATGATAACAATCCGAAGGAGGTTTATCTTGAAATGGCGGCCTGCTATGCCTATAACAGGAAGAAGCATTTGAACAATCGTATCGAGTTAGGTCAGGGTATGGCGGGGCAGGTGGTGTTGGAAAAGAGTACACTTTACATGACCGATGTGCCTAACGATTTCATGAGAATCACTTCCGGGCTGGGTGAAGCATTACCGCGTAATCTTGTCATTGTTCCATTAAAAATAGATCAGACTGTATTTGGGGTGATCGAAATTGCCTCTTTTGAAAAAATACTTCCTCACCAGATTGAGTTTGTTGAAAAACTGGGAGAGAGCATTGCTTCAACTATTTCTTCTGTCAAAATAAGTGAGCGCACCAGGCAGCTGTTGGGTGAATCGCAACAACGGGCGGAAGAAATGCGTGCGCAGGAAGAAGAGATGCGTCAGAATATGGAAGAACTTGCTGCCACACAAGAGGAAATGCATCGTGTGCTGAAGGAAGTACAGGCGAATGAAGCTTATGTGAATGAGATACTGAACGCTTCCAAAGATTCGATCTTCACCGTAGACAGGGATATCAAACTCATCAGCTGGAACAAGGCGTTCTCGTCTGGTCTTGAAGCGATGGGATTTCAAATAGAAAAGGGTTTTGAGATCCTTTCCATATTCAGCTATGACAAAAAGAAAGAAGAACAGCAGCGCTCGTATTACCTGCGTGCCCTGGCCGGTGAAAATCTGGATGTTACTGAAGAGCTGAATGTTGGCGGAAGTATCGCTCACTACGCCACCAATTATTCTCCCCTGCGCACCGTTACCGGAGAAGTGTTTGCTGCAGCCATTTACGGTCGAGATGTAACGATGCTCACCACTGCGTTGAACGAGTCAAAACGACTGGCTACGGAGGCGCAGCAGCAAGCCGAAGAAGTAAAGGCACAGGAGGAAGAGCTACGCCAGAATATGGAGGAGCTTTCGGCCACGCAAGAGGAAATGCAGCGTGTATTGAATGAGGTTCAGGCCAAGGAACGATACATGATTGACATGATCAATTCCACCAAAGACACCATCATTTCGGTAGACCGTAATTACTGCGTTGTCCATTTTAATGAAGCCATGTCTGCCAGCTATTCAGGCATGGGCATCAAGATTGAGAAGGGATTTGATCTGAGTAAGATCTTCAGTGAAGAGGAGTGGCCAAAGTTCAAAGCGCATTATGACCGCGCATTGCAGGGGGAATCTTTTGAGGTGATCGAAGAATATCATTCTCATGGATTTGATTCTTATTTTGTGATCACTTATAGTCCGTTGCGCAATGAGAAGAACGAGATTATCGCAGCTGCCGTGTTTGCCAAAGACACCACGCAGACAGTGAAAGCGCAGAAAGAAGCAGAAAACCTTCAACGTTACTACCATGATGTGATTGAAGGCATGTCTGATTGTGTGGTTACGATTGACAGGAACTACACCATTGTCGTGGCAAACTCGGCTTTTAAACACGTATTTTCGAAATACGGCTTACCCGTAGAACCCGGATCCAGTTTGCTTGCCATGGCGAAAGGGGACAAAAAGGCCGAAGAAAAGTTTAAGCAACCCTATATCAAAGCATTTGCCGGAGAGCATGTGGAAGAGCCGCATCGTCATCACTTTGACCGCGACTTTCAGGTGTCTTATAATCCATTGAAAGACGCAAAAGGTGAAATTATAGGAGTGAGCCTGATCGCGCATGACATTACGCAACGCCTGCAATTGCTGAAGGAGTCGCAACAGCAAACTGAAGAACTGAAAGCTCAGGAAGAAGAGCTTCGCCAGAACATGGAAGAAATGCAATCCATACAGGAAAATGTAACTCTTAAGGCGGAAGAAGTAGAAAAGATACGGCTTGCTGAAATGGAGAAATTCAAGAAGACAGAGCAAGAGTATATAGCACGTATTCAAAAGCTAGAATTGGAGTTAGCCAAAAGTAAAAAGGGATCATTGGTCTGATCAAGTCAACATTGGTGAATGAAGTGCCCTGAATCTTTACTGGCAACAAAAGTAAGACATGAGGGATGTATTGTTTGAGTAAGTTGAAGCGAATAGTTAAGATTTAGACAAAACACATTGAATCATCCGGAAATATCTGGTTATCTGATCTCTGAAGAAGAAATCAAGCAACGGCTTGCTTCGATCTTTGTCGACTCGATTGTCTTGCAAGCGGACTATCGGATCAAAGTGGTCAGTAAGAATCTGGAAGACTTGCTGGAGTACACTTCCGCAGAGCTGCATGATAAGTCCATTGATTTCATCAGCACCCATAATGATTTCAAAAAGGTCATCGAAAGAGAACTTCGTAAAGGGTTTTTTGAGGATGTTTCATTAGAGCTCACTACCCGGAGTAATCTCAATCTTCGCGTAAGCCTATCTGGTTTTTATCTTGGCCTGATCAGTGATATCAACGGGTACATCATCATAAAAATCAAGATATCAGAAGATACTGCTTTTCTACAAAGGGAATTGTATAAGAAGACCCGGGAGTTGGATGCCTTTATTTACAGAACAGCGCATGACCTTCGTGGTCCGCTGGCCACGGTGAAGGGGTTAATTAATCTGATCAAAATAAGGAAGGACGACACGGAGATCAATGATTTGGTGAAACTCATTGAGGTACATGCCGATAAGCTGGATGAACGCTTGTTTAAATTACTTTACCTGGCCGATACCGATGCGACTCCTCATCCTCCCCGCGGGTGTGTTGATTTCTCCCATTTGAAAGATGCACTGCGTAGCACCCTTGCCAATAACTGCGAGCTGGACTCCATCTCTCTGCGTATCACTGCTCCACAAAAGGAGGTGTGGGGGTTGAATGAATTTCTGGTAACTGCATTTGCGAATAATTTGCTTTTATATGTTCTCAGTTTGCCCATCACCAACAAAAATGAGATACAGACTGTTTTTTCCATTAAAGACAATCACCTGGAAATCAAGATGAAGGCTTCCGGTTTTGCCGTAAACCCGCAGGTGCGCAAGGCCATTGAGCGGCCGTCTTTCATATACAATGATATGCTGAGCTACCCGTTGCTGGTGAATTACTATGCGGCGCAAAAAGTAGCGATGCATTTGCATTGCTTATTGAAAATCGAGTTCTTCAATGATTATGATCAGCTTATATCTGCATTGATTCCTATTCAGCGCGAAAGTCAATTGCCCCTGTTATAACTAATGATGGCAGGTCATTTTTTGACCACTTACTCATTTATACCGACCACTTACTCATTACCTGTTATAACTTCTATGTTTTGATTGTACTATTGCAGTGCATAAGTGCAATCCCGGTTCATTTGGGATAGGTGTTTTAGGGTGTTGGCCTTCGGAGTGGTTTCCGGAGGCCTTTTTTTATTATGGGCCTATCCGGATTCATACCAAGTCCAATTTCTCTGTTTACAAAGTACACTTAAAGTAACGATCATCACTTCATCGGCATTACTGTTGTTTCATCGGAATACTGTCTGGGAACTATAAAGTTCTAATAAGATTTTAACATAATTCTAATTCAATCTTACTTGCTTCTTGCGTAGAAATTTTAGTTTCAATTCTCCGGATAAGTAAAACCTGCCAGTTAGAGGATAGCCAGCTCCACTTACTCAATGTGGACAAGTCCTGCAGGTGAGGTACAGACCTTTGTTTCATCAACTAACCCAAAAAAGATGAAACATTGTTTACTCGCTTCTTTATTGATTCTTAGCCTGAGCACTCAGGCACAAGTAGCTGATTCCATCCCGAAGAAAGGCAGCTATCTGTACTACGGTCAGCCTTCCATTGAAGATAACTCGATGTTTATCGAGGAAGCGTTCAACCAAGAGTCTGGGGTTATTCAGCATATCTCCAATTTCATTTTTACAGGAAAAGAATTTGCTTTCGCGTATACTCAGGAAATTCCCTTGGCCGATGTAAAGCATCAGTTAAGCTTTGGCGTTTCCTATGCGTCGCAGAAAAAACCGGAAGGCTTAACTCCCATCGGGAGCACGCAATTTCTGACCAACGGTCTGGGAGATGTTGTTGTCAACTATCGTCCGCAGATCTGGGGTAAAGACAAGTGGGCATTGATTATTCCACGCTTCACCGTAATCATTCCCACCGGTAATGCACGTTATGGTTTAGGTGCCGGTGGTTGGGGAGGTCAGTTCAATCTGGCGGTTACCAAACGTCTCAACAGTAAAATCACTACGCACTACAATGGCGGTTATACCCTTATCAATAAAGCCGATCATTTCAATTATGCCGCCGATGGTACGGCAGTAAAAGCATTTAGGTTCAGTGAATGTGGGCGGAAGTGTGATCTGGCTGGTAAAACCAAAATTCAATATCATGGTAGAATACCTGTCTACTTTTGGTGAAGCCATTGAGGATGACGGTTCCCTGGTCAAAGATAATTCAACCATTATCAATCCCGGCTTTCGCTTTGCGCTGGATATAGGTAAAGTACAAATTGTGCCCGGCTTAGGTATGCCGATCAATTTTAGCAATGGCGAATTTGAAAACAGAGGTGGTTTTATCTATCTCTCTATTGAGCCTGCTTATTAATTCAGTAATCTAATATCACGTATAATTAAAATCCCCCAAGATGAAAAAGACAATCTTAGTAGTTGACGATTTTACAAGTATTCGCCAGTTTGTTTGTGAAACACTGGAAAGAAAAGGCTATAGCACGTTGAGTGCAGCCAATGGCAATGAAGCCTTCAATGTATTGAGTGACAATTATGCAGAAGTAAGTCTTGTGCTTACCGACTATAACATGCCTGATTGCACCGGATATGAGTTGTTGAAAAAAATCAAGACCCATCCGGAAGTCGCTAAGGTACCTGTGATTTTTTTGACGACAGAATCGAATCCGGATAAAATGCGTGCCGCCAAAGATGCAGGACTGAGTGCATGGATTAAAAAGCCGTATCGTGCCGAAACGTTTTTCGCACAGATCGAAAACGCGATCAGCAATGGATAGTAACCAAAAGCGTTTCGTCGAAGATGCGCTGGATCTGCTGAATGAACTGGACGAAGGCCTCCTGCAACTGGAGGCCAATCCGCAGGCATCAGCACCTCTTGAGCAAGTCTTCCGTACGATGCACACCATCAAGGGGGGAGCCAACATGTTTGGTTTTCCTACCATTGGTGAACTCGCTCATCACCTGGAAACATTGTATGATCTTGTCCGCCAGGGCAAGATGCCAATCAATGATGGGCTGATCAGCATCACGCTCCATGCGTTCGATAAAGTACGCGATCTTTTTAAAGAGAAAGATGCCGACAAGATATTGAATGCTGATGCACTGAAAGATCATCTCAAGATTGCGATTGATTTCCTCAAGTCATCCGAACGGGAAATGGAAAATTCGCTGACGAATGTTGCCGCTATCGAAAAAGATGAGCTGGCTACATTTCTGATCCGCATTCAACCCACTATCTCTATTACCGCCGATGGTAATCATCCGCTGGTGTTTATCATTCAGGATATGGAAGCATTGGGTACATCGCGTACGCAGTTGCTGAAGAAAGACTCGGGTGAGATCATTTCCTGGGAATTGTTTCTGACTACCACTACGCCGCAGGCAGAGTTGGAAAGCTATTTCCTGTTTGTTGAAAATGAATGTACCGTTAACTATACCAAGCTAACGCCCTGCGATTTATTCGAGCAGCCTGAGTTCGTAGCTTATCTTGATTCGCTTGGAAGTAATGCTGTTGAGATGGAAAAGCTTCAACCCATTATAGCTCTTCGCCTGGCTTCGTTTGGTCAGCAGGAAAATGAGGAAGAAGAAACGGAATCCGCCACATCGAAGAAACGCGTTGCCAATGATAGTTATATCAAAGTAAGCAAACGCAAGATCGATGACTTGCTTAACTGGATTAGTGAGCTGATCATTCTGCAGGCGCAATTGTCAACGGCATCGGCCAAGGTGAACTCCGTGGCATTGACGGAAGTAACGGAACAACTGGAAATGATTACCTACCGCCTGCGCGATACTTCGCTCGAGATCGGGCTTGTACCGATTGAAACCCTTGTCACCAAATTCAAACGTCTGGTTCGTGATCTGTCTAAGACATTGGATAAGAAGGTAAACTTCATTTCGGAAGGGGCGGAGACGGAGATGGACAAGGATGTGATCGAGTTAATGACCGAGCCGATGATTCACATCATCCGTAATTCGATTGATCATGGAATTGAAAAACCTTCGGAGCGAAAGGCAGCTGGCAAATCAGAACACGGAACGGTTAAGCTGAAAGCATTTAATTCCAGCTCATTTGCCAACCTGATCATCAGTGACGATGGAAAGGGTATCGATAAAGAGCGTGTGTTGAAGAAAGCGATCGAGAAAGGTGTTGTGGATGCTGAGGCCGAACTCACAGAAGAAGAAATTCTTGGTTTGATTTTCCATCCCGGACTATCAACGGCTTCGGTTATCTCCGATGTATCTGGTCGCGGTGTAGGTATGGATGTGGTGCAGCAAAAGATAAACGATTTGCGAGGTCACGTTACGGTTAAAAGTGTTCCGGGGAAAGGAACTTCTATTCATATCAAGCTTCCTTTATCCCGTTCCATCATCGAAGGACTACTTGTGCGTGTTGCCAACACGCGTTACGTAGTGCCGATGAATGTGGTGGACCGCATTGATCGGATCAGCTATGAATCACTGGACCGGGAAGAGAACGTAAATAAAATGGTGATGGTGAATGAGGAGCCTTTATCCGTGTTTTCACTGCGTAAGGAATTCAGGATCATGGATGTGGCTCCCAAAACGGCCGATGTCATTTCGATTACCATCAATGGTGTAAAAAAAGGACTTGCCGTTGATCGCATTGAAGGCAAAATGCAAACAGTACTGAAACCGCTGGGTGAAGTTTATCAACACCAGGATTTTATATCAGGCAGTACGATACTGGGTGACGGAAGCCTTGCTCTGGTACTTGATCCTTATCGCTTATTCTTATTGTCTCAAAATTAATTCACTTACGTATGAATATTGAAAATATTTCCAAGGCTTACCTGACCTTTACCCTCGGTGATGAAAAATTTGCCTTGCCGGTAGATCATGTTCAGGAAGTGGTGGAGCTGGAACAAATTACCAAAGTGCCTCACGCACCGGAGTACATGCTGGGTATTATCAACCTTCGCGGTCGCGTTTTGCCTTTGCTGGACACCAAACAGAAACTGGGTCTTCCGAAAACACAAACCACCAAAAAAAGCCGTGTACTTGTTCTTGATATCCAGGATGGGGATGAGAAGAGCCTGCAGATCGGAGCGATGGTGGATGTGGCGAAAGAAGTAATCGAACTGTCATCCCGGGAAATCCAGGAAGCGCCCGAGTTTGAAAATTATAAAACATCAGCGCCCATTACCGGCCTGGTGAATAACCACGGAGACATTACGCTGATCATGGACATTCGAAAAGTGTTTTCGATGAGCGATGTAACTGAACTTAATAAATCATTAAACTAATAACCCCCCAAGTACAATGCTAACAAACATGACTATCCGTAAGAAACTGATCATGGCTTTCTCGGTGCTGATTGCATTGATGATTGTGATTTTTTCGATTGCCTTTGCCCGATTCCGTGAGATGAACCAACGCATGAGCGAAATCACCAACGTCACTTCACACAAAGTGCTGCTGATCGGCCAGATCAAGCACGACATCACCGCCATTTCACGCGATCAGAAAAACATGATTGCTACCGTAGATGATGAGAAAATGATTGAAATCGGAAGAACGATTGATAAAGAAATCAAGTCGATCAACGAAAATATTGAGAAGATGGAAAGCATCAGTGATGGTGAAACACTGGTGCTGGTGAAATCACTGAAAGCAATTCTGGAAGAATACTTCATCGTGCAGCAAAACGTGCAGCGTATTGCGACACAAAATACAGAAATCAAAGCCGAGGAGATTGCGGACAATGAATCAAGAAATGCATACCAGCGGGTGATGGCAACGCTCAACCAAATTGGCGGTCAGCTTGGCTCCAAAGAATTAGTCAAGTCGTTGCTTGATTTGAAACAGGCTATTTCCGAAATCAACTCGATTGAGCGCGATATGATTATTGCGAAGACAGACGATGATCTGGACAAGCACATGATACAGGTGGGTGAAGCCGAAAAGGTGGTGGAAGAGAAAGCCGCATTGCTTGATCACCAACTCAGCGGTGAGGTAAAATCATTGTTCGACAATTTTGAAGCACAATATTCCACCTACCACACTTTTCACTTGCAGGTAAGGGCTTTGGCAAAGACCAATTCCGGAGCTAAGGCAGAAGAGATTTCGGTCACGCAAGGCGAAGCCATCGATGACCAGGCAGATGGGGTGATTGCTAAGATTTACGACATCATTAATGTTCAGCTTGCCAAAGATCAAAAAGATACGGATGATATGTATGACAGTGTAGTGACCACCATGATCATTGTTATTCTCCTGGCCATTGTGACGGGTATTTTAGTAGCTACCTGGTTGTTGAAGGATGTCATGTCTTCACTGGGGCAGGCTACCGTGGCCATCAAGAAAATTGCGGCAGGAGATTTTTCTGCCGATGTCAATGCCGACAAGAAAGACGAAATTGGTTTTATGCTGAGGGAACTTCAATTCATGATCGAGAAATTGCGTAGCTCTGTCGATGTAGCCAAACGCGTTTCGAAAGGTGACTTAACGATTGACTTTGCCAGCATTAAAAATAAAGGCGGAGATTTGGACCAGGCATTGGAAGAAATGGTGGTTAACCTTCGTGAGATAGCCACCTCAATCTATAACGGTGCTGAAAATGTTTCCGCCGCCTCGCAGCAGGTAGCTTCGGCCTCGCAACAAATGTCGCAAGGTGCGCAAGAACAGGCGAGTGCAGCGGAAGAAGTGTCTTCTTCCATGGAGCAGATGGTGGCTAACATTCAGCAGAACACCGACAACTCGCGTGAGACAGAGAAGATTGCCAATAAAGCAGCAAAGGATATTCAGGTCAGCAGCCAGTCCGTATCTGGTACCGTGGAAGCCATCACTACTATTGCTGAGCGCATTGCCATCATCGAAGAGATTGCGTCCAAGACCGATTTGCTTGCCTTGAATGCAGCCGTAGAAGCTGCCCGTGCCGGTGAACATGGAAAAGGTTTTGCTGTAGTTGCTGCGGAAGTACGCAAGCTGGCGGAAAGAAGTCAGAAAGCGGCTGCCGAGATTACAGAGATCTCATCAAAGACCGTGAAGTCAGCACAGGAGTCAAAAGAGATGCTGACGAATACATTGCCGGACATTAACAAGACGGCGGAACTGGTTCAGGAAATTGCGGCTGCAAGCGTGGAACAAAACACAGGTGCCGAACAAGTGAATGGTGCGATACAGCAATTATCCAGTGTTACGCAGGGTAATGCCTCGGCAGCGGAAGAGATGTCATCCAACGCAGAAGAGCTGAGCAGCCAGGCCGAAGAACTGAAGGCAGCAGTGAGCTACTTCAAATTAGATAACCGGACGAAGGTAGCTAAGTCATCGACACGTACCACCAAAAGCCGCAAGCCGGTGAGCCGTGCGGAGGTGAATGTTTCCAGCAATGGTAACGGTCACGCGGATGACATCAAGGGTTTTGATCTGAAGCTGGATGATTCGGTTTCGGATAGTGACTTCACTGAATTTTAAGTTATAAGTACCTCCTTTGCTTTTGTAAAGCTGAGGGGGTTAAGTGCTCCGCAGGATAACAGCACTTCGGTAACGTTATCCGCGGACACTTACTTTTACATTCCGTTCAACGATTTTAGAAAATTACTTTAACTAACCAAAGCGATTATGGACGCCCCCAGCGTAAACGCTTTTATACGCATAGATAAGGACAGCTTTGATCGACTGAGCAGCTATGTAACTCAGGAATATGGTATCAAGCTTCCACCCGTAAAGAAATCGATGCTTGAAAGCAGGCTCAATAAAAAGATTAAGAGCCTGGGTATGAATTCGTATGTAGAATTTCTGGATTATATTTTCAGTGACCACGGAAAGCAGACCGAACTCTTTCATGTGATCGATCTGATTACGACCAATAAAACGGACTTTTTCCGTGAGCCAGCTCATTTCTCTTACCTGTCAGGTGAATTTTTACCATCTTACCTGGCGGAACATACTAATCTTAAAATATGGTCGGCAGGCTGCTCTACCGGTGAAGAGCCCTACACGCTGACCATGGTGCTGGAAGAGTTTAAGAAGCGCAATCCCGTATTGAATTATAGTTTACTGGCCAGTGATATTTCGCTTCGTGTTATTCAATCGGCATTCAGCGGTATTTATACCTTAGATCGTCTTGCTGCTATCCCTATGGAATGGAAGAGAAATTATTTTCTTCGCAGCAAAACGAATTCTAACCTGGCCAGAATAAAGCCGCAGTATCGCAAGAAGATACAATACAAGCGCATCAACCTGATGGATACCAGTTTTGGCTTGTTGAAGAGTGATTACGATATTATCTTTTGTCGTAACGTGCTCATCTATTTTGATAAGCCTACGCAAGAGGAAGTAATCAGGAAGTTTTGCACGCATCTGCGACCTGGCGGACTTTTGTTTCTGGGGCATAGCGAATCCATCATGGGCATGAAATTGCCTTTGACACAGGTACGTCCTACGGTGTATCAATTCAACGGATGAGTGAACTAAGAAAGCATACCTTGTTCCCCGGACAGTTTGTGGTCTCGTCTGCACCGCTGCTCATCAGCACGGTATTGGGTTCCTGTGTTTCGGTTTGCCTTTGGGATAAACAGACACACCTGGCAGGAATGAATCACTACCTGCTACCGGGCAATGAAGAAGATACAGGCAATGCCGATCGCGGATTATCCGCCACCCGTATGCTTATCAAATCGATGCTCAACAGAAAGTCGTGCATTGAGCAACTGGATGCGAAAGTATTTGGCGGTTGTAATTCATTGTACCAGAATAATGATCTGTTCCGCATTGGAATACGCAATGTGGAAATGGCGCTATCGGTGCTGAAGGAATTTGATATTCACGTTGCCGCGAAGCACGTGGGAGGGAGTTACGGAAGGAAAATAGTTTTTAATACATCTACTGGCAAAGTGCGTATGCGCTTGCTGGTAAAAACAGCAGCAGAGATCAATGAAGAAATCCATAAAGGTTTTGGTATGTGACGATTCGGCCCTGGTCAGGCAGACACTGACAGAGATCATCAATTCTGATCCGCAGCTGGAGGTGATGGGCACCGCAGCCGATCCGTATTTTGCCGCACAGAAAATACGCAGTGAAATACCGGATGTGATTACACTGGATGTGGAAATGCCGCGCATGGATGGACTTACATTTCTGAAATCGCTGATGGCTCAATATCCGGTGCCGGTAGTAATCATCTCCAGCCTTACACAGAATGGAAGTCATCTTGCCTTGCGTGCATTGGAATTAGGAGCCATTGAAATTGTAGCGAAGTCAGAGATACGAAATACAAAAGAACATCTGGAAGAATCGAAGATCCGCATAACGGACGCCATCAAAGCAGCGAGTATGGTACCGGTAAGAAAAACGGCGATGAATAAGCCAAGTGTGGAGTACGCAGCAGGAGTGAAGCCCGATCCAACCAATCCAAACTCACCGATCTATAAAACAACGGATAAGGTCATTGCCATTGGGGCTTCCACGGGTGGTACGGAAGCGTTGCGTTTTTTTTTGCGTAGTATTCCGGCCAACTGCCCCGGTATATTAATTACCCAGCACATGCCTGCCGGTTTCACCAAGTCATTTGCCGACCAGGTCAATACGATTTGTGAAGTAACAGTGAAAGAAGCAACAGATGGTGAACGCGTGATGCGAGGTCATGCCTATATCGCTCCCGGTGGACGACATATGGAATTGTACCGTAGCGGTGCAAAATATTTTATTAAAGTGCGCGATGGTGAATTGGTCAACCGGCATAAGCCATCCGTTGATGTGTTATTTAATTCCGTAGCCAAACATGCCGGACAGAACGCAGTAGGTATTATCATGACGGGCATGGGGCGCGATGGCGCCGATGGGTTACTAAACATGCAGACGGCAGGGGCAAAGACCATTGCACAGGATGAAAAATCAAGTGTGGTGTTCGGCATGCCGAAGGAAGCCATCAGGCTGGGAGCCGCTGACCAGGTGATGGCCCTTCAGGAGATGCCCAAACGGGTAGTTGCCTATTTCTAGGCAGGCAGTAGGTGCTTCCTTACAACTGTTTTTCCACTTGCTAAGCAAGTAATTCCACTTGCTCATTGTTTTGAAAAACGGCTTTTTAATATCGTACTATTGTAATACGATTGGACTAACCCCCGATTTACGATGAAATTAAAACTGCAAATTGCATTGATGATTAGCCTGGCGTTATTAGTGCCGGCAACATTAATTGGCTCCTTGGCCATCTACAAAATCAATTCGACAGCTCAGGCTGATATGGAGCAATACCGCAGCGAGGAATTCTCAAAGTTGAAATTATACCTCAAGCACATCACCGATATTGCTTATGGAGTTGTTGAAACTCAACATCAGCTAACTAAGGATACCACACAAGAGAACACTATGGAGGAAGCCCTGATCCAGTTGTCAAAAATCCGCTTTGATAAAGGAGAAGGTTACTTCTGGGTGACGGATAACAAGTTGCCTCATCCTACGATGCTCATGCATGCAGAGAAGGCGAACCTGAAAGGCCAGGTGTTAAGTGATGCCAAACATAATGTAGAGAAAGAGAAAGGAAGGAATATCTATCAGGTACGATCAGAACTGGCCAATGCAAACGGTGACGCGTACGTGGAATATACCATGAAGAAACCGGGAAGTGAAGAAGTGATCAATAAGATCTCGTATTCAAGACTATACAAGCCATTAGGCTGGATTATCTCTACTGGTTTTTATACGGATCAGATCGATGCTGCGGTAGCAAAGAAGAAAGAGGAGTTAACGGGTCAGATCAGGAATACGATTATAACGATTATCACCATTGGTGTGGTGATACTTGCCATTGGATTATCAGTTTCATTCTACTTCAGTACGAAACTTACGGATGCTATTGTGTTGATTAAGGAAAAACTAAAAGAACTGGCACAAGGCAAGCAGGTAGATCATGTCAATAGCTTACGTAAAGATGAAGTAGGGGATATGACGGCCTCATTGAATTCACTGGTAGATGGATTGAAGCAGTACACTTCCTTTGCCAAGGAAATTGGTCAGGGAAATCTTGATCTTGCATTTCAGCCATTGAGTAAGGAAGATATATTAGGTACGGAACTGGTAGAGATGCGCGATAATCTTAAGTCTGCTGAAACAGAAAAGAATATGCGGGACTGGGCGAATGAAGGTCTTGCCAAGCTGGGTGAGGTACTTCGCAGAAATAACACCAATACAAAAACGCTTGCTGATGAAGTGTTGA
Organism: Flammeovirgaceae bacterium; assembly: GCA_023251155.1. Lineage (GTDB taxonomy): Bacteria > Bacteroidota > Bacteroidia > Cytophagales > Cyclobacteriaceae > ELB16-189. The sequence goes on along the minus strand of JAHEZH010000011.1, from coordinate 17,270 downwards.
AAGAATTGGTGAAATACCTGAAGGTAAACCAGGGCGCGTTGTTCATTGTATCCGGTCAGCAAAAAGATTCATTGGAACTCGCTGCCGCCTATGCGTACGAAAAAAGAAAATTCATCAACCGTACGATTGATTTTGGTGATGGACTTGCAGGACAATGTGTGCTTGAGCGTAATACGATTCATTTGAGAGAAGTACCTGAAAATTATATCCGCATCACTTCCGGATTAGGTCAGGCATTGCCACGTACGATCATACTTGTTCCACTCATGCATAATGATACCGTATATGGTGTGTTAGAGATGGCTTCGTTCAGGGTATTTGCGGATCATGAGATCACCTTCATAGAAAAAGTAGCGGAAAGCATTGCGAGTACGATATCCACAGTGCAGGTGAATGAGAATACAAAGACATTGCTGGAGCAAAGTCAGCAAATGTCAGAAGAACTGAAAGCGCAGGAAGAAGAGATGCGCCAGAATATGGAAGAGCTGTCGGCTACACAGGAACAAATGGCTCGTCAGATTGAGGAGAACAGACAAATGCAGGATGATCTGCAGGTACGCGAAAATGTATTTGCCCTCACGACGATTTTGTCCGAAGCCGATATCCATGGAAATATCTTACTAGTGAATGATAAACTGTGTGAGGTATCCAAGTACACCCGCGGCGAGCTTATTGGTAAGCCACATAACATTTTTCGTCATGCCGACATGCCGAAAGAGTTGTTCCGGATTTTTTGGGAGACCATCAAAAGTGGAAATGTTTTCAAGGGCATTGTAAAGAACAAAGCGAAAGACGGCAGTCACTATTGGGTAGATGCCACTATCGTTCCTGTGAAGAATGAAAACGGCATTGTGACAAAATACATTGGTGCACGCTACCATTTGACGAATGAGAACCTGGCGATTGAATTATACAATCAGCAGGCAATAAAAATGAACGTGCCTTTACTCCATGCAACCACTGGTGCAGCTCAAGGAAAGGGATATAATAATGGCCACGCACACGGCAAGACTGAACTTCACCTGTCATGAAAAAAATCATCCTGCTCGCAGCAGTATCCGTCGTGGTGATGTGGCATTCGGCCGAAGCCCAGGAAAGTTACTGGTCCAAGCCCGATAGTCTTTTTAAGTTCGTGCAGCCTACTGCCAGCCTTCAGTTATGGAGTACGTATTCAATGAATGAACGGGCCCAGGTAATCGCGAACAGTCCGCTGCAACGAGTGGGTGATCGTGTAAGCTTTATGGCCAGACGTGCGCGGATCGGCTTTAAAGGCAAACCCTACAAGCGACTCAGCTACGTACTGACAATTCAATACGATAATCTGGGTAAGGATAAATTCAGTGCTGTGCGCGGAGGAACAAATACAGGTACGCTGGGTATTCTTGATGCTTATGTGACCTGGAAGGCAACGAAGAATGACTGGATTAATGTAACCACCGGATATTTCCAACCTCAGTTTAGTCGGGAATGTATCACTGGAGATTTGGTTGTTAATTCATTGGATAAGTCACCCTCACAGACGTATATTCGTCAGCATATCACCGGTAAAAATTATGGGCGTACTACCGGTGTGAATGTAGGAGGGATGAAAAGCAAAGGACTTATTACCGTTGGTTATAATGCGGGTATATTCACTAACAACACAACGGCTGCCGATCAGAAGAACATGGCGGAATCAACAGGTATTTTATGGAGTCCGCTTACAGTAGAACGGGTGATGTTTACTATAGGTGATCCGGAAATGAAAACCTATGCTATTAATTACGATGCGAACAACTATTACAGCAAACGGAAAGGGATTACATTAAGTGCCTACAGCTCACAGCAAGGTAAGACCGATATCTTCAGGACTAATCGCAGTACCGGATGGGATGTATTGCTGAACTTTAAAAACCTGAATCTGGATGGAGAATGGAATTTCATGGAACGACGTATAGAAGGTACAAATTATACTATGCGCACAGGGCATATTCGCGCAGGTTATAATGTGATTGTGGCCAAGAAGTATTTTCTTGAGCCTTCCTTTATGATAATGGATTTTACCGGAGAAGGTGGTGCACAGTTTTCAGGCCATGACCGCATGTATGATGCGGGAGTCAATTGGTACCTGAATAAAAAAACCTGCAAACTCAGCGCACATTACATCTGGCAGGAGGGACATGGCAATAATGGCTTTACGGATGGTGTCACCTTTCAAAAGGGAAACTTTGCCGCTTTGGCTTTCGTGCTCATGATCTGACCCGCTTCCGCTTATTACAACGCCTATTCGGGATATTTTTCATCAATGCTTTTTGTGGTTTTACCGGTGCTGAGAAAAAAAATCAACACATACGGCAATATAGTGCCATATCCATAATCTTTAACCCATTCCCGACAAGGTACAGCAATTGATTACTTCTCTGCATCAGCAATAAGCACAGAAGAACATGCGGTTCATTTTAGTTTTGATCGTGGCGATTGGTTTATCAGGTTGTTTCTCAGAAGCAGAAGAAACGGAAACGTACATCGATCCGGAATTGAGCGGATATGTCACTACTTTCTTTGAAGAGGCAGCTAAAAGAGGAATTAGTATTGAGGATAAAAATTTTCGAATTGGCTTTGGTTCGGTGGAAGGTGAAGCACAGGGAATGACCTATTATGCGACCAGATCCATCGTGATCGAAAAAGAGAGTGAAGGATACAAGTTAATTCCGGAGGCGTTGGTTTATCATGAACTGGGGCATTTATTCCTTCATCGTACACACGATGATTCCATGATAGGACAGCAATATAAATGCGCCAAAAGTCTGATGGATTCACGCCTGCAGATTAATGGGGGACAATGGTACGTAAACCGAAGAGCCTATTATGTGAGTGAGTTATTTAACCCACACACTTCTTTACCCGATTGGGCATTTTAGAAGCACAGATTAATTATTGAATACTGGTAACAGGCCGTTTCCCTAATTCTTTGAGTAATCGTGCGTGGCTTTGTAATGCTTTAAGGAAGGTGGTCGAACTTTTATAAGGCAGGTCAAATTCCAGAGCGGTTGCTTTTACGATGTCTGCAATTTTACGGTAGTGAACATGACAAATATTGGGAAACAGGTGATGTTCAATCTGGAAATTCAATCCCCCCACATACCACGAAAACCACTTGCTGCGATTGCCAAAGTTGGTCGTTGTTAACAGCTGATGGATGGCCCAGTTGTTTTCCAATACCCGGTCATCATCAGGTAAGGGGAATTCTGTTCCTTCAATAACATGGGCAGGTTGAAAAATAATGGCCAGCATAAACCCGGCGATGTAATGCATGGTTAAAATTCCCAGCAAAATCTGCCACCAGCTTAAATCAGTAAGGAGTAAGGGTAATACAAAAATGTATCCGATATATACTAACTTGGTTACGATCATAATCACCCACTCTTTGCCCATACTGGCTTTATGCTTTTTGGCCAACCCGTTTCGTTGGTATTTAATCAACCTTCCAAAGTCGCGCACCAGCATCCACATGATGGTAAGCAGCCCGTATAAGAACCACGCGTACACATGTTGGAATTTGTAAATGTATTTCCATTCCGAATGAGGAGTAAGTCTCAAAACTCCACGTGATACAATGTCTTCATCTTCTTCATGCACATTGGTATACGTATGGTGCATTACATTATGCTGCATCTTCCAGTTAAACGAATTGGCTCCGATCAGATTTAATGAATAACCAATCAGGTTATTTACCCATACTTTTTTGGCATACGCTCCATGATTCGCATCGTGCATGACGGATAGTCCAATGCCACTTACACCAATGCTCATCAGTACCGTCATTGCGATCAGTAGCAGGGGAGATGTAACCGTATTGCTGATGATCAACGCATACGGAACAAAGTAGAGTAAAAACATGAAAATGGTTTTAATGACCATTTCACTATTGCCGGTTCGGCTGATATTATTGACCCTGAAGTATTCGTTTACTCTTTTATTGAGCGTGGCAGAAAAATCGAGCTTGGTGCGGGAAAACGATATGGAAGATTTCAAAATGGGAGGGATTAAATAAGCCAGCCGAAGATTAAAACGAACCAGCACGGCTTTAAATTGTATGTAAGGCCACTAAGGTAGTCATTTTTATTCAATCCAGCTACTCATGATGGTCTCTGTGGACAGCAGCACCCGAACATGAACCGGAATGATTACTTCCGTGCGTTAGTTGCTGGTCAGATTACTTAATTGGTCAATGGATAGCGGTTTTTCGAGGATAGTATCTACGTGCTCGTAGCGGATGGCGCGTTCTATTTCTTCCGGATCAAGAGTGGATGAAAGCATGAATATGCGGGAGCGGCTTTTTATATTTTCGCTTAGTTTTTTAAAGCGATCCATAAATTCAAAACCGTTCATCATGGGCATTTTTATATCCAGAAAAACAACAATGGCCAAATTGGGATCAGCATTTCCCATCATCCAGTCAAGACCTTCTTTTCCGTTATTAAATACCTGAATGCGTGTAGCTCCCAGCTTGGTTCGAAGCAGTTTTCCTGTAACGAGCTGGTCGATCTCGTTGTCATCAATGATAAGGTATTGTGTATCAGCCGGAGAATTCATACGGGTATACTCACTATAAATTTGGTACCTGCTCCCAGTGTGGACTCTACCATGATTTTTCCTTTCAGTCGCTCTACCGTCTCCTTTACAATATAAAGCCCCAGACCGGTTCCTTTGTTACTATGTGAAGTAACAAAAAACATATCAAATATTTGCGATTGGTATTCTTTATCTATTCCAATACCATTATCGCAGATTTCAATGGCGATGGTGTGCAGCTGCCGATAGCTTTTGATTTGTATCCGTTGCACTGGTTTCTCAGGATCACCATATTTGAAGGCATTGGAGATGAGGTTGCTCAGTACGATTTTCAGTCTCACCGCATCGGTTCTGAATTGATGGGCTGAAATAGTCTGGTCCACCTGCACTTCGTTTCGCTCATTCATAAAGCGAAGTTGTTCCAGGACTTCATTGATCACCAGTTTCAGGTCTACTTCTTCGTTTTCAATTTCAGCCCGCTTGTTTCTGGAGAAGGAGATGATATCTTTGATAAACTGGTCCTGCTTATTGAGGCTGTTCAACATTAAACCCCAGTAGCGGTGTATTTCCTGCCTGTCCTCTTCGTCACGTGCTATGCTGATAAGCCCTTTCAGTGAGGTGATGGGTGCCCGAAGGTCGTGCGATACGCTGTACACAAACTTATCCAGTTCAAGATTGGTGCGCATGAGTGCCTGGTTCTTTTCGCGCAGGCGTCTGATGATTTTGGACGCATAAAAGCTTACACTGCCAATGATAACCACCGTAAAAAGAAAATTGGCGTAGAAGAGAAGCCGGCTGATTGTTCGTGCCGCTTCCCCGAGCAGACCTGCAAAAGCGAGCTCTTTCACGGTCAGTTCGTTGTTTAAGTGATTCATCTGGCTGATGACTTCCACCTTTTCCATTTCCGACAGTGTTTCTTGTATTACTTCAGGATAGATGGAATACCCCAAACTTTGCTGCCGGGCAACCAATCCATCCGCTTCCTTCCATATTTGGATGGCGTCTTTCATGAAAGAAATAGTTTTAAAATGATGAAAGAGCCAGATCATATTATCAAGATCGTCCGGATGGTTAAGCCCCTGGATGAACCCTTTTCTGGCAAGGGAGTCGGGAAGATGTGCGGTCAGTGCCACACGTGCTATACTGTCGCCCAGCGGAACGGCAATCTCTTCTTCAAATTTGATCCAGAACTTCTTATCGCCGGTTTCGGTAAAGCTGATCAGATTGCGGCTCGCATCTTTCTGTCCTTTGCTATAGCTCGATTCGCCTTCGGTGTATGCTCTGACAGCCGAAAGGGTTTTGATGGTGAAATAGTTAATCAGAATTAAAAGCCCGGAGGATGCGATGATGACCAGCAGAAGCGTAATGACACCCCGATGATCAGGAGTAGCTGGTTTGTACAGAGATTTGATCATGGCTCAAACCAAGATAACGAAAATATCAGGTTTTCGCCCTTTTTTTTCAAATAACGTCAGGATTATCGGGCGGTTTTGCGTTGGATCGTATCATACAGCGCTCTAATCTCATTCTATATCCCTTTTTGTAATCTGCGTTCAGGGCCTTTCATGTGATCAAATTCGGTAATCAACTCATGGAGTTTACTTTTCGCTTCTTCCGTGCGCTGGCTGGCCAGAAGAAATTTGCAATATTCCGTCCGGGGCATATAGTTGGTGAACGAGCTATCCATATCTTTAAAGATGGCTTCTGCCTGTTCCGATTTTCCGGTATAATGAAGAGCCCATGCATAGCTTGCCCGAACATTACTGTTTTTAAATGTTTTTTCCTTTTCCAGTTGCTTGCCATAGCTCACGGACGATTCATAATCGGTGTGCAGAAAATGAGTTTGAGTAAGCTTTAATAGCAGCGAGATATCATCGGCCATAAAGCCCTGCGCACAATCGGTATACAAGTCGATGGCATCTTTGTATCTGCCTACACGCACGTATTCATCGGCCAATGCTGTTTTGGTTTTGATGCTATCGCTGAATTTCATCTCTTTCTCCAGCTGGTTGATGCGATAGTCAGTGATCACCACCCCCTTTACGTTTTCGGTAATGATATCGATAGTAGAGCGATTGTAGAAATGGATATACAGGTAGATGAGCCCGCCTCCAAGAGGAAAAAAGATGATCAGCCAATACCACTTTTGTTCTGAGTTATGGCGGTACGCATGATACAAACAGAAAATCTGTAAAAGAAAAACAGGGGTGTAGTATTGAAACATAGCTGATCAGCAGGCTGGTTTGGGGAGTATACAACTCTCAAATGTAAATAATGTTCCGCATTTGAACAGGCTATACGTGAATTTTACAGCACCTTCAATCGCTATTTAGGTATGCGCTGCCAGTTGCTTTTCGTCTTGTAACTTTATCGTTGGCCGGATCGGAAACATGAGCACGAATATCGTGTAACGACCGGGTACTGACTCCACTCTGGCTTTGCCTTCCAGCGCATCCAGTGCCTTTTGTACGATGTACAATCCCAATCCATTACCTTTAGAAAATTCAGTGCCTTTAAAGAACATGTCAAAGACTTTTTCTTTGATCTCGTCACTGATCCCAACGCCATTGTCCTGTATCTGAACGGATACCATATCATCAGTGCGCTCGGCTTTAATCTCTACGATTGCCTTCTGATTGCCGTTGAGTGAACTGTAATACAGTGCGTTTTCGGTGATGTTACTGATGATGGTTTCAACCAGGTTAGGGTAGGAGTAAATGGCCAGATCCTCGGGGCATACAATCGTAAAATTGATTTTATGCTCTTCAATTGTTCGGCGAAACGAATAGTGTACCTGCTCGAAAACTTCCAGCAGGCGGATAGCTGAGAAGTTGCTGGGCTGATTGATCTCGCTGATAATACTGAGTTTCTTCAGCAGGCGGTCCATACTCATGGTGGTATCAACAATTCGTCCAATCAGTTCTTTGGGTTCATCTTCGGCAATCTGGCTGGCAATGTTACAAAGACCTAATACCGATCGTACGGGAGTGCGCATATCGTGCGAGGCGCGGTACAGGAAAGTATCCAGCTCTTTGTTCGCTGATTCAAGTAAACGGGTTCGGGCAAATACGATGGATTCCAGGTTTTCATTGATGCGTTTGATCTCTTCATTGGCAGCTTCCAGTTTTTTCTTCTGCTTGCGCAGCGCGGCACTAAAGTAAATGAGCATGACAATGAGCAGACCAAATACAAGTACAATTACCGAAATACCAATCAGGCGCTGGCGAAATAGTTGCTGCTCCTCCAATCGCTGTGTTTCGCTGGCGGTAAGCTTCTGCTCCAGATCTTCCATGTTGAAATACTTTTCTTTGATGGAATTAATCAGTGACCGGTAGTCATTTTGATTTTTATAAAAACGACTTTCATTCTGCACTAATATCTGTTCCAGTAGGGTAAGATCGTTCAGTAATTTTTTCCGGGTAGCTTCATCAAGGTTGGTAATACCACCGGATAGCTTATCACTGATTACTTTTAGTTTCTGATCGAATTCCGAGCGCTGATCCACTAATGTTTCCCCTTCCTGTTTGGCCAGTGCAATCAACGTGCGGACATCTGCAGCTAAAACGGTGGAGTCATTTATTTTCCCGATAAACGGTTTTATACCCTGCGTTTGGGCTGAGCTCTCCAGTTTTAAAACCAGCTCATTGAATTTGGCGTCCACGCGTTGCCGTTGCTCTGCGCTAAGATCTTTGCGATCGAGATCTTTGAAAATGGTATAGAATACGGTGAGCGACTGAATGGAATCCAGTTTTGATAAATCAAAATCGTTGAAGTAGTCTTTTGGGGTTTCCGGTTTTACCTGCTCTGTTGGGGGTTCTGCAGGCGTGGCAAGTACAATCTTGTCAATCGTAAGTAAATAATCAGGTGAAGAAAAAGCGAAACGAATCATCCTGTACCCGTCAATAGAGAACTGATTGGCCGAGGTGATTTTTTCATCCAATGCAATAGGTATTTCAATTCTGCCTTCTTTATTTGTTGTGACTGTTGTGGTCTTTCGTCCTTTGAAGACAACTTTAAGATTGGGTGCAGGTAGGTTCTCTTCTTTTACGATGATGTTCGCAATCTGATAACTTTTAGTCCGAACAATAATCTCTAATGTTCCTTTACTGTAATTCCATGAGGCCGCTTCAAGTCGTTCGTTTTTTATTTTGATTGTTCTGACAGGAAGCTCGGCACTAGTCAGTTCAATGAAAGCGATGCCCTTGGCCCCCATGGATACATAGTTTTTATCATTGACGGACACTTCAATATTGGTATAGGGGGCCAACTGCAGGTCAAATGTTTTCATCTGGATGGAGTGCTTCTCCTGTGCGTAAGCAGTAACTCCAATGAGTTGAATTAGCAGCAAGGCATAAATACGGATCAGTACGAATACAGAGCCGTTCCTGTTTTTGGGGTACATGCCGTTCATTTTTTATTCTGATTTTCAATGGCCTTAAAGGCATCCTTCACAATCACCACTTCATGTTTACTCAGCATCTTCCGTGAAGTAGGAATTTCAAGACTGACCACATGCTCGTCATTTTCCGGGCCAACCACGCGTATGCGGTACTTACTGAAATAAGGAATGGTCCAGGTGAAATTTCCGGTATCATCGGTATAGCCGTGCTGCACAATGACATCGCGCAGATTGTCAATCAGGAAAAACTCAGCATTGGCAAACACTTTAAGTTCGGAGTGCTCGCTCCAGTTAAATTCTTTGTACTTCATCCATCCGGAAATTTCCAATGGATAAGTCTGAAGATCAATATCAAACTCAAAGATGTCATCGTCAAATCCACCTTTGTTTCTGTTGGATGAAAAATAGCCATGGGTACTTAAGGAGTCGATGGTGATCCCGAATTCATCGGCCTGGGTATTGATAGGGTATCCGGCATTTACGACTTCGCCCAATTCTTTTCCCTGAAGGGGTGCTTTGAAAATATCAAGCCCACCTAAACCCGGATGTCCGTTGGAAGAAAAATAAAGTGTGTTATCCTTGTATAGAAAAGGATAGGCTTCATCGTAAGGTGTGTTAATGGCATCCCCCAGGTTTTCGGGCCTGGTCCATTGATTATTCTGGTAGTAAGAACGGTAAATGTCTTTTCCGCCAAAGCCCCCTTTCATATCCGACGAAAAATAGAGTACGGTTCCTGCTTCGTTGATAGTCGGATCCGAGATGGAATACGCATTGCTGTTGAACGGAAAGGAGTGCGTGATCTCCCAATGACCTTCCTGTTCGGTGGCAAAAAAGAGTTGAAGGGTACGTAATCCGGTTTCTTTTGTACGCTGACCGGTGGAAGTCAATATCATTTTCTTCTGATGCTGATAAAAAGCCATTGACCCTGCATGCAGGCCGGAGTATAAATTTCTGCCAAAGAGCGTTGCTTTTTTATAAGCCAGTATATTTTGTTTAATGCTGTCAGCTACCGTTACTGAATAGTAGGATTTGTAGAATGGCTTGCCTGTCCGGCCATCGGTTTTTTCCACTATCTGTGCTTCCTTGCGATTGGAAAGATAAAGCAACCCGTTTTTGTAAGGAACCGCACACAATTCTCCATTGGTGGTGTTTAGTGAAATGGACCTTACCGCATAGTGAAGCGAATCTTCGTAGAGATACTGGATGTTATTCAGCCGCCATATCTTTTGCGTGATGATGGCATCGTCGGGTTTCTTCTTTAAAAACTCCCGATAGATGGATATCGCTTTTTTGTAATCGCCCGTTGCCGAGACAGACTCTGCATAATAAAACAGATCTTCGGTAGTTTCGTCCGGATGGTTTCGCTTCGATTCAAAAGCGGAGATCGCTTTCTTGTATTCCTTTAAGAAATAATAGCTTCTGGCTATTTTAACCGGTAGTGTAGTGGACAGCGGGTCTCTTTTATATAGCTTTTCATAAATAGAAACGGCTGCCTGGTAATTTTTATGCTGATAATACTCATCAGCAAGTCTGCTCTTCTTCTTTAGTAGGGTGAAAATAGTTTCCTGGCACCACGCCTGGCTACACGAGATCATTGCTAACAGTCCGACAATGGATAGGGCCCGTTTCATATCACCGTGGAGAGATTACATTTTTTTGGACGTAACGGAACAGGTAGTTCACCATTAATTCGTGCGAGCCATTCGTCAGCTGTGACACCACTCCAATGGGATAGTCGTAGGCATATCCAATTTGTAGCTGCTTGGTTACTTGTGCTTTTAAAATAAAATCAACCGACTCTTTCTTTCGATAGGAAAACCCAAGGAACAGCACCTTTCGGTAGATCATACTTAAGTTGACATCGTAGGAGAGAGGCACTCCATCAAGATACTTAATCAATACACTCGGTTCAAGATCGTAATTTTCACTGAGCGTGAATTTATATTTAGAGAAAAAAAAGAAATTCGCTTTGCTTAAGCGGATGCTCAAGGTGTCGTTGATGGTGTACGATTGAGGGATCAACTCAGGTGCGGAGATGCCGATATGTAATCGGGGACTTCGATAATAGATACCTGCTGCCAGATCAAAATAAGTTTTAGATAATATTAGGCTGTTAATCGCCGGATCATTGTTTGATGAACTTGCCAGCGATGCATAATCCGATTTGAAACTTTTGATACCTCCCTGCAAACCCATTGAGAGATACGATTTTTCTCCCACCCGGATATGATAGGCATAGCTGGTCAGGGCATTGATGTTCTGATGAACGCCGATGCGGTCATTAACCAACGTAAGTCCAAGCCCCACTTGCTTTTTCCTGAACAAGGTGTGGCCGGTTAATGTTTGTGTGCTGGGTGCTTTCTCCACCCCGGTCCATTGACTGCGCTGAATAAATGTGAGACTCAATGCTTCATCCGCACCGGCATAGGCGGGGTTGATGACTAGTCCATTGAACATGTATTGTGTAAACTGTACTTTTTGCTGAGCAGCGCCATTACCCGTCAGTACGAAGAGTAGCGATAGGACAAGGAATGATTGTATAGTGTGTCTCAGCTCCTTCATGATTATCGAACCAGTTCTACAAAACCTTTTTTATCTACCGTAGTGTCTCTGAATTTTACAGTGATGGTATAGAAGTAGGTACCTGTAGGGGCTGCTATACCCTTTTCGTTCATTCCATTCCATGATACGGTGGTGTTGTTGTACCCGGTAGCAGTGTAGATGACTCCTCCCCAGCGATCCACCACCGTGACTTTGTTGTCTTTAAACAGCTCAATGTTTTTGAGTTCCCAAACATCGTTCACTCCATCTCCGTTTGGCGTAATGAGCTGGCTTACCTCATAGGTAACTTCTTTATAGGCTACATTCACAAAGAACGAACAGGTTGACGTGATGCCAGAACTACTCGTTGAGGTATAGATTACTTCATTGGCACCAATCGTAAACTCGTCACCGGGTTTGTGAGTGGAAGTAAGGGTAGCCGTGCCACAGAAGACTGATGTAGTAGGTTCGGTCCAGGTGGCCATGACTTTGCCTGATTCATTTGCTTTTAAATTAATATCAGCAGGGCAATTGGTAATGGTTGGGATGTTACCATCGGTAACAATAACATTGAACTGGCATTGTGAAGTATTGCCCGCTGCATCGGTAGCGGTATACGTTACTTGCGTAGTGCCAATGGTAAACTCGCTCACTGATGAGTGGCTGGCTGTTATGGCAGGTGTGCCACAATTGTCCGTTGCGATAGGAGCGGTCCATCGTACTATGGCTTTGCAGGATTGATCGGTAGCTGCTTTTATTTCGGTAATGCAATTGGAGAATACCGGTTTGGTTTTGTCTTCTACTGTTACTTTGAATGTACAGGTAGAAGAATTACCGCTTGCATCGGTAGCAGTATAAGTGACATTCGTAGTGCCCACGGAGAAGAAGCTACCCATAGCAGGACTACTCGTTAGTGTCACGGAGGAACAGTCCGTTACCTGCGGTGCTGTCCATGAAACAGTGGCTCCGCAGGCATTTCCGGCAAGAACGGTTACATCGTCAATACATTTGATGGCGGGAGCTACATGATCAACCACAATCACATTAAATGAACAACTGGACGTATTACCGGCAGCATCGGTAGCGGTATAAACTACGCGGGTAGTTCCGGTATCAAATTCATCGCCTGTGTGATGCGTACTGGTTATGGTGGCAGTACTACAGTCGTCCATAGCTGTTGGTTCGATCCATGATACCGTGGTCTTGCAATCCGTTTCGGCAGTAATAGTACGGTCTGAAAGGCAACCACTAAATACGGGAGCAGAGAGATCTTTGACGATTACATTAAAGCTGCAGGTAGTGATATTGCCCGAAGCATCTGTTGCTGTATACATTACGGGGGTAGTGCCGGCAGCAAATATACTTCCCGAAAGGTGGTCGCTCACTAACGAAGGGGTGCTGCAATTATCCGTTGCGGTAGGAGCATTCCACGTCACAATGGCCTGGCATCCTGCTCCTGAATTCACCGTGATATCAGAAGGACAGTCAAACAGAACGGGTTTAATCTGATCCGTTACTTCTACGGTAAAACTACAGGTGGTGGTATTTCCGGCTGCATCCTTTGCCGTATAGGTGACTGTGGTTGTACCTAATGGAAATGCATCTCCTGAATTATGGTCTGGCAGGAAGCTGCTGATTCCACAATTGTCATTAGCATTGGGGGAAGTCCATGTAGCTATGGCAGTACATGAATTGGCATCGACAGATAATGAAACGTTAGCCGGGCAATGGGTGATAACCGGAACAATGTTATCTTTCAATGTAATGGTGAAGGAGCAGGTCGATGAGTTATTTGAATCGTCGGTGGCTGTCAGTGTAATCACCTGGCTGCTTCCGCTAATCACTGTGCCGATGGCAGGCGATTGCGTAATCGTTACGTTCGCATCGCAGTTGTCCGTGGCTGCACCATATCCCGTGTAATCAATAATGGTAAACTGGCAGTTCGTATCGGTGAATACGTCAAAATCAGCAGAGCAGGAAATGAAAGGAGGTATATTGTCTTTTACCGTGATGGTAAATGAACAGGAAGACGTATTTCCTGTGCCGTCTTTCGCTGTTAATGTAATCAGTTGCGAAATACCCACACCACCTAATACAGTGCCAACAGCAGGAGATTGGGTAACGGTTGCACCGCAGTTGTCGTTAACAATAGCAAGGCCTGTGTAGTCAGGTAAGGTAAACGAACAACTGGCATCGCTATATACATCAAAATCATCCGGACAGGTGATAACGGGAGCGATGTTATCTTTTAAGGTAATGTTGAAGCTGCAGTTTCTTGCATTACCGAATTTATCGGTAGCAGTAAGTGTGATGGACTGCACGGTACCTATAGTGGTAAGTACGGTTCCTACAGCAGGAGATTGGGTAATCGTAGGTGCAACACCACAATTATCAGCTGCATTTGCCAGACTTCTGTAATCCGGGACAACAAAACTACAGCCGCCAACCACATAAACATCAAAGCCCGACGGGCACGTTATCGTGGGTAGAACATGGTCCTGATCGACAGATGAGCAGCAAAGCGGCCCAGCCACACTGGCGCCGGATACTACAGTTAAATTACCGATGACAGTGCCTTGCTGAACCATACCGGCACATGAAGTAGTAATTGTTTCAGTGCCTAATGGTAATCCCGCAGTAACAGCAATGGTTACATTTCCATCGAACGGAGTCCCTGCAGGCAGTTTGGTAATGGTTAAGACATTAGAGAGGACCGAAACCGTAAGATTGCCAGAGTTGTCCGAAGCGGAGGCTATCGCAACGACACCGTTCCATCTTACGACTAAGCTTGTTAAGCCACCTGCGCAAGGACTACATGTGGCAGTGGGAGATGTAGCAGGACAGTTACATCCCGTTTGAGAATATCCTTTTCCTATTGCCAGAAGCAACATCAGGCAGAGCATAAATAATCTGCCTCTTCCACTTACTACGAAGAGGAATCGTTGGGTCATAGGTAAGGGTGTCGTACTGACTTAAAGGTGTTTTGGTACATCAGCCGGTGAGGATCAACTTCTGCAAGGACCACTCACTAACCGTAAAAAATATCCTTTTTAAAAAATATAATTTGTGCTAAATATAATAATTTTTGCTTAGCTGCAAATGGAATTTGTTGGCAGAGAAGAAGTTAATACTATGGTAACAACGGCGGTGGGGAACATCGCTTTACGATCATGGCTGATATTCAAGTGATCGTAGGAGTGCTTCCTTACCCGTTTATACACTTCAAAACGCTCCTTAAATCGACAACAATGTTATGCAATCATCCACTTACATAATATCCGGATAAGATCACTCAATGAGCGCTTACCTTTCAATTTATTAACCCGAATCTGTTTATGAAGTTGTATTTCTTCCTGCTGATCACGCTGTGTGTTTTTTATTCTTCAGAAATTCCGGCTCAACAGAAACCAACTACCGGAGCCGTTGATGTCATTAAAATGGAAGAGCTGAAAAGAGATCTGTATGCTATGGCTGACGATCGTTTTAAAGGTAGAGAATCCGGTACTCTCGATGAATTGAAGGTATCTGTTTGGCTGGCAGAGCAAGTGCGATTGGCGGGTCTTGAGCCGGCCGGAGACGATGGTACTTTCTTTCAATTCTTTTCGTTACAGCGAACACGTTTGTCTTCATTGAACAGTAGTGTTACTGCAGGTGACCGCAGTTATCTTATTTTCAAGGATGCACTGCCTATGATAAGTGCCGCAGCCTCGGTTGCAGCACCTACCGTTTATATTGCCGACTTTGCCGCTATTGCGAACCTCGATCTTAAAGATAAGATTGCCGTAGTGCCGGTATCATCACAAGGTATTAATCAAAATGTATCTATTCCGGGGCGCAGGTACTTCCGTTCAGTATATCAAAAATATGCACCAGCGCTAATCAATAAAGGAGTAGCAGCTATTATTTTGATTGGTGATGAGGAAGCAGAAAAAAACTGGAATGCCATTGCTCCGGTATTGCAAAGAGGAAATTACCGGGTGGATGTTCCTTCGGCACAGCAAGCCGTACTATCATCGGCCGTTCCTGCACTTTGGCTGCATACTTCTGAACATGATTTTTTCAAAACCACACCGACAGTAACGATTAAGCTAGTCATTGAAAGTTTTGAATACCCTTCCGTAAATATCGTAGGCAAAATTCCAGGAACTGATGCAAAACTTAAAAAGGAATATGTATTGTTCAGTGCGCACCATGATCACGATGGTATCCGTTCGGCGGTAAATAACGATTCCATCTATAACGGAGCGGATGATAATGCAAGTGGCAGTGTGGCATTGCTGGGAATAGCGCGTGCGTTCAGGAAGAAGCCCGCCAGACGGTCGGCTCTGTTTGTATGGCATGGTGCCGAGGAAAGATCCATGCTTGGCTCACGCTGGTTTGCTAACTTTCCAAGTGTTCCCAAAGCAGATATCGCAGCGGTATTGAATGCAGATATGATTGGTCAGAATCATCCCGACAGTATGGCACTATTGGGTTCGCAATCACCTCATAAAAATTCATCCGATCTGGTAGCTGCCGCTTTGGAGGCCAATGATGCAGGACCCCAATTCAAACTTGATGTGAAGTGGGATAAGACAGACCATTCGGAAGGATTTTATTTCCGTAGCGATCACATGCCTTATGCGCGCGTGGGAATTCCCGCTATCTTTTATACCTCGCTATTGCACCCGATTTATCATACTCCCGCGGATGAGGCAAAAACCATCAATTACCCTAAGCTCCTGAAAGTAACGCAATGGATGTACCTGACCGGATGGGCCATAGGCAATACGACTGAACGGCCGAAAGTGGATGAGGGATTCAAACTGGAGAGATAAGCAGGCAGGAGCATCAACTGGTTGTCTTTACACGTACAAAGATAAGCTTCCCGTTTTTTTTCTCCGTTTCTCTTTTATCAATTTCGAACTGATCAATGCTCTTGATTAATGGCACCAGCCGTTCAAAGCCATAGTTACGCGCATCGAAGTCGGGTTTCTTTTTCAGGATCAGATTTCCCACCTCACCCAGGAAAGCCCAGCCGCTATCATCTGCCAGGTCGGTAATGGATGAGGCGATGAGTGTAATGGTTTTGGCATCTACTTTCTTCAGTACTTCTGGTTCAGGCGCGGCGATCTTTACTTCTTTCTTTTTACCCGGTTTAGATTCGGTCACCGCCGTGATCACAGCAGGTTGTTTTAATATCTCGAGATAAATAAACTTATCGCAGGCTACAATGAATGGATTGGGTGTCTTGCGCTCACCTAATCCGATCACCATCATACTTGCTTCTCTCAGCCGCATGGCCAGCCGTGTAAAATCACTGTCGCTGGATACAATGCAGAAGCCATCGACTTTCTCACTATAGAGAATATCCATCGCATCAATGATCATGGCAGAGTCGGTGGCATTTTTGCCTGTGGTATAACTGTATTGCTGAATAGGAGTGATGGCACTTTCGAGTAATACCCCTTTCCATCCTGTTAGTGTGGGTTTCGTCCAATCTCCATAGATGCGTTTGAAGGTAGGAGTACCGTATTTGGCTATTTCTTCCAGCATTCCTTTTATGTTAGAGTAAGGAATATTATCGGCATCAATGAGCACGGCAAGGCGAATATCTTTCTTGTTTTTCATAAAGTAGTACAAGGTAATGGAAACTATTGATGTTTGATGCTGGATACCGGAAGCAGGATCGTGCAATTTAATGCCTCAAGGGGTATTGTTAAAATCAATAAGGCATACTTCATTTACAGGCGGTTTATGAGAAGGAGCAGAGACGAATTCCTAACCAGACCGGAGA
>JAHEZH010000108.1 GCA_023251155.1 Flammeovirgaceae bacterium | reverse complement strand
GTTCATCGTTGGCCCGATAAAACAGAAACGCACCTTCCAGCATGTACCCCAGATAGTAGGTACTGTCTCTGCGAATAAAACTACGTGCTTTCTCATACGTCTTCGGATCAAGAAATGATCCATTGCGTTCACTGTCCATCTTCTGACGCACATTTTGCGCCACCAGCGACAGGGAGAGAAGAGCAAAGAGACCGATGAGAAACGAAAGACGCATAAAGTTATAATTTGGGTGAGATACCCATCTTCGAAAGACGGTTTACTTCCTGATCGACAATCTGATTCAATGCCGTACGTGAGGCTTCGCGATTACGGAAAATAAGCCGATGATGCAATACCGGCTGTGCCAGTGCACGGATA
The DNA here is from genome assembly GCA_023251155.1 of Flammeovirgaceae bacterium. Taxonomy (GTDB): domain Bacteria; phylum Bacteroidota; class Bacteroidia; order Cytophagales; family Cyclobacteriaceae; genus ELB16-189. The sequence continues at coordinate 19,555 of JAHEZH010000108.1, read as the reverse complement.
TCATCTTCAATCACGTAGTCGCGCTGATTAACCAGTGCCCATGCTTTCAAACATTTGATCAACGTAATACCACCGCGTGTAGAACATCCCAGCGCAATCTCCTGATGATGACGCGTACCTTGCACTACCCGTACAATGCCTCTCACAATATCCGGATGGATATAGACTTCTTCTGCCTGTTTTTGCAGCTGAATAATATCGTTATAAGTAAGCACCTGCTTCACGGTATTCTTACCATTGCCGATAGCAGTATAGTTGCTATAGATATCGAACTCCACTTCTTCAGTGACATACCCAAAGGAAATCTTCATGAAGAAGCGATCGAGTTGTGCTGCCGGAAGCGGATACGTTCCTTCCATTTCGATCGGGTTTTGTGTGGCAATCGTGAAGAAGAACGGATCCAGTTGAAAAGTAGTATCTCCGGAAGAGATCTGGTTTTCGGCCATACATTCCAGTAAGGCACTTTGCACTTTTGGTGAAGCTCTGTTAATTTCATCGGCAAGCAGTACATGGGTAAACAGCGGTCCTTTCTTGAAGACAAAATCTTTCTTCGTTTCATCAAAGATGTACGAGCCGATAAGGTCCATCGGGAGAAGATCAGGTGTAAACTGAATGCGCTTGAATGCCACTCCCCCATTCTCCGAATGAAAATCCACTCCCCCCTCAGCGATCGATTGAGCGAGTGTTTTGGCGAGAACCGTTTTACCTGCACCCGGGTTATCTTCCAGCAAAATATGCCCACGCGCCAGCAATGCAGTGACGACATATTTGATCTGCTCCGGTTTACCTCGGATGATGGTTTCAATATTCTCGGTGAGTGATTTCAGTTTTGTGATGGAGTCGTTCATAGCGAAGGTGTTTCGTAATCTGTTTTTTCGGGTTGTTGAAAATAGCGCAAGGCCAGGAATAAATTGAAATAATTAATCGTGCTTCGAAGGAAGCCGTTCTTTCTTCGAATGGATGCTCCGGTTCGTTGAGCAAGTTGTTGAATGACGTGTGTGTCTTCCTCCCGCAGACTACCGTTGGCATATTTCATTCGCAGGTACGTGCGCATAAAGTGTTCGAAGCCGGCATTTAGCTGAGGATCGACTTTAGTGCGCGCATATTCCAATGGTGTTTCCAGATCACGCTCCAGGCCGGCCATATGAAAGCGGTACAATGCCGCGCGGTACACCTGGTCTGCCTTATCTGCTCCTTCTTTCGCCAAAGCCACACGAATTACGCGGTACAGCAGATAGAATAAGGGTAACAGGAAGACCAATACAATAATGCCACCGATACTTTTTGCCGCCAGCCAGCCGATCGTGTTCCAGTCTGTTTTCTTTTCTTCTTCTTTCAATGTTCCTTTTGCCGTATCTTCTTTCTTCTTGTCTTTCGGCTTAGGCCGAATGTGAATCTCATCCGCTATGATCGGTGAAGGAAAGGCTTCCACCTGCGATTCCAATGCCACTCCCGCCTTCGGTTTAGGAATTACTTTCGACTCATCTTTATACGATACGATGATGATGGAATCTCCCGGCTGCACGGCGGCAAGGGTGGTGTCCTTTTCATCATACAAGACTCTGCAAAGTGATGCATCGACAGGACGGGTAATTGTCTTATTTAGTTTCAGTGTATTGTTCAGCCAGATGAGCTGACGGAAAGAAGCATCCAGACTTTTGCCTGCAACATCTACCGAATTGGCTCTGGCATTCAACACCAGCCACGGCTCAGGGGGTGGCAACGGAGGTGTACCGTCCGGCTTCGGTGCACCTTGCTGATCTTCGTTACCAATAGTCATATCAAAATCCAGCCAGCCATATTCGGGGAAATACACTTGCGTCCAAGCATGTGCCTGACTCGCGTAGAACCAGTACCAGCCTTTGTTTTTATCACTGCGATTCACTGCGGCAAAGCCGGTAGTAAAACGAGTGGGCACACCTAACGAACGAAGCATGAATAACGAAGCCCCGGCATAATAGGTACAATACCCGGCATGCGTTTTAAACAAAAAGTTATACAGCATCTTCGAGCTGGGGATATTCGGATCATCTACCGCTCCTGCTTTTAACGTGTAGCGGAAGATGCGTTTTCCGTTTTCATTTCGCTTCAGAAAGAAATCACGCACCGCAATGACTTTATCAATAGGCTTACTGCTTTGGGGAGTAAGACCAGCTGCCAGCCTGGCAATGGAATCATAAATGCCCCCCGCTGGATACTGGGTATAGTAATCCATAAACTGGGGATTCTCTCCTTTGTAATCGGCTACATTACGAAGTTCCTTGTGACGCTCGTCCTGTAAAGGCTCCAGCTTGGGATTGCCGGATACATTATAAACAAAGTACGCATTGTTCAGGTCAGAGGTGTAGGAATAGATTTTATACGCGGACAGAAATGTCTTCTGAAAATCTTTCTCTACCGGAATAGTTTGGATGGCAAAAACACTGGCCGGTCCTAATACCGAATGTTTCCATGTATTTTCAGAAAGATAAACCTGTGCTTCCACTACTTTGCGATAAGCCGTTGCTTTCGACTTGCTGATAATGGATGTATCGGTAAACGAATAATACATGGGCAGCTTCGTAGGATCGGTATCGATCTCATCGAACGATGGCACATTCACATCGCGTGTAAAACTTTCTTTTACCGGGTCATATTTGGTGAGGTAGTGATAGACAAAATAAAGTGGAGCCGGAGAACCATCCGGGAAGTAATTATCCAGCTTGGCGCAGAACATGAGCTTATCCGACTGGCTCATCTTTGTATCCACTTTCATGGTGTCTTTCAGGCGATAGCCATCGTCTTCTTTCTCCATCAGCCCATGTCGCTCGTCATATCCGCCCTCTTTCTCCTTTTTATCTTTCTTACCGTCTTTATCCTCTTTGGCTCCACGGGCGGCCAGTTCTTTCTCTACGGCTTGCAGATTACTTCCAAACAAATTTCCGGTGATGATTAACGTGACCAAAATTAACAAAGCAAACAGGCTGATGCGCAACGCCAGCTTACCCGATTGCTTTCGGTCCAATACAATCCGGTCGGTCAGCAAAGGTGACAGGAACAGCATGTACAATCCGTAAACGACTACCGGTGCAAGGTGAAGCAGCACATACGAGAGACTGATGTCGATGGTATTCGAAATGGATATTAGTGTAACGGTAGCAATCAGTACAAAAAGAAGGATGTAGGACCAGCGAAACTGAATCAGCAAAAATCCGAAGATCCATCCGGCAATGAATAGCGTGGAATATAACTGAAAGCGCGCGGTGGTGTAAAATACATCAAATTCTCCCGGCAAGCGGCTGATGGCTCTTTCAAACAACCAATATACCAGCCATAACAACAGGAACGAAACAATCCAGCGGGCACGGTAGTAGTACAAGGTATAGGCAATGATCAACCCCAATACAAAGTAGATGGCCTGCGCAGCGATACCGGTATTCAATGCCGTATACGAAAAATTAAGGAAGCGCAGCGTAACGTATCCGATCACACTGGTTGGTAAAACCACCAGTATCCAGCGGATGAGCAGTTGTTGAAATCGTTCCTTTTTATCGATGCTATTCATTTATCTTGTTCACTTTTCAAATCCGATTGTACGGGTCAGCCAGCTGTTGTCGCGTTGCTTAAGCAGAGCAGCAATTTCTTTTTCATTTTTTTGCAGATCTCTTCGCAAAGAAGAAAGCAGCCATGGCTTACGAAGCGGGTCAGCCGGTTGTTGTTCTTTTTTAAAGAAAATATCCTTTAAGGTAAACTGAAACGGAGAAGGTATAGCATCTGACAATTTCACGACAACCAATGGTACAGATGCCGGGAGGTTCTTGAGAATCGTTTCAATCTCGTTTACTTGTACCAATGAGGGAAGGCAAACAAACGCGGCCTTGTTCACATTTACAAAGGCAGCAGGCGGCTGTTGCTTCTGCCATGAAGCGACTGATATCTGATACAGCGCTCCTTCCTTGTCTCCGGTATCAGCCAGGCGCGGCACTTCCTGATCATACGGCATGCGCACGTCATATCCGTTGCGCTGCAGTGCTTCCAACAAATTCCGTACATGATCTTTGTATACATTCAATAACTCGGTCTCAAATGCTCCCTCCTGAGCTGCCAGTCCATCGAAAAAGCTCGCATAAAAATATAGATGAGAAGCATACGGATCTTTGGTTTCAGGAATGCGCACCACCAACTGACCACTCTTCGCATAAATCTTCCACACAATGCGATGGATATTGTCTCCGGTTTCGAATTCCTTGTAGTTGACGTGCTCACCTTCTACACGCTTGGAAATATCAATACGGTATTTCTGTTCTTCGGTCGCATTGGGCTGAGCGGTTATTTTTTGAGGCTCCTGCACCCGCGGTAACGTATATAACTGCTGATTGAATGGGATCGTGCATGGCAATGACACCAACCCCAGCATATCTTCATACGAAATCAATACATGCTCAATGTCATAGATACCCCGATCGTGCAATAGCGTCTGGCCATTGCCACGGATCGCTTGTCGCCACCAATAGCGCGGACGGGGTACATTCACATCCAGTATCACACGATCAGAAAGGCGCTTACCGGAAAATACCAGACGTGCCTGTATGGTACCCAATAGCGGACGCAGCACATTACCTTGTATCAATACAGAAAAAGGAACCCAACCGGCCTGTGCCTTCTTTCCATCACCAAACTTTGCCTGAAGTGTGATGCGCTTATTCTTCACCCCCTGAATAAAAAAGGCCCAGGTAATCAGTGCCGTGAGCAGACTGAATATAAAAAGCAGAATAACCGTCCACTGCACCAATAAAATGAACTGGTTCATGACCAGCCAGAGGTTCGAATCATCCTGACCGTATTCATTGCGCAGCCACATGCTGGCGAGCCACAGAAACACAACCGATAGCAGCAACTGCCATCTAACTCCCACACGTTTAGACCAGTAGGATGAAGTTTTAATAAAAGACGATAGTGAAACAGTACGCATAGATTACTCCGATCACAAGAAAGGAAAATATTTCCAATTACCCTTCATTTTCTGCCCTGATAAAGCCGGTTTTTAAAGGATACCCTGTTCGCTCTGTTTTTCATAGATAAGTAAAAAAGTAAAGCCGATTCAAATTAAAAATGGATGAGGCAAATGCAAAACAATAAAAACAGAAATTCCAGACAAATAGTATGGCAACGCTGCAAAAAATGACAACCCGCTGAAGAGAATGAACCGCTTAACCGAAGGCGGGCATTTCAACTTAGTGAAGCCTTCTCTTCGTGGTCAATCACCCCATACCGAAAGTGATTAATTAGTATTGACACAACCCGAATGCAGATGGTGATCCTCTGCCAACCATAAGGAGGAGCGAAAGCAGAAGCTGGATGCATCATGATAGAACATGCCCGTTCACCTGGGATGATTCACTATGAGTAAAACCACTTTCAGTAAAATGACCGAACGAGTGACGAGCGTTTTCCCTCCAATGAACAGACCGATACTGGAGCACTGAAAAAAACGGACGCGGCAATCGGGTTTTATCTTCTCCTGATAGTGAGCAACGGTATAATCGATGTGATTATATTTTTATAATGAGCTGTAAAAAAATAATCAGGAATTAGTAATTTTATATAAACCATGAGGTATAAATATGAAAAAACTTCTTCTTCCGGTACTCCTCTTCTTCCTAATCGGCTGTCAGACCAAATCCACTGAAAGTACATCAGACAGTACTTCAGTAGTCGCCACACCTCAGGTTGCGTACGGAGAGATAAAAACGGAAGTATGTTCCTTCAAGGACTATATCGTTGGAGATTGTGTACATATTGACTTCTCGTGTGGTGACTTTGGTGCCGCACAACGCGATCAGATGGATGACGAGTCGAAGAAATTATGGACCGACCTTTCGGTAGAAGACAGTACCGGTTATGAAATTCCTAACCCCAAATACGTGAATAAGCAATTTGAAATCCGCTTCAATCACATCAAAGCATCCTCCTGCCAGGATGCCAGTGCACCCGAAAAAGAAATTGAGGTACAGAATGTACTGTCCTTCAAACTCATTGATAAGTAGATCTTCCCCGATTCTGTTTTTTCTTTTGTGTCGAACGTGCTTACTTCACACTTTTTAATTCGACACATCTATGACCAAAGCTGAGCTGCTTGCCGAGCTGAGTAACAACACCTATGTCATGCTTAAACCCTCACCACTGGAGGGAGTAGGTGTGTTTGCGATCCGGGACATCCCCAAAGGCTGCAGAGACATGTTCGGTAAACCCGATGCAGCGGATGAATGGATTACACTAACTAAAACAGAAGTAGCAGCACTCCCCTCTTCCGCCCGGTTTATGATCGGCAATTATTGCCTTTACGATCAGGACCATTATTTTGTACCTGCGCACGGGTTCAAAAAAATGGACGTGGCGTTATTCCTGAACCACTCTGATTCACCTAATATCATCTCGATTAATGATGGCGATTATTTTGAAGCCATCAGCGATATTAAAGCCGGGGAGGAATTGGTCATTGACTATGGCGAAATTGTGGAAGGAGAATGATTCACACCTCTTACCTTCCCCCCTGAAATCAAATTATCCATTCTTACCATTCCATCAGTTATTCCTGGATAAAATGGATACTTTTAAGCATTACGTTATGCTTTAGCTCTTATGAAATTTGTCTCCTTCCGCATCGCGCTCGCCACCCTGCTGTCCATTGCTACTTACAGCAGCAGCCTCTCTCAGGTAACTGAACAAGCAGCAGCCGTTCATTTGAAATGCGAACACCTTGTCCGGCCGTTAGGTATTGATAATGCCTCTCCCCGGCTTTCCTGGCAAATGTGGGATGAACGCAAAGGCGCACGGCAACAGGCTTACCAGGTCAGGGTCAGTACAGATTCATTGGCTTTGCTCAAAGGAGATGCGGCCATCTGGGATTCCAACAAAGTGGAATCAGACGCACAGCTGATTACGTATGAAGGAATTGAGCTCGAACCATTCACAAACTATTACTGGAGTATTGTTCTTTGGGATAATTCGGGCAGAACAACGGCTCCCGCGGTATCCCGTTTTGAAACCGGCATGATGCAAAGCGGCCACTGGAAAGGCAGCTGGATATCCGACAACAACAGTATCGACTTCAAGCCTGCTCCTTACTTCAGAAAAACATTTTCCGCGAATAAGAAAATCAAATCGGCCCGGGCCTACATCGCAGTGGGTGGATTATACGAGTTGTATCTCAACGGAAAGAAAATAGGCAACGATCAACTGAATCCCATGTACACACGCTTTGACAGACGCACCCTTTATGTTACTCACGATGTTACCCGCGAACTGCAGGAAGGTAACAATGCAATCGGTGTCGTATTAGGCAATGGATGGTACAATCATCAGTCTACGGCCGTCTGGTATTTCCATCGCGCTCCATGGCGTAATCGGCCGGTATTTTGTATGGATCTGAGGATTACCTATGAAGATGGTACAATAGAAACCATTGCATCCGGTGCAGACTGGAAAACGTCAACAGGTGCGATCATCTTCAACAGCATCTATACTGGGGAACACTATGATGCACGGTTAGAGCAGCAGGGATGGAATACCGTTAACTTTGATGATGCAAAATGGAAAGAGGTAGCGCTTCGTGCTGCTCCTTCGCAGAATAGTGTTGCCCAGGTGATGCACCCGATTCGTAACGTGGAAGAAATACAACCAGCTTCATTCCGCAAAATCAATGATACCACATTTCTGTATGACCTGGGTAGAAACATATCCGGTGTCAGTCGTATCCGTGCCCAGGGCAGCGAGGGAACCGTACTTCATTTGAAGCACGGAGAGCGATTAAGTAAAACTACCGGGCGTATCGACATGAGTAATATTGATCTGCATTATCGCCCTACTGATCATACCGATCCATTTCAGACCGATATATTCATCTTGTCGGGAAAAGGTGTGGAGTCTTTTCAGCCACGATTTAATTATAAAGGATTTCAGTACATCGAAGTGACCAGTAGCCAACCCCTATCGTTAACAGCAGAAAGCCTTACGGGATATTTTATGCATAGCGATGTTCCTGTTGCAGGCACCATTCACACATCCAATGAAACCCTCAATAAAATCTGGTCAGCTACCAACAATTCATATCTGTCCAACCTGTTTGGCTATCCTACCGATTGTCCGCAACGTGAAAAGAACGGATGGACGGGTGATGCACACATCGCGAGCGAAACAGGACTTTATAATTTTGATGGCATTACAATCTATGAAAAATGGATGGCCGATCACCGCGATGAGCAACAACCCAATGGAGTGCTTCCTGCCATTATACCCACCAGTGGCTGGGGGTATCAATGGGCCAATGGTCCGGACTGGACCAGTACGATTGCCATCATCCCATGGAATGCCTATCTCTTTTATGGTGATCCTCAGCTGCTTATCGACAACTACAAGAACATCAAGTTGTACGTAGATCATATCAGCGATCTTTATCCAACAGGGCTTACTAACTGGGGATTGGGCGACTGGGTTCCCGTGAAATCGGTATCGCCGGTTGAACTCACGTCTTCCATCTATTACTTTGCAGATGCCGACATACTGGCCAGAGCTGCAAAACTCCTCGGTAAAGAAGAAGACACAAAAAAGTACACAGCACTTGCTGCAAAGATTAAAACCGCCATCAACGATAAATACCTCAATAAAGCGACCGGTATGTATGGCACCGGATTACAAACGGAGCTGTGTGCTCCGCTCCATTGGGGCATTGTGCCGGATGAACTGAAGCCGTTAGTAGCGGCCAATCTCGCCAAGCGGGTGATGGCAGATCACTACCACCTGGACACCGGAATCCTGGGTGCCAAAGCCATTTTAAATGCGTTGAGTGAAAATGGATACATCGATGTGGCGTATGCCATCGCTGCGCAGGAAACCTACCCATCGTGGGGATGGTGGATGAAAAACGGAGCCACTACCCTTTATGAAAACTGGAACATTGACGCAGCCAGTGACATCTCACTCAATCACATCATGTTTGGTGAAATCGGAGCATGGTTTTATAAAGGCCTGGGTGGCATCTATCCGGATGCGGATTCACCCGGTTTTAAAAATGTAATTCTAAAACCGGGTTTTCCGGAAGCATTGAATGCGTTCGAATCAGCTTACGATTCTCCATACGGAAAGATCATTTCAAACTGGAAAAAGGAAAAGAAGAAGATTATTTACGAGGTGATTATTCCTGCCAATTCAACGGCCCGCCTTGATGTTCCGAAGGGGTTTGAAATCATTCCATCCGCATCTTTAATGACAGATAAAGCACTGCACCTGAAGTCTGGAGTATACAAGTTTGAGTTCAGGAAATGGAAATGAGGATAAAAGGAACTGGGAACTAATGTGTTCTTCAACCCCTGTAAAATTGAACACGCTTAAGTAGTAAAAGCGCTGACCCACGAGTATTTTACTTATTTTTATGGCAATTGTACCCCAAGTTTAGCCGATGCGCTTTTCTTCAGATCGCAAGATCGCTCTCATGACCATTATCTGCTCGTTGCTTCTGTGCACGGGTAGCTTTGCTCAAACACCTTATTTATTGAATGACACCACCATTATTCACCGGCTGGACAAGCAAGTAGATGTATTCATTGACTCCACCAATCGACTTCTTCTGGAGCAAATTTCTAAGCCCGAATTTCAAAAGCATTTTCATCGAAGAGGAAATCTTACCTTTGGATACCTGAAGTCATCGCTGTGGCTCAAGATAAAAACCAAAACCTATTCTCCCCACACCAACTGGTATCTGGAAATACCCGCTCCCTTTATCGAGTATGTGGATTTCTATCAGCTGGAAGGTGAGCGATGGTATCACTCGGCCGCAGGGTATTACCGAAAACACAGCGTTAGAGAGATACCCCATACCGGCCACGTGCTCCCGTTGCAGTTTAACAAGGAGGATTCAATCAGCACGGTTTACATTCATATTACAGGCAATAGCCCGAAGACCTTTCCGGTACTGGCCATTGAAAAAGAAAAGTTTCATGAACAAGTACGTTGGGAAGATGTCGGCTATGGAATATTCTTTGGAATACTGCTGGTGATGTTTTTTTATAACCTCTTCATCTACTTCAGTCTCCATCAAGGCAACTACCTGCTCTATATCTGTACCATCATCTGTACTTTTTTCATTTTTTCTTCGGCATCCGGCTATGGAGGTAAATTTTTATGGCCCGAGCAACCTGTCATGAATTTCTATGCGGGACGTTTGTCATTAGCCATTATCACGGTATTCCTTTCCATTTTTACGATCCGTTTTCTGGAGGTGAGGAAGTACTCCCTTGTCATGTACTTTATTTTACTTTCATTACTGCCGTTGGCGATCGTTGCTGCCCTGCTCATCGTTACCGGCACTTTATATTCCGCCGGCAATAACCTGATCACGCTCTCTACTTTAGTGTATATGGCTACAGGTATTGTGTGCCGCATAAAAGGAAATAAAACAGCCAATTTCTTTATCGCCGCCTGGACGATCTATCTTACAGGGGGCTTACTTCTGACGTTACGCAACAGCGGTGTTTTTGATTTTAATTTCTGGACTACCCACTTCGCAGAAATCGGAGCGACTATGGAAACGGTGATCATTGCACTTGCCCTGGCGGACAGGTACCGTAAACTGAGAAAAGAAAAAGAAGAAGCACAGCGTGAAGCATTACTTCTGCAACAGAATGCCACCGAAAAACTGGAAGAGAAGGTAAAAGAGAGGACAGAGCAACTTTCGCGCGCCAATCAGGAACTTAATATCACGCTGGAAACCAACCGCATACAAACCAACATGATCGAAAAGAAAAATGCCGAGCTGGACGCATTCTTCTATCGCATCTCGCACGACCTGAAAGGACCTATCTCCACTTCACTGGGGTTGTCTTTTCTTGCCAGGAAAGAAATTAAAGATGAGCTGGCACTGGAATACATTGACAGACAACAGCAGCTATCCGAGCGATTGAATCATATCATCACCGGCTTGATTAACTTAACCAAGCTCAACCACACCGATCTTAAAAAAGAAAAAATTGATTTTATTAAGTTGGTAGATGAATGCATTGAATCCTCGCGCAGCCTCCCGCATTTCAATGCGATCACCTTTACAAAAGACATTCAAAACAACATCGAATTCCATTCGGAGTGGACGTTGCTGAATGCCATCATTCAGAATCTCATTGAGAATGCAGTTAAATACTCCGGCCCTGTATCGCCGTTTGTAAAAATCACGGTACGCTGCCAGGGAGAATGGGTCACCATTGATGTGCAGGACAATGGGCAGGGAATACCGGATGAACATCAATCCAAGATTTTTGAAATGTTCTATCGTGCTACGCAAAACTCCAATGGAACCGGATTAGGCCTTTACATCCTTAAACGATCAGTGGATCGGCTGAAAGGTACCATTGAAATGAAAAGTAAATTAGGAACAGGTTCTGTCTTTACCGTGAAGCTTCCCTCCATGATGGAGGACACTCCGGTTACGCACTAAGCAACCACTTACTTTGGGCTATCGATAATCTTTTGTTCCTCTACTTTGGCAATGGTACCTTCTTTCTTTATGTCAATACGCAGAAATGAATACAGGCTCATGTACAAATTGGCGATCCACACGAGCGAAAATCCTGCGATGAGATACCCGCGCCAGTCCATGAACAATAAATGATATCGTGTGATCACGAGCATCAGTACAGTTACATAATGACTGAAGCAATATTCGCAGGTGAATAAATAGAAAAACTTTCGGGTAATAAGCCGACTTCCATTCTTGCTTCGGTCGATACAATATTCGCGGGGTTCACGAAATACTTCTTCATGGGTGACTGTCCAAGCCATGCAGGCAATAGGTATGGCCAACACCAAAAGCCAGATAATTTGCGGGAAAAGAATATCCATCATTTCGAAGTGGCCTGCGCCTTTTTATCTGTTCCACTATCCGCCTTTGGTTCTTCCGGTGTGGCGATCTTCACAATCTTGCTATCGCCAAAGGCTTTGTAAATAGCTACTATCGCCTTGTGCCGTGTGGTCATAAAACCGTTGGGCACTTTATTATCAATCTGAAACGATACACTGAGTTTTACTTTAGGATCATCGATTGCCGTAAAGTAAAAACGAATATCGCTGATGGGATTATCGCTTTCGATTTTTCCCAGTGCCCTGCGCACCACACCTTCAGCGTAGCTCAGGTCGACCGAGCTGAGGAGGGCAAACTCCAACTCTACCCTTCTTTTCTGCGAATGCGAATAATTGATAATGGGTTTCTGAAAAATGTCTTTATTCGGAATAATCACATACAGACCGGCATCGGTGATCATTGTGGTAGAACGAAGGTGAATGTGATCAATTTTTCCGATGAATCCATTCGTTTCTATTTTATGCCCCACCTCAAAAGGTCTTTTGAACGCCATGAACGCACCTGCAATAAAATTGGCCGTGAGATCCTGAAAGGCGAATCCTAAGGCAAGTCCGATGATCCCAACTCCGGCTAACAACGAAGACACGGTCTTATCCAGGTTCATGATGTTCAGCGAAGTCATCAGTCCGATAATGATAACGAGTGAGTAAATGATGGCCGACATCAATGCCGCTATGGAATCGCTCTTTGACACCTTCATCAATACCCTGCATGACACATTCCTGATCCATTTCGCAGTGAGAAAAAATAAAAAAAGAACGATACATGCTAAAAGAAAATTGGGCAGCATTTTCACCATAATCACCCACCACCCTGTAAGCTTATCGACTATAAGTTCTACTCCTTTTTCAAAATTCATAAGAGAGGTATAAACAGATCTGATTTTAAATAACCGCTATTACTGCGTTTTATGTTGTAGTCTTGCTAAAAATTGATGCCTTACCCGTCAGTGCCGTAAAGGATAAAGTGAGTACATATATCCACATAATCAATCCTGTTCCCCACTTCTTCACCCTATTCTGACTTCATTTCAGGTGTTTTCAGTGATTTGTTTTCTGGTAAGGTTTTGGAATGCTGTTGAGACATGAAAAAGATTGTTGTTATCGATGATGAAAAGGACTTCGGTTTGCTGATGAAGAATTTCTTCGGAGCAAAAAACTACGATGTGCATGTTGCTTACACGATTGAAGAAGGAATGAAACTTCTTGAAAAGGAAAAACCCGACTATATATTTCTGGATAATGATATGCCGGACGGTGCGGGTTGGTGCCAGACGGAACATATCCTGATCAACTATCCCAATGCACAGCTTAACCTAATCAGTGCACTGGGTGTACCAAAGACTTCCGCTTCTGCTTTCCGCATATTGGAGAAACCACTTCAATTCGAAGAGCTGGACCGGATATTTGAGTGATCCTTCCGGGGTTCTTCAATAAAAGTTCTGTAACGAACTGATAATCATATTGCTTCGCTGGCTTCTAACAAGGGCTGGCTTTTTTAATTAACACTTTTTCTATGCCGGGCAGAACAACTACTATTGAAGACCTATTCTCACAATTACGCCAGTACTTTCAAAAAAACAATATTACACGACAAGAGGTAAATGACAAACCTCCTCTCCGCTCTGAGCTGTACAGTACAGAACAAATGGAGCAGCATGCCCGGCATCTGGCCTCCATTCATGAATTAAGTAATGACCCCGCTCCTGAGCAATTATTAAAGCGCCTTGCCGAAAACGAAGAAGTATTACTTCGAGTTACTCATCTCCTGCAAGATGCAGTGAAAGACAAAAGCAGAATCACACCTGCCGGTGAATGGTTACTCGACAACTTCTATCTGATCGAAGAGCAAATCCGCACCGGCAAGCGCTATCTGCCCAAAGGTTACAGTAAAGGATTACCTCGCCTGGCCAACGGTTCTTCGGCCGGTCTTCCTCGTGTTTATGAAATTGCTACCGAAATCATCTCGCACAGTGATGGTCGTGTGGATATCCAGAGCCTCAGTAGTTTCATCGCCTCGTATCAAAAAGTAAAAGACCTTACCATCGGTGAGCTATGGGCCATACCGATCATGCTTCGGCTGGCACTACTGGAAAATTTAAGCCGCGTGGCTGCGCGTATTGCTATTGACCGGATTGACTCTGCTCAAGCCAATCACTGGGCCAGGTTAATCATTGATACGGTTGAAAAAGACAGAAAAGAATTGGTACTGGTCATTGCGGACATGGCCCGTTCCAAACCTCCTATGGTGAGTGCTTTTGTAGCCGAGTTTACACGGAAGCTGCAATGGAAAGGGGCGGATGTTTCATTACCCCTTACCTGGATTGAACAACACTTGTCTGATTCAGGGGCTACAATCAATTCCATGGTGCTGGCCGAAAATCAAAAACAAGCAGCCGATCAGGTATCGATGAGCAACAGCATCGGCAGTCTTCGCTTTCTGGCAAAGATGGACTGGCGGGAATTTGTAGAGACCATGAGTTTGGTGGAACAAACGCTTCGTCAGGATATCGATGGTGTTTACTCCCGCATGGATTTCCATACGCGCGACTATTACCGTCATGCTGTAGAGAAAATAGCAAAGAAAAGTATTCTCTCTGAACGTGAAGTAGCACAGGCGGTGGTAGCGCTGGCAGCCGAAAGTGCCCAACAAAATCCCGGGAATAAAAGAAAAGCGCATATCGGGTATTACCTCGTCGATGCAGGGCTTCGGCAAATTGAAAAGATCGCACAGGTACGTTTATCGGGTATTCAATCCATTAAGAAGACCACCAATCATTATAAGAATGCACTGTACATCATTAGCTCTTTACTGATCACTTTCGGGGTGGCCGCTGGTCTTATTTCGAAAGCGTATTACGATGGTGTCAATACATATCTATGGATATTGGTGAGTATGGTTTCGCTATTGGTAGCGAGCCAGTTTGCTCTATCCATCGTGAACTGGATAAGTACATTGCTGGTACAGCCTAATCCACTTCCACGAATGGATTTTTCAACCGGATTCCCCAATGAATCGCGTACGCTGGTGGTCGTGCCTACGCTACTCTCTTATCCCAGGCAGGTGGAAAATCTACTGGGTGACCTGGAAGTGCGGTTCCTGGCCAACAAAGATCCGAATCTTCTGTTTGGACTGCTGACCGATTTTAAAGATGCAAATGAAGAGCACCAGAAGGGAGACGGTATTTTAGTAGAAGTGGCCAGTTCCGGAATTGAAAACCTGAACCGAAAATACGGAAAAGGAAACAACGACACGTTCTTTCTTTTCCACCGCCCACGCGTATGGAATGCAGTAGATAAAATATGGATGGGCTACGAGCGCAAGCGCGGAAAACTAACCAACCTCAATCATTTGATTAAAGAAGGAATCAAAACTCCTTTTTCGGTTATTGTTGGTGATGAACATATCTACAGCACCATCAAATATGTCATTACACTTGATACCGATACCCAATTGCCACGTGATTCCGCCTGGAAGCTGGCCGGTATAATGTCGCACCCGCTCAATCAGGCCGTGTACGATGAGAAGCGAAACGTAGTAGTGGACGGATATGGAATTATTCAACCACGCATTGCTATAAGCCTGCATGGAGCTACACGTACTCCGTATACCCGTATGCACGAGAACGATTCAGGTATTGACCCGTATACGCGTGTTGTTTCTGATATTTATCAGGACATCTTTCATGAAGGTTCATTCATTGGTAAAGGCATCTACGATGTCGATGCATTTGAAAAAGTACTGGACAATCGCTTTCCGGACAACCGGATTTTAAGTCATGATCTGCTGGAAGGATCTTACACGCGCTGTGCTTTCGCCAGCGATGTGCAATTCTATGAAGAGTATCCATCGCGCTATGATATCGACATCAGTCGTAGACACCGATGGATCCGTGGCGACTGGCAGATTGCCAACTGGTTCCTTCCGTGGGTACCGGGCAAAAATGGCAAACTGCAGGGCAACCCGGTATCCGCACTTTCGCGCTGGAAGATATTTGACAACCTAAGACGAAGTTTACTACCTGTTGCACTGGTTACTTTACTCATTGCCGGATGGACGGTATTGCCCTCTTCCTGGTTCTGGACATTGAGTGTAGTGGCCATCATCTTTCTTCCTTCATTCATCATCTCCGGATGGAGTATTATACGAAAGCCGGATGAAATTACATTTACTCATCACATCAACAATGCGACACGTGCTGCTTCGAAAGGAGTATTGCAATCCTTGTTTACCCTGATCTGTCTTCCGTATGAAGCGTACATCAGTTTGGACGCGATCCTTCGCACGGGCTGGAGAATTAACTTCAGTCATAAAAATCTGTTGCAATGGAATCCATCCAATTTTGTTCAAGGTAAACCGCACGAATCGGTATTCAAATCGTTTGCTGTAATGTGGGTTGCTCCTCTTGTGGCGCTGGCTACCGGTGCAGTGCTTTACTACTATGCTTACTTTATTACGCTGGCATTGGCGATGCCCTTTCTTTTGCTCTGGCTCCTGTCTCCGGCTCTGGTATGGTGGCAGGGAAAACCACTGCCTGCTTCGAAGAGGAAATTGTCATTCGTTCAGAAAATTTACCTGAGAGAACTGGCTCGAAAAACCTGGTCGTTCTTTGAAAACATGGTCGTAGAAGGAGACAATTGGCTTCCGCCTGATAATTTTCAACAGTTTCCAATTCCGGTGATTGCACATCGCACCTCACCTACTAACATGGGGTTATCGCTCCTGGCCAATCTTACCGCTCATGATTTTGGCTATGCGACCACGAAGCAACTGATAGAACGCACACAGCAGACATTCGGAAGCATGGCCAAACTGGAAAGATACAATGGCCACTTCTATAACTGGTACGATACACAAACGATGGCTACCCTTCCTCCAAGATATATTTCCACGGTAGACAGCGGGAATCTTGCCGGACATTTGCTCACCCTGCGTCAGGGACTGATCGCACTTCAGAATGAGCCGGTCATGGGGAGACAACTAGTGGATGGTGTGGAGGATACCCTGCGCCTGATCCATAATCATGTACCCACTACTTATGAACCGGCATTTAGGAAATTTGTCAATGAGTTTGAAGAAGCAAAGAAGAATGCAGAATTTCTCACGCTCCATTCCTTAGATGAATTCGTAAAAACGCATTCAACACGCTTCCGTTCATTGACAGAAGGCTGGGCAATGGATGTGAAGTCTGACCTGTACTTATGGACACAGTCATTGAATAATCAATTCAATGATATCAGCAGTGAAATTACGTTCTGGTCTGCGCTGTTGGTTTGCCAACCTGCACCGGAGAAGTTCAGGAAACATCCGCTGGGTAGTTTAATTCCTTCCCTGAAGGTATTGGCTGAATCTGCGACAGAACTGACCAAGTTAACGGTAGAAGAAAATACAGCAGAAGAGAACGAATGGCTGGAAGTGTTACAATCGGCTTGCGCCAAAGTGGCCCAGCTTGCTAAAGACAGGATAACCGCACTGAATAATTTAGCGGATGAAAGTTTTGCCTTTGCCGATATGCACTATGATTTTCTTTACGATAAATCACAGCACTTGCTTGCCATCGGGTACAATGAAGAAGAGCACAGGCGGGATGCCAGTTTCTATGATCTGCTTGCTTCTGAAGCCCGACTAAGTTCGTTTGTCGCCATTGCCCAGGGGAAGATTCCTCAGGAGAACTGGTTTGCGTTAGGCCGCAGACTGACGAATACCATAAACACTCCGGTGCTGCTATCCTGGAGTGGTTCTATGTTTGAATACCTGATGCCTACTTTGGTTATGCCTTCTTACGAAAATACCCTTCTCGATGAAACCGAGAAGGGAAGCGTAAGACGCCAGATGGAATACGCCAGTGCGCACAGTATTCCATGGGGAATCTCCGAGTCCTGCTTCAATGTGGTGGATGCACATCTTACTTATCAGTACCGGGCTTTCGGTGTTCCCGGATTAGGATTTAAACGTGGCCTGAGCGATGACCTGGTAATTGCACCTTATGCGACAGTAATGTCGCTGATGATTGAACCGGAAGCCTCCTACCAAAACCTGCAGCGGATGAAGGAGCTTGGCTTTGAAGGCAAGTATGGGTTCTTTGAAGCAGTGGACTACACCCCTGCCCGTTTGCCAAGAGGAAGATCGCACGTGTTGATCCAGACCTTCATGGCTCACCATCAGGGTATGAGCCTCCTGTCACTTGCGTACCTCTTGCTTGATCAGCCCATGCAAAAACGGTTTACTGCCGATCCGCAGTTTCAAACGGCCTTACTCCTGTTGCAGGAGCAGGTACCTAAAACAACGGGCTACTATACCGCAGCAAAAGAAATGGCCGACATTACCCAGCATACACCACATGCCGAGATGCGGGTGATCGGAACATCGGACACCGCAGTGCCAGAAGTACAACTGCTTTCCAATGGACGATACCACGTGATGGTCACCAACTCTGGTGGTGGATACAGCCGATGGAAAGATACTGCCGTTACCCGCTGGCGCGAAGACACCACCTGCGACAACTGGGGCACGTTCTGCTACATACGCAGCCTGGAAGATGGTGAGTTCTGGTCAACCGGACATCATCCTACCCAGAAGCAGGCCACCCACTATTCGGTGGTGTTCTCACAAGGCCGTGTAGAATTCCGCAGGTCGGATAACGATATCGAAACACATACCGAGATCATCGTTTCACCAGAAGACGATGTGGAGATCAGGCGCATTCATTTAACCAATCGCTCACGCACAGCAAGGAAGGTGGAAGTCACCAGCTATGCCGAAGTGGTGCTGGCATCGTCTGCTTCGGATGCTGCCCACCCTGCGTTCAGCAATCTTTTTGTACAAACCGAGATTCTGGCTCAACAGCACGCATTGCTGTGTACCCGCAGAGCGCGTTCACACGATGAGAGCCCGCCATGGATGTTTCACTTGATGAAAGTAAACGGAATCGAAGCGGACGAAATTTCCTACGAAACAGATCGCGATAAATTTATCGGCAGAGGTCAGAATGTGGCGCATCCGGCCGCATTGACCAGAAAGGGAGCGCTGACCAACTCACAAGGTTCAGTGCTGGATCCTATTGCAGCCATTCAGTACCGTGTTACGATTGGTGCGGAAGAAAGCGTGACCATTGACGTGATCACCGGTGTATCAAACACACGGGAATTCACCCAGAGTTTGATTGACAAATACCAGGACTCTCACCTGCGTGATCGCGCATTTGAACTATCGTGGACGCACAGCCAGGTAGTATTGCGACAGATCAATGCCAACGAAGCAGACGCACAGCTTTACGCACGTCTGGCCAGTTCAGTGATCTATGCTAATCCTTCTTTACGTGCCGATGCAAGTATATTAACGAAGAACCAGCGTGGCCAGTCCGCACTATGGGCCTATTCCATCTCGGGTGATTTGCCCATCGTACTGTTACTTATTTCAGACAGTACCAACATCACATTGGCCCGGCAACTCATTCAGGCTCAAGCGTATTGGCAGCTGAAAGGATTGGCTACGGATCTGGTCATCATCAATGAAGATCATAGCGGATATCGCCAGGTACTGCAAGAGCAGATTCAGAGCCTGGTGGCAGCACATATAGCCAACAATGTAGTGGATCGCAAAGGTGGAATCTACATTCGGCCTGCTGACCAGGTTTCCAATGAAGACCGTGCACTGCTTCAAACGGTA
>JAHEZH010000232.1 GCA_023251155.1 Flammeovirgaceae bacterium | reverse complement strand
CTGTGATTGGCCTGGCAAATGTATTGGCCAAACGAAACCAGAAATCAGATCAGAAAGAAATAATCGACACACTGGTAGCCTCCGGAGATCATCTGTTACATATCGTAAATGACATCTTAGACTACCACAAA
This sequence comes from Flammeovirgaceae bacterium, assembly GCA_023251155.1. GTDB lineage: Bacteria > Bacteroidota > Bacteroidia > Cytophagales > Cyclobacteriaceae > ELB16-189. Next base: position 7,479 of record JAHEZH010000232.1, on the reverse strand, counting down.
ATTCAGGCAAAGGGGCTGACGCTTGAGCTATCCCCATTTGACCTGCCCACTACCCTTAAGCAGATTCACTCCATGTTTTTTAGAATAGCTGAAGATAAAAACATCGTATTCAACATAAAATTGGATAGTGTTATACCTCATCAAATCGTTGGGGATTCAACACGACTGGTACAAATACTATGTAATCTAATCAGCAATAGTATAAAGTTCACCCAAGAAGGCAGTGTCAACCTGAATACTCACCTCCATAGTATGAATGGTCAGAATCTCGTAATTGATTTTATCGTTCAGGACACCGGACGTGGCATCTCTGAGAAAGAAGTAGAATCGATTTTTTTGCCCTTCTGGCAAGAAAAGAACGTTCCAGGTCATATCGGAGGTACTGGACTTGGATTGACCATCGTTAAAAATCTTATTGAACTCATGGGTGGCGAAATCCGGGTAACCAGCAACCCGGGCAAAGGATCTACGTTTACCACTCGCATCCCATTTTCTACACACATCGATCAAGTTCCAATCAAAACGCAAGAGGTAATTACTAATTCCAATATCACTATTCTGAATCAAAAGAAAATTCTATACGTGGAAGACGTGGAATCAAATCGCTTTCTTATTAACAGCATTATGGAAGATTATTCGATCCACTGCTTTACTGCAGAAAATGGAAAACAAGCATTAGACTCAATTGTTAAAACAAGCTTTGATCTTATATTACTGGATATTCAGCTACCTGACATGAGTGGATACGAAATTTCCCAATTCATTCGGCAAAATGAGGCATCACTCAATCTAACCACTCCCATTATTTTGTTCTCTGCGTTTTCGAACATCGCTGAAGAGCAAGTAAAAAAATGTGGAGCAAATGATTTTCTAAGCAAACCCTTTAAGATAGAAAACCTGATTCATAAAATGGGAATATTAATCCAAAAGTAAAGTGGCGCATTACTTCAAGAACACATAAATCGTATTCAGATGAAACTTCAGTTCAGAATGAAGAAGCGCTATACTATCATCATATTCATTAAAAGTTCTATACTTTTCAATGAGAGAGGAAAGCTCTTGATACTTTAAATTTGATACAATTGGATTCATTTTATGTAGTTCAAGTTGCATCACTTTAAGATTCCTGGTTACATCTGCCTCAAAAAATGCCTGTTCCATTTTCTTAAAATCAGTAACAATAATTTCTCTTAACATTACCAACTTTCGTTGGTTGTGATTGAAAAGGGTTTCATAATAATCCAATGAAATCATAAGAGTAATTAGATTGATTTTATAGTTAACTTCTATCCTAAAGATTTCGTCATGAATAATCACTATTTCGGCTCCAGAGTAATCATTTCAAAAACGGAGTATCACTCCAGTTCAAAAGTAACCGTTATGCTTCCCGATCCGAGAGCTGCTTCCAGACCTTCAGGGTTATCTATTCGCCCGAGCCTGGTATATCGATAGGAAGTGGAGAATGATTTATAGAAAAGAACCAAGGTGTTACTGCCATACAGCATGAGATCTCCGTTCTGAATGGTACCCGTATAAGAGCCGCTGGCCGGGAGCCCCTCAGCCAGAGTATAGTACTTCTCGTTCGAGTTAAGTTCGGCCATGGCCACTGTAAGAGGCAGCCTTTTCTTCAGTTGGGTCACAGAAGGATTATCATATAGCGTTGCTATAAACACAACAGAACCAATGGTGATTTTCATCGTGTTAACGGCATGGTTGTTAATCGGATATTCAGGATTATCATCATCGCTCACGTTATTCATATCCGAGAAAGGATCGTGCTTACTGCAGCTCGCAAGAGATAGCGACACAGGAAAAAGTAAAATGACGAATACCGCACAATATTTCATATGTATATTTTATATTTAAAAAAAGAGAAAGCATCCATTACATAGGGGTAACGCGCTTTCTTTGCTTGTGATAAAATTTGTAAAGAAGTATTCCAACGTTCAAACAGAACGATTTTAGCACGATTACATACGGTAGCCATTTGCTGTACTTTATAGGTATCCTATTCTTTTACCATCTTGCTCACTTTTTGACTATGCCAATGGTTATAGCGATTCATCTGTCCATTAAGATAAGCCGGACCATGGTTAAATAATGGATTTGAGAACAACAGCGGGTACGCCACCAACAATGGTGTTATTGGGAACATTTTTGTTAACCACTGCTCCTGCTGCCACGATTGAATTCTCGCCCACTGTAACTCCAGGTAGTATCGTAGCCCCTGCCCCAACCCACGCATTTTTCCTGATGATCACGGGCTTCGCCAGAAGTGCCTTCCGATCGGCAGGATCAACAGAGTGATTTTCTGTGATGAGATTCACCTTTGGTCCAATCTGTACATTATCCTCAATAATAATTCCACCCATATCAAGAAATGAACAGGCATGGTTGATAAATACATTTTTTCCCAGTGAAATGAATTTTCCAAAGTTCACGTACACGGGCGCAAACAGCGTGGTGCTGACATCAATTGGTTGACCGGTGATCTCACTCATGTAATTTCGGACCATCTCGGTAGTACTGGAAGCATTTAAAGAGCTGACAAGTTTTAAGGTACGGTCAACAATTTTCTGAATCACACCATACTCCGGATCATCCTGCCGAATAGGATGTCCTGACCTCAACCGATCTAAAATTGTAGATTCTTGTCGTGCGCTCTTTTCCGTTCTCATCATGTGTCGTGATCTTCGCATCAAAGTAACATGAAGGACTTGGCCAACGGCTAACGATAATCAAACAGATGATTAAGGTTTTCAAACAAATCGGTGGTGTTGCTCCACCTTAGTTGAGATGGAGCAACTGGGTAAGTGGAGGAAATTGCCTTTCAGCCAGTTCCATCAGAAGGACAGATGATCCTGTCGGAACCCCCTCCATGCGTGTTAGCTTTTCTGCCGGTGTAAGCTGCAGTACAGCGTGAAGCAGCATACTGATCCGGTTTTGAACTTCCCTCCTGGTAGCAACACCTTGTTCTGCGACCAATTTTCTGAACACACAGCTAAAGAAGTTTGATTGTTGTAAGGTAAGATGAAAAGCAAGTCCCGGTAAAGAAGAAAAAAGAGCGCACTGCTCTACCCACCGGAAGCACCCGACATTGAAAAACTCACTGGTATATACGGCAACATACGATTGTTCGTAACACGCATCGAACTTCCAAGAAGATACTGCGCCCGGCTTATGTACCAACAGCACAGTGCCGTCAAAGGCAACAACATGTCCGTCCACACAAACAAAGCCTCTTCCTGACAAAAGACCAATTTTATAAAAAAGGGTTCGACTATATAACTGCGTAACCGCCGGATTGTCAGCAATAGAGTATATCCGTACACCATCACTTTTTAAGTAGGCGTTAAAATCGTTGGTTTGAAAAGAATGGGAACTCATGATCGCTTATAATACTATCATACCCGTAGTGTCATTGGCGATGTACCGGTCATCTTCTTAAAGAAATTATTAAAGTAGGTCGGGTAGTCAAAGCCCAGGGAATAGCCAATCTGTGCTACTGTCCAGTCTGTATGCTGCAGCAATGCCTTTGCCTCCGTGATGATCCGTTCCGCAATATGCGTGGTGGTGGACTTCCCTGTAACACTCTTCACAGAACGATTCAGATGATTGACATGTACAGCCAGTTGATCGGCAAAGGCCTGAGCTGTTTTCAGTTGCAGGGTTTGGTCTGCATTTTCAATGGGGAACTGACGTTCCAGTAATTCAAGAAACTGTATGGCGATACGGGAAGAGGCGTCCGTATGCCGTACTTTCGTTTGAGTCGGACGCATCTTGAGCGCTTCATGAATGATCAGGTTGATATAGTTACGAATGAGGTCATCACGAAACTGATAATTCGCTTGCTGCTCGGTAAGCATCCGCTGAAATAGTTGCTCCACAAACAGCCGCTGATCGTCATCAAGGGAAAAGATAGGTGTTCCGTCAATGCGGAACAGCGGTGATTCCTGAAGGCTCTCCGTACGATCTTTTGGTTTCAAGAAACGTTCTGAAAAAAGACAAGTATACCCCGTCTGTTCCGTCACATTCTCCCAACTATATGGAATAAGTGGATTCCCGAAAAACAACGTAGTTCCATTAACATCAAAACCCTTGTCGGCATAGTGAATGATATTATGTCCGGTGATGACGCATATCTTATAAAAGTCCTTGCGATTATAAGAACGCACGATATTCTTTTTGGTGTCAATGGGATATACCTTAAAACCCTGGAGCTTTAATTCACCATTGAAGTCTAAGATATTCGTAACTGACATCACATTAATAGCCATATCCTCAACGTAAAGTTCATCATGTTCGCCTACTCCAAGCAAGCTGGTTTCAATTTATTAATATAATAAAAACTATACAATAATGGGCCTCTATTTTCAAATCATAAGCGCCGGGTGTCTGCTCAGAGCGTTTTACATGGATCGTTGATCGTTCAGCTTGGGTTACAAATGGAAATTGGCTGCACACACCGATTGTTTTTTCATTATATCGATGAACTTCATAAAGATGAACAGTTTATGTAGCTCCAAACCTACAATAAAGACTTTGGGTGGATCATAAGAATTTCAAACAACCTATTATGATTATCAAACAGCTGATATTTGAATACCTTAATCATCTGTTTGATTTGATTAATGCTGCGTTAATCCAGTTTAATAACTTGCCGACTAGTCGTGTTATACCTGTTCCCTTTTCCAAGCAGTATCATCAATGTAATGAAACCCACATCTGCCGCCCATACTAAAACTGTGCACAACACTCTTGACTCACCCCCCGAAAGTACCGGGGGCATAGGCGCTATTGACACCACCAATGTGATGTGCTTCCATACTACCATTTCGGTGGTAGACGTCCATTTCCATAGCTGTTACCAGATCGTAGTTAGCACGCAGTCTACCTTCGATAGCGAGATCGGAGGAAAAAAATATAAAGGACTGCATGGATTTATCATTGACAAGTACACCCGTCATTCCTGCTCCGCCCCACAAGGCACCTTTCTGGTGTACTATGTAGAAAGCAAGAGTTTCCTTGGCCGGCAGCTCAAGAGTGTTTTAATTGACAAGAACTTTCTCAACATCGAAGCGGTGCTGTCTCGGAAACAGATTGCAGAATTTGGTGAACGCTTTTCGCAAGATCTCCATCCGGCGCAATTAAAAATTCAATCCGACATTCTACTCTCCGAAATTTTTAAAGGACTCATTCGCCCGGTAACATCCGAAGTGACCGATGCTCGTATACTTCAGGCAACCACCTACATCCATGATCATCTCAACGAGACCATCACGCTGGAGGCAGTAGCCTGCCATATCCACCTATCACCGGACCGAACACGGCACTTGTTTCTGGAACAATTGGAAGTTCCTTTTTCACAATACATTCTATGGAAACGCATCAAGGCAGTGCTCACGGCAGCGATTGTGGACAAGGAAAAGCTCTTTGACGCTTCGCTTAAATACGGTTTCACCGATCAATCGCATTTCAACCGCTTCTTTAAACGGATGTTCGGCATCTCAGCAAAGGTGATCCTGAAGAATAGCCGCTTCATACAGTTTATTTACCCGGAGATGTAGTCTACTCCTGCTAATTCACAATGTCTCATTTTTATTTCATGACTTCGTTCATTTCAAAATAGTCTCATCATACCACTTTTTATTGTATATCCGCATGACCTTTGTACTGCACAAAACGGATGACTCACGCCATTAAGTAAAATGATGATCTCCATCGTCTGTGATAGAGGTTACGGCCACACAGCAAAGCAGGCAGAGGCGGTATTGTTTGCAGCACAGCATGAAATGAGCTGGGTAGAACTTGACTTACATCCCGCCAAAAGTCACCAGTCAACTTTACAGCAAAAACAATTGAACGATGATTATTTGAGTGTTCACTTTTTAATGAACTACTTCAAATGATCCCTAAAGAACTTTTCGATTTTATCGAAAGGAATTAAATCCTTTTTATCGTACAAATCACAATGAGTTGCATTGGCCACAATGACCAATTCTTTCGGTTCGGACGCCATCTTAAACACGTCTTCGGAATAGTAACGAGAATGTGCCTTTTCTCCCGCAATCAACAAAACAGGTCGTGGCGAAATCATTCCGATATTTGACATCATGGGGAAACTAAAAAATGAAACCGGTGTAGTTGCCGTCCATGCCGACGTAGAATTAATAGAACGCGGATGATACCCACGTTTTGTTTTGTAATAGTCAAAAAAATCAACTAAAACAGGATTAGCATTTGCAGGTAATATATCGGGCAAACCCTGGTGCATTTTAATTATGTTTCCATTTTCGTCAAATGGAATTTCATGCAAGCCAATTTCATATTTTCCGCTCTCGGCATCCTTCCATCGTTGTTCGCTAAGGTAATCCACAATTTTATGGCGTTGTTCCGGGGTGTAACTGTCTCTGTAACCCTTGCTGATGCTCCTCGACATATCGTACATCGAAGCAGTGGCTATGGCCTTAATCCGGGTATCACTTGTAGCGGCAGTAAGCGCCATTCCGCTTAAACCACATATTGCCATTACACCTATTTGGTTACGGTCAACGTACGACTGCAATCCTAAATAATCCACTGCAGCACTGAAGTCTTCGGTAAACATTTCAGGCGATCCCACATTGCGAACTTCACCACCACTTTCGCCTGTAAACGAAGGGTCAAAAGCCAACGTTATAAAACCGCGCTCAGCAAGAGTTTCAGCATATAATCCTGACGATTGTTCTTTTACCGCGCCGAAAGGCCCGCTCATTATCAGTGCTGGATATTTTTTGGATGTATCAATTCCTTTTAAAGTATATACTTCTGCTGAAATACGGATACCATACCTGTTCTTAAAGGATACTTTTTGTCTTGTTACCTGATCACTTAGTGGAAATGTATACTGTTCCGTCGTCTTCATTTTGTTTTGATTTGAAACCCCTTTTTTGTTTTGTGCAGGTAGCTGACCTATAAAAAAAAGACCAGTGCCAAACTTGCTGTTACTATTTTCATGTCAGCTGTTTTTACGGATAAATTATAAGCGCAATAATTACCACAAAGCAATTGGGAAAATTGTATAAAACGGCTAAGTTTTGGTTGATATGTCAATACTAATTAGGCCGTATAACAGGAATTCTGGATCAACCAGGGTTTGCATGGAGCAGAATACGCATGGGGAGATCTTACGCCAGTTGGCGGAACAAAAACCTGATGATGGTGACTCACATAGAGCTTAATCTAGTATAGATACGAACGGGTGGCTTGATTACACCATTAAGTTTCGAGAGAACTGTGATTAAACATCACCTTGTCACACGGCTCTTCCCGTTCAATCGCAAGGTATTGGGGCACCACAAATATGTGCACCTAAGCTAATTTCCAATGAGGGAATAAGTAAAAGCTGTTGGTCACTTGAGGGTGATCGCATTTCATAATAATTACTCCAATGCCTACTGATTGTAAATCGACACTAAAGCCAAACGAGCTAAGCCCCTT
>JAHEZH010000010.1 GCA_023251155.1 Flammeovirgaceae bacterium | reverse complement strand
GAAAAACCATAAAGAACTGGTAGCTGCCGCCCCGTGTGGTGCCTGCCGCCAGGTGCTTACCGAATATGAAAACCGCCAAAGCCAACCGCTGGAAATTGTCATGCTGGGGCCAGAGCAGCAATGGGTGAAGTGCGCTTCATCGGCCTCGCTCCTGCCTTTCGGCTTTGGTAAGGAAAGCCTGGAGTAATCTCATTAAACTGGCCGGAAGGCCGACAACGGATAATAAAAATAGAGCAAAAATGCCCCTAATACTACATGAAGCTTTAAGGGCAATCAAAAAAGCCTATTTTTGAAACGCTATGTTCAGGCTCAAAAATCTCCAAAGTAAATCGGTAGCCCTGGCGGTACTGTTTACGCTTGTCATGATTATCCAGTTGGTGGTGATCCGTGTATGCTTACATCGATGGAGTGTAAATGAAAAACAAGAGCGGGTGATCCACACCAGCCAGATGAAGGCATTACAGCTTTCTACGGATGTCGCTCTTTTCCTTCGTGGAGAAAAAAGTAAACTCAATGCGATCGTAGCCGGAACAGAAGAACTCAATACCCAATTTAAAATACTGAAAGAGGGAGGTGTGATCAGCAGCACCAAAGAAGCGATCAGTCCGGTATCGCGGCTTACGCAGATTACCCTGAACCGCTCTCTGGAAACATGGGAAGCTTACAAAAAAAGCCTGTTCACCATCACCACACATGAAGTATGGAAAGACAGCACGGTGATGACGACTGTCACCGAAGTGGTGTCGGATAGCGTAACCAACGAAGTAACACAACCGGTAACACAAAAAATAATAGACCCGGCTGTTGCGAAAGCACATACCGTACTCCCTGGGCAATGGCTCATCTTTTCCGGCCAGTTCAGCGCGCTGGAAAAAGATATACACGAAGATGCGGAGGCCAACTGGTCGCTGCTGGTGTTTGTTATCGGGGCAAGCACATTCATTTCCATCGCACTGCTGTTCATAGCCGTATTTATCTTCCGCAAGAAGATAGTGTTGCCCTTAAAGAAAATCGAAAAAGCCGCTATTAATCGCGAGTATGTCGATCAGGTGGAGGCCGATGAAATAGGAAAAGTAGCCGGCGGGCTTAATCACATTATCGATCAGCTCAATCAGGCTTCCTCCTTTGTGCAAAACATTGGCGAAGGCAACCTGGAAACCGTGTACACTCAAACGGATCAGTCCGTGGAAGGCAATCACCTGGCCGCCTCACTGGTATCGATGCAAACCAAGCTGAAGACCATGAATGAGGAAGAGCAGAAACGAAAATGGGCGAATGAAGGTGTCGCCCGATTTGTGGACATCCTGCGATCAAGCAATGACAACATTCACGTACTGGGCGATTCGATCATCGCTACACTGGTGCAGTACACTGGCTCCAATCAGGGCAGCCTTTACGTGCTGAACGATGAAGATGACCAGAACAAATACCTGGAATTGATCTCCCTCTATGCTTTCAACACCAAAAAATACGAGCAGCAGAAACTGAAATTAGGCGAAGGCCTGGTAGGCCAGGCGTACCTGGAAAAAGATACGATTTACCTGAGCGAGATACCGGAAGATTACATCCGCATCACCTCGGGCCTGGGCGAGGCAAACCCGAAAGCCATCCTAGTAGTGCCTTTGAAAGTAGACATGAATGTGTACGGGCTGGTGGAACTTGCTTCCTTCAAACCTTACCTGCCGCATGAAATCAGTTTTGTGGAAAAGCTGGGCGAAACACTGGCCAGTACCCTGGCATCGGTGAAAAACAACCAGCGCAACCGCAAACTACTGGAAGAATCGAAGATGGCAGCCGAAGCGATGCACGCACAGGAAGAAGAGATGCGCCAGAACATGGAAGAGCTGACGGCCACCCAGGAAGAGATGAGCCGCAAGGAGCGCGATTACCTGATCAGAATAGCAGAATTAGAACAAAAGCTGAAGGAGCCTGCCCGTGGAAACGACTGGGCTATGGCAGAACAAATGCAGGAAACCCTTCAGATTCAACTGGAAGCACTGAAAATTACCCAAGCCGAGCTTTCGCGAAAAAGGTGAGACTTGGCCATTAAAAAAAAATAAGAGTTTGGAGGGGCTATCCAAAACCTGAGCGAAATGCTTAATTTCGAAGCCCTTTAAGAAATAAATGAGGTGAAGAGGTGAGATTAAACACATGTAAGTTTTACCTCCTTATAAGCAGGCCTGTAAAATCAGGTTAATTTATTTTTGGGCTTACTGTTAAAGTTTAGCAGTATTGTTTTTTAGTTGGTTTATTTAATCCTCTTCCTGTGGTTCAAGACATTGACATTGCAGACTTAAAAAGAATCACCGAGCTGATCCAAAAGAAGCACGGATACGATTTCAGAAACTACGCCATGTCGTCTTTTAAAAGACGTATGCTGAGGATTCTGGAACTAAAAAGCATGAGTGTAGAAGCACTTATCAAGAAATTAACCGAACAACCCACTTTCATTGACGAGTTTCTGGATGAGCTGACCGTGAACGTGACCGAGATGTTCCGCGACCCCAGTTTCTGGCGTATCCTTCGCGATGAAATCATCCCTGGCATTCAGCTCAACCACAAAGAATTCAAGATCTGGCATGCAGGATGCTCTTCGGGTGAAGAAGTGTTTTCCATGGCCATCCTGTTAAAGGAAATGGGCATACTGGACCAGGTTACTACCATCGCTACCGATCTGGATGTAAACATATTAGAGAAAGCAAAATCAGGCTCCTATCCCATCAAAAACATGGAGCTGAACGAAAAAAACTATATCCGCTACGAAGGAAAAAAATCACTGAAGGATTATTACAAGGAAGAAAACGGCCGGGCTGTGTTTGACAAAGACCTGGTCAAGAACGTTTCCTTCCGAAAACACGATCTGGTAACCGGCGAGATCTTCAACAAGTTTGATCTGATCCTGTGCCGCAATGTAATGATCTATTTCAACCAGTCGCTGCAGAACGATGTATTGAAGAAATTCCACGAGAGTTTGTTCAAGTACGGGTACCTGGCCATTGGTTCGAAAGAGTCACTGATCTGGTGCGACATCGCCAGCAAGTTCATCGTGGTGAACAATGAGGAAAAAGTGTATAAGAAGATAAAGGACTAAGGGAAGCAGGCCCATGAATAAATACAACTTAAATAACAGCTACAAAGCCGTTGTTATAGGGGGGTCAGCAGGCAGCTTCCAGGGGATTGTGAAAATACTTTCGCAGTTGCCAAAGAACTTTCCTCTTCCAATCATCATGTGCCTCCACCGGCTCAAGCACGTGCGCAATGGATTCGTGGAGGCCTTGTCAATAAAAAGTGTAGTGCAGGTAAGTGAACCATACGATAAGGAACCCATTAAAAAGGGGGCAGTGTACCTGGCTCCTTCCAACTATCACCTGTCCGTGGAGTTGGGAAATTACTTCGCCTTATCTACGGAAGAGATGATCAATAACTCGCGGCCCGCTATTGACATCACCCTGGGCACGGCCGCGTATGTGTATCGCGACAAGCTGATTGGTATACTTCTCTCAGGCGCTAACCGCGATGGAGGTCTGGGCATGAAGTACATCAAAGACAAAGGGGGGCTTACCCTGGTGCAGGAACCGGCCGAGTGTATGATCGATACCATGCCGAAGGCTGCCATGGCACTGACACAAATCGATCACGTGATGAAAGTAGATGAGATTGTAGATTTTTTGAAAGAACTAGACAGACAGTATAAATGACGCAACGTATTACACAATTGTTTAAAGATCAGGCCAGGCTGGGCAAGGTCATCAGCGTATTCTTTTTTGCAGGCATCGTTGTATCTGCATTCGTTTTGTTTATGCTTCCGCACAACCTGGTGTACAAAGGTCAGGTAGCCAGTGTAGACGGAGCATGGCCCGTATTCATTCAGCTATTCGCGGTCATCTTCATCACGTTCTTGATCGGCCTGGGTGCCGTTCTCTTTGCACTGCTCACCAAAAAAGAAACCATCGTTTACCTGGAAAAGCGTAAAACCGAAAACGCAACAACTGAAGGAACCAGCGGAGGACAGGCAGAAGATTCCGACCTGGTCAAAGCATTTCGGGCGGCCATCGATCAGGTCAAGGGCGAAAAAGAAACACTTCAGTCAGGCCTTAACTCCATCAGCAAGCAGCTGGATGCCGGGCAGGGTGCGATCTATGTAGCCGCTCAGAAAGACGACAAGCGTGTGCTTGAACTTCGCTCGGGTTATGCCCTGAATATGGCAGAAAGCAACAAAGTACAATTTGAATTCGGCGAAGGCCTGGTCGGGCAGGCAGCCTTGTCCGGAAAGAGTCTTTATATCGATGATATTCCGGAAGGATACATCACGGTGCTGAGTGGGCTGGGAAGTGCGTCACCAAGATTCCTGCTTCTCTCCGTGATCAGAAAAGGAAATGAAATAAAAGGAGTCATGGAGTTGGCTACGTTCTCGCCATTGAAAGAAAACATCAGAAAGCAAATTGATGAAATGGCCACCTTACTTGCAGATAAAATCGGTTAATAGAAATTACCAGGAATTGTATGTTTAGAAATTTTAAAATAAGTGCAAAGATAACGGGCCTCATCCTCCTGCTGACCATCGCTTCGGTGGTTACGATCAGTTTGTTCACTTATAAAATCAATCAGAAAGCGGCGCAAGAACGCATCGCCTCAGAGCTGAGTGCAGTTTCAGCTGTCAACAAAGTAGTGGTGGACAATTATCTCTCGGCCATCAGCAATTCATTACACTTAGTGCAGAATTCCACTGATTCGACCAACCAGGTAAATGCAGAAAAAATAAAAAGCGCATTTCAGTGGAGCGAAGTAATCATTACGGATAGCAAAGGAAGTATTGTTCAATCGACCGATGCAAAGCAGGCGGCAGGAAATCATTTTTCGGCAGTCGACAATTCGTTCTTCAGCGATGCGGCGCATGAGGTGGCATTCAGCAATGTGAAAAGAGAATCGGATAAACAATACACCCTGTACGCAGGGGTGCAGGTAGGTGAACTGATTTTAATTGGCAAAATAGATGTAAAGAATTTATTCACCTCCTTAAGCAGAGCCGATAAACTGGGAGCATCCGGTGAAGTGGTTATTCTGAAACAAGATCCCGGTACCAAAAAGGTACTGGTGCAGGGCCCCGTGCGACTGGACACCGCAGCGGCATTAAAAACGCTGGATCTTACCGACAAGAAAGCAGAGCTGGCACAGTTCGCTCAGAAATCAGAAACAGGAAATGGAGAAGCTACTGACTATCGCAATACCAAAGTAGTAGCGAGCTGGACCAAGTCTAAAATTGGCAACTGGATCATCGTCACTAAGTTCGACTTTAGTGAGATTGAATTAGCCAACAAGCAATTGGTTAACATCTACGTTTTTGCCGGTATCACGATCGTGATCCTGGGAGTGTTATTCTCGATGATATTTGCCCGCTCACTGACCGAGCCTCTCAATACCATGCGCAACACATTAGAGATGGTGTCAAAAGGAGTGCTGCCAGAACCAAGCGACAACCACTCAAGCGATGAATTCGGTCGCATGGCGGTGAAGGTAGATGAACTGGTACTGGTGCTGAAAGGCAATGCTGAATTTGCACAGAAAGTAGGAGAAGGAAAGTTTGATACCGCATTCAGCCCGGCCAGTGAAAACGATACGCTCGGTCTGTCACTCATCGATATGCGTAACAACCTGATTGAGAATGAGCGCAGAGATACGGAACGCAACTGGATTGTGCGCGGGGTGGCCGAGGTAGGAGAAATTCTCCGATTGCACGACACCCTGGATGAACTGGGTGATGACGTGATCAAATTCATTCTTGGAAAGATTGGTGCAATACAGGGTGCATTCTATGTAGTGAATGATGAGAGCGGTGAGAAGCGGATCGAACTACGCAGCAGTTTTGCCTACAATCGTAAAAAATACTTAAAGAAATCTTTCCGCTTTGCTGAAGGCCTGGTAGGTCAGGCCGCCATCGAGCAGGACACAGTGATGCGCACAGAAATACCCGACGAGTACATGAGTATCACTTCGGGTATCCTTGGTGATCAGAAACCAACCTGTATTTTGATTGTGCCGTTGATCACCAACGAAGAAGTGTATGGTGTGCTGGAGTTTGCCGGGTTCAAACGATTTGACTCATCGCAGGTAAAGTTTGTGCAAGAGTTAAGTTTGATTCTTGCCCGTACCATCTTCAACATCAAGGTGAACGAACGCACACGCACCTTGCTGGCCGAATCACAGGCCATGAGTAATGAGCTGAAAGAAAAGCAGGAAGTACTTCGCCAGAATGCAGAAGAAATGCAGGCTACCTCTGAAGAACTGCAACGCAGTAACCAGCGCCTGGAAGAACAGATCGAAGAAGTAAACAATCAGCAGAAGCGGATGCAGCTCTTGCTGGAAAACGCTTCGGAAGTCATCACCATCTACGAGCAGGACGGCACGATCCGTTACATCTCTCCTTCCGTGCAGCCGATCTTGGGTTATGCTCAGAAAGACCTGCAGGGAACAAAGGATCTGGATAAAGTTCATCCCGATCACCTGGAATCATTCAAAGAATTGTTTGCACATCTGAAGAATAAGCCAGACGAAAAAGCAACCGTGCAATACGAATACAAGAGCAGCAATGGCGCTTATGTATGGATTGAATCGACCGGTACCAACAATATGGCTAACCCTGCCATACGCGGATACATTGTCAACTCGCGCGATATTACCGAGCGCAGAAGAGCTGAACAGGAACAACGCATGCGAAGCAAGATGCAGGCCCTTTCTGAAAACTCGCTTGACCTTATCGCCCGTCTTGAAAATGATTCCATCTCCTACATCAACCCGGTAATCGAGGCGTTCACCGGTCAGAAGCCCAATCATTTCCTCAATAAGAAGGTAAGAGAAACCGATCTGGACAGCACTATTCTGGACAAATGGTTGCAGATTGTTGAGCAGGTAAATACCACCAACGATAAAGTATCGACTGAAATGGATTTCCCTTCTGGTCAGGGCAAACTGATCATGCAGGTAAATGCCATGCCGGAGTACGATGAAAACAAACACCTGGAATCGGTACTCGTTGTATCGCACGATATCACCGAGCGTAAAATGATTGAGGTGGAGATTCAGAACAAGAACAAGAAGATCAACGACTCCATCAACTACGCCAAGCGTATCCAGAATGCCATTCTGCCCAATACGCGGTTGGTCAATAAGACCTTGCCGGATTCATTTATCCTCTACAAACCCCGTGACGTAGTCAGCGGAGACTTCCCTTGGTTTGTACAGATGAAGAACGACATCTTTATTGCCGCAGTAGATTGTACCGGCCACGGTGTACCAGGAGCATTGCTCTCCTTGATCGGCTACTTCCTGTTGAATGATATTGTACGAAGCCGTAAAGTTACTGATCCGGGTAAAATCCTTGACCTGCTGGATGAAGGTGTAACCCAAACCCTTCGTCAGGATCAGGATGACAGTGCGACCAAAGACGGTATGGATATCGCCCTTTGCCGTATCAACATCGAAACCCGCGAGGTGGAATACTCCGGCGCACACCGCCCGCTGTATTACATCAAAGATGGTGTGATGGATGAGGTGAAAGGAAACAAATTCCCGATCGGAGGAGGTATCTATAAAAATCAGACTAACTTCACCAATACGAAAATTCAGTTCAATCCCGGAGATTCCATGTATTTCAGCTCCGATGGTTTCCCTGATCAGTTTGGTGGACCGGAAGGTCGTAAATTCGGGCCGAAGAAAGTGCGCGAAATTATTGAGCGCGTGAATACGCTGGCCATGAAAGAGGCCGGTGAAATCTTTGATACCGAATGGGAAGGATGGCGCGGAGAACACAAGCAAACGGATGACGTCTTGCTGATCGGTATTAAGTTCTAAAGCACTCAGATTCAGGAAAAGACCACAAAACAATTATTTTAATAAATCAAAAACTCTAAATTCGGACTTCAAACTCTAAAGCAATGAATTTCATTTACGACCTGCATCGCACCATGATGACACAGAAGTTGATTCTGGTATACGAAGGGGACTTCACCCAGGAAACTACCAAATCGATTCTCGCCATGGCCGAGCGTAACCTCGACTCTTCCGGAGAGGACTCGAGCATAAAGCGAAAGGTTTTTAATGTGATGGTGGAGGCCCTTCAGAATATTGTTAAACACAGTAGTGAAAAAGGTACTAAGGCAGGCTCTTTGGTAAGCTCCAGTGCAATTTTCATGATTTCTAAAGATGAAAACCGTTACAGCATTCTTACTGGTAATCCTATTGCCAAAGAACACGTAGCCAGCCTCACTAAAAACCTGGAAGACCTGAATGCACAGGATAAGGAAGGGTTAAAAGAAATGTACAAGGCAATCATCAAGAACACACAGATCTCTGAAAAGGGAGGTGCTGGTCTTGGCTTTGTAGACATGGCCCGTAAGTCAGGCGAAAAGCTTGAATTTATTTTTCCTGAAATGGATGCCGACTACGCCTTCTTCTGCCTGAAGGTGAACGTATCGCGCGAAAAAGAATAATTACAATCGACAAAAAACATTATCATTTATAAACTGGATAATCATGGAAATTTTAAATCTAGAAGGAACTGAGGACACACCGAAAATCATGTTGGATAAGAAGAATGGAATCTTTGAAATTTCAGGTCGTTCACTCCCCGAAGATTCAGCTGAATTTTACCGCCCTGTGTTAGAGTGGCTGGAGAAATATGCTGCCGAAGCCAATGCTTCTACTGAATTTGTTTTCAAACTGGAATACTTCAATACCGCTTCCTCTAAACTGATTCTGGATGTGCTTTCTGCACTGGAAGATATCAAAGGCATGAAAATACTCTGGTACTTTCACGAAGATGATGAAGACATGGAAGAAGCAGGTGAAGAGTTTTCTGAGTTGGTGGAAATCCCCTTCGAATTCAAAACGTATTAATCAAACCGTTGATAGTTAACGTTGATCGTAATTACTGCCCCCGATTGACAATTAACCTTTAACAATTAACGATTCACGATGAGTGAGGAAATACTCAAGGCGCTAACCCAGCTTTTTGCGATTATCACAAAGCAGGATGGTGGTGTTACAGAAAACGAGAGACAGTTTATTATCCGTTTTTTTCAACAGGAACTGGACCAGGATTCCGTAAAGGAATACGTTCAGCTCTATGATGATTTTTCAGGTTATGGAAAAGAAGAAGAAAAGAACAAACTCACTTCCGTAAAAGATTCTGTTAAAACCCTGGGGATCTGCAAGAAGATCAACAAGACGCTTACTCAAAAACAAAAGACCATTGTACTGATCAAGTTGCTGGAGTTGGTAGGTTCTGACAAGAACTTCACTCCTCAACGTATGGAAATTATAAACACGGTATCGACTGTGTTTAACATTGTGCAGGAACAGTATCTGCTCATTGAGTCATTCGTCATCAGCGAAGATGTAGCTCAGCTCAATTTCCCTGATATCCTTATCGTCAATTCGGCTCCGGGCAAATCGGCCGAATTGCAAAAACACGGACACGCTCACCTGGAAGGTAACCTGGTCTTTATGCGTGTATCCAGTGTGGATATGTACTTCACCAAATACCTGGGTGAGGAAGCAACCATACTCAATGGATTCATCATGCAATCCAACAGGGTGTATTTGTTCTCTCATGGAAGCACCATCAAAACACAGGCCGGTGACGCGCACTATTACAGTGACCTGGTCTCTGCTTTCAACGAAGAGTTAAGAACAACCAAATTATCTTTCAACGCCAACATCGAGGAATTCAAATTTCCCAACGGTGCTATTGGCTTACGCGATGTGGTCATATCCGAAGGCCCAGGTAAGCTCATCGGTATCATGGGAGCCAGCGGTGCCGGTAAAACCACTTTGCTGCTTGCCCTTGCGGGCTTGGAAAAACCGAGTAAAGGTGAAATTCTGATCAATGGTTTTAATATCCATACTCAGAAAGATCAGATACAAGGCGTAATCGGATTTGTGTCGCAGGACGATTTACTGATCGAGGAATTAACTGTTTACGAAAACTTATACTATAACGCGAAACTTTGCTTTGCTGACTATACCGAAGAGCAATTGCAGAAACGCGTCATGGAAGTACTTGAAAATTTAGGTCTTGATCAGCGTAAAGACCTGAAAGTGGGTAATCCACTGGAAAAGACCATCAGCGGTGGCCAGCGTAAAAGATTAAACATTGCTTTAGAGTTAATCCGCGAGCCCGCCATTCTCTTTCTGGATGAACCCACCTCTGGCCTCTCTTCGCGCGATTCAGAAAATGTAATTGACTTACTGAAGGAGCTCTCACTGAAAGGCAAGCTCATCTTCGTGGTGATCCACCAGCCATCGTCCGACATTTATAAGATGTTTGACAAGATGATCATTATGGATACCGGTGGTTATCCTTCCTATTATGGCCCTCCGGTAGAAGCCGTTACCTATTTTAAGAAATCAACACATCAGGTAGACAGCAACCGCGGGCAATGCGAAACCTGCGGTAATGTAAACCCGGAACAGATCTTCAATATCATCGAAGCGAAAGTAGTCGATGAATACGGTGAACCTACCAACAAGCGCAAGGTTACTCCGGTCAAGTGGAATGAAATGTATAAGGAGCGGTTCAAGATCAATCGCATTGAGGATATCCGTGAAGCTCCGCCCGTTACATTAAAAATTCCCAACTGGATCAAGCAAATCAAGATTTTCAGCACACGCGATTTCCTGGCCAAGCTCAGCAACAAGCAATACCTGCTGATCAATTTGCTAGAAGGCCCGCTGCTGGCCATTATACTTGCCTTTATCATCAAGTACAAAAGCGCACCCGGTGGCAAAGAATACATTTTCCGTTTCAACGACAACTTCCCTGCCTTCATGCTCATGTCCATTATCGTGGCATTGTTCATGGGGCTTACGGTAAGTGCCGAAGAAATCATTCGTGACAGGCGAATACTGAAACGTGAATCGTTCCTCAACCTGAGCTGGAATAGTTATCTGTTCTCGAAGCTGGGTATCCTGTTCATGCTCTCCGCCATCCAAACCTTATCGTATGTCTTTATCGGGCACCTCATACTGGAAATCAAAGGAATGACGTTCGCCTTCTGGCTGGTACTGTTCAGCACTTCCTGTTTTGCCAATGTATTGGGATTGAATATCAGTTCGGCCTTCAATTCGGCTGTTACGGTATATGTAATGATTCCGCTGCTACTCATCCCTCAGATGATCCTGAGCGGATTGCTATTCCCTTTTGATAAACTCAATAACCTGATCAGCACCAAAGGCAAAGTGCCGGTAGTAGCCGACATGATGGCTTCGCGCTGGGCGTATGAAGCCATGGCCGTGTATCAATTCAAAAACAATGAATACGAGCAGCCGTATTACCAGTTTAACAGCGAAGGATCAAAAGCCGATTTCAAAGCGGGGTACCTTGGCGATGAACTGAAGCGTAAGAATATGTACCTGCTCGAAAATATTAACAACCCGAACGATTCAGTTAAAAAAATCATGGGGTATAATTTATCTATTCTTCGTGATGAGCTGGGAGATGAACCGTTCCGGCAGGGCGTAGAGAAGATCGATCTGAAGGAAGTACTGGTGCCCGGCAAATACACAAAAGAAATAGGTCAGGCAATTCAAACATACCTCGACAATTTTCAGAAGTATTATCAAAAGGAATACAACAGGAACGTGGATATTGAAGAAAAGGCAATGGCCTATTTTGAAAAAAACACAGCAGGATATTCCGTCAATGACTATAAAAACAAATACTACAACGAAAGCCTGGCTGACCTGGTTAAAAACGTAAATACAAAAGAGCGATTGATGGAATACAAGGGTGAACTGATCCAGCAGATCAATCCTATTTTCCAGGATCCGAAACCATCTTCCCTACTGGACTACCGCACGGCTTTCTTTTTTCCCAATAAGAATCTATTCGGAGTTAACATTAGTACTTACATTTTCAATATATTGGTTATATGGATGATGTCCATTGCCCTTTATTTGGCTTTATACTTCGAGCTTTTACGTAAATTGATCAGTTCGTTCGAAAAAGTTAACATTCCTAAGAAGAAGTAAACGAACGTAAGGTTTTTGGTAAGGAGGAGTGAATTTTTAATTTTGCATACGATAATTTTAAGGTATGAGAACAGTACTTATAGCTCTTTTGGCGGTGGTCTTAGCCGCATGCGGTTCAGGAAAAAAACCAGATGAAAAGGAATTCCTGGCGAGTTTGGATTCCGCCAAAACACAAGGCCCCACTATCGATGAGGAAGTCATCAGTAGTGTTTTACAATCCATTCCGAGTCCTCTGGAAATTTCAGTTCTCCTGAAGGAGTCGGGTACTAAGTACGATGTGTCCTTCCTGAACTCTCCCGACAATCTCTCCAAATACAACAGCAGCTATCAAAAAGCGCTTAATCTGGGAGTTTACGGTACCGATTTGGGATACACCAACATTTACGAACGCAATGAAGACGGTATCAAATACCTGGCCTCCATCAAGTCCATCGCTGACGGGCTGAACATTGGGCAGTTTTTTGATATTGAAACCATTGGAAGACTGGCGACCAACAGCAAAAACCTCGACTCCCTGCTGTTGATTACCACCCAGAATTTTAACAACATCAATCACTACCTGCAAACGCAAAGTCGCTCCAACCTGAGTGTACTTTCACTGACGGGTGGATGGGTTGAAGCCATGCAGATCACGTGTCAGGTGGCGGCAAGAAATCCAAAAAATGCCGCCTTGAAGGAAACCATTGGTGAACAAAAGATCATTCTGGAGCAAATTGTACTGCTTTTCTCTTTCTATAAAGACGATGAAAATATGGCATCCTTATTGAAGGATCTGGAGCAATTGAAAGCTGCTTTTGATAAAATCAATATCACTTATACGTATAAGGAATCTACCATGGAAATTGTAAATGGAGTGGCCATGATTAAAGACAATAGCACCACTACAATTGACATTACGGATGCGGATGTAGAAGCCATTCGCAACCTGACGAATACCCTTAGAAATAAGATTATTAATTGATCCAATAACAAGACTTAGTAATACACACGATTTATACATTATGAAAAAGATAGGTGCAATTGTATTTCTGCTGCTCATCTCTGGTTTTACATCTTACAACTTGATTGGTCAATGTAACGCTGATGGTTTCAGCAACGCATGTATTCCTAAATTAGCTGACGGATTCAACTTTCTCAAAAGCTACAAGGTAGACGGTGAAGGTGGTGCGAAAGATAAAGTAGAGTATAGCTACGTATTCACGAAAGGAACGCAATACATGATCAACCTTTGTGCTAACGGAACGGCTACGGATGGTATTGTAGTAAGCTTGTTTGATTCTAACCGTAACAAAGTGGCATCAAGTAAAATCAACGGGCAACTGGTTTCTGCCATTGCCTATCCATGCAACGCAACAGGTATTTACTACATCCAGTACACCTTCGATGGAGGTGGCAAATGCGGTGGTAGTGCTCTTGGATTCAAGCGTTAATCCTTTTTAAAGATGTTATACTTAACCCCGTGAGGCTGAAACTCACGGGGTTATTTTTTTACTTTTTCTTGACATGACTCAAAACGAACTGGATTTTTCATTCAAAGCACGTTACTCCAGGTTAGGTGAAATCAATGACGATACGGAGCAGGTGTGGTTTGTGATTCATGGCTATGGCCAGCTGGCCCATTACTTTATCCGAAAGTTTGCCCTGCTCGAAAACAAAAACACCTGCATCATCGCTCCGGAAGGTCTTTCCCGATTCTACGTAAACGAATTGAAAGAAGGTGGCTTTCGAAATTCTCATCGTGTGGGGGCTACATGGATGACAAAAGAAAACCGGCAGATGGATATTGACAACTATCTCACTTACCTCGATGCCCTCTATGAAAAGGAAATCGGTAAACGAAAAATCAAATCCATTACACTTCTTGGGTTCTCTCAAGGTGCAGCCACTGTTTCACGCTGGGCCGTGAATGGTCGCATTCATTTCGATCGGCTTATACTCTGGGCAGGTGTATTCCCTACCGATATGGATTTTGATAGAGAAAAAGAGTTGCTACAGGCAAAAGAAATGATTCAGGTTTACGGAACAAATGATCCGTTCATTAACCCCGAGAGATTGAATGAACTGGAGTCATTCAACACGAAACTGAACATTCGCCCCAGGCGGGTGGTTTTTGATGGCAAGCATGAAATCGATGAAGCTACGCTGAGGAATCTGATCTAAAGCTCCTTCTTCACCAATGTGGCGCTTGCCTGTGCAGTAGGCAGTACTACGAGGTCAGCAATCACTACGTGAGCAGGGCGAGTCAATGCAAAAAGAATAAGATCTGCAATATCCTTTCCCTGCAGAGGATCAAATCCTTTATAAACCTGGGAGGCTCTGTCGGTATCTCCTTTAAATCGCACCACCGAAAATTCAGTTTCCACCAGGCCGGGATGGATAGCAGTGAGTTTGATATTATATGCATTCAAATCGATACGCATACCTCGGGTGATCACGTCCACTGCGGCTTTACTGGCGCAGTACACATTTCCATTGGCATACACTTCTTTTCCTGCTATCGATCCAATATTGATGATGTGGCCTGACTTCCGCTCCACCATAATCGGAAGCACTTCATGCGAAACATACAGTAATCCTTTCACATTGATGTCCATCATGGCATCCCAGTCATCAAGGTTTCCGGTTTGAATGGGGTCAAGACCATGTGCGTTTCCTGCGTTGTTGATTAACACATCTATTTTATTCCATGGTGAGGAGAGCGAAGTGATGGCCTTCCTGACATCGTGCTTATCGCGCACATCAAAAGACAGTGTCACCACTTCTGTAAAAGAACTCAGCTCTGTTTTCAGCTTGATCAGCCGATCTTCCCTTCGTCCGCACAGGATCAGATTAAAGTTATTCTGAGCGAGCAAGTGAGCAGTGGCTTCGCCAATGCCGGAGGTGGCACCGGTAATAAGTGCTATTCGTTTTTGCATGATGGTACTTCGTTGCGCTATTGGAAAATGAAATAGATGGAAATGGTATTCGTATTCAATCGCTTTAATGGATCTTTAAAAACACTGGGGTTAGGTCCCAGCATGTTAGATACCCCTTTTGAAAAACGAATCTCCTGTGAAAACTTGAAAAGCGGAAAATAAAAATCAAACCCGATACCCGTGTCCAGACTAAAATTGGAGCTCTTGATATCGATATTGGTCGTGCCGGATTGCACATCATTTTTTCCTGACAATTCAAAACCGGGAGTCATCCCTCCCAGCATGTACATGCGCACATTGCCCCTGCGTGCCGATTTATATTTAAGCAGCAAGGGAAATTCCAAAACCGTAGTTTCTACCACCTGCTCCTGTTTGACTTCATTCGTGTAATTGTATTCGAGCTTGTGATTATAGAAACCGGCCTTGGGCATCAGGCGCAAATCCAATACCTCATTAAGGCGTAGGTTAACCAGAAATCCCAACGAAAAACCGAATGAGCTGGGAGCCATTACGGAATGAACGGTATCAAAATTTGGAGTGACAAACTGATCGGAATACTTTACCTGATACGCTGAAGTATGTAACCCGATGACAAAACCATAACTGATCTTTCGCTCATCATAATTAGGGTTATTCTGCGTAGCATATTTATAGCGCTGAGCCTCTGCCTGAAAAGCAGTGATGCCTAAAGCCAATACCAGAATTATTTTGTTCCGGTGTAGAGCGAGCTTATTCCAAACGTAAGTGGCGTGCATGTCGTGTTTTTATAGCCCAACCTGGAAAGAATCTGTACGAAATCCTCTCCGTCAGGGAAAGCCTGTACCGACTCAGGGAGATAGGTGTATGCTGCCTGGTCGTTCGAGACCCACCTTCCGATTTTCGGTAAAATAAATTTAAAGTAAAAGTTATAGAACTGTTTGAACGGAAAACGAGCCGGCTTAGAAAATTCGAGAATAACTACTTTGCCCCCCGGCTTAATCACCCGGAGCATCTCACTCAGTCCTTTTTCCAGGTTCTCAAAATTCCGTACACCAAATGCAACGATGAGTGCATCAAACTTATTTTCCTCGAAAGGAAGGTTTTCCGAATCTCCGTTTATCAGCTCTATTTTATGGTCGAATTTTCTCTCGATCATCTTCTTTCTCCCCACATCCAGCATCCCATCGGAGATATCGATACCAATTACTTTATCCGGATGCAGGCTTAATGCCTCTATGGCAAAATCACCTGTACCGGTAGCCACATCCAAAATCAGCTTCGGATTGATGGGCTTTAGTAGTTTAATCGCTTTTTTGCGCCAGGCGATATCGATGCCCAGACTCAGAAAATGGTTGAGAAAGTCATACCGGCCGCTGATGCTGTTAAACATATGGGCTACCTGCTCCTTCTTGCCTGTCTGCTCTTTTTTATACGGTACTACCATGTTATCAAATGAAAAGGGCCAACGATGAACATCCGTTGGCCCATGCTCAAAATTCATTAAAAAGAACCTGATTCACAATATGGATTATTTCAATACCTTAAACTCCACTCTGCGGTTGAACTCACGGCCTTCTTCTTCATCATCATTGCTGGCCAGGGGCTTCTCTTCTCCATAGCCTACTGCCGTAATTCTTCTCACATCAATGCCTTTACCCACCACATAGTTTTTCACGGCATTGGCACGCAGCTGCGAAAGCTGCTTGTTGAATGCGTTAGACCCGACTGCATCGGTATGCCCTGAAATCTCCACATTCAGACCGCTATTCTGCTGCATCATGGTCACCAGTTTATTCAATTCATTGTATGATTCATCTTTAAATGTAGCCTTCCCAAAATCAAAATAGAGATTGCGAAGTATGGAAGATACACCCACCATCAGCTTACGCATCTCTACGGTTTTATTCACGGTCTTCGCTTCTTTCTGTTTACCTTCTATGCGAACAGACAAGTTCTGAAACACGTAGCCTTCCCGCTCTACCGAGAGACGATAGTCTTTTGCAGTGGCCGAGGTGATAGTAAACTGGAATACGCCCGCTCCCTGCGGAATAACCCCCACGACTACATTGTCTTTCAGTCCCTGCAATTTCACGGTTGCATCCAATGCGGATTTGGTCGTTGCATCGACCACGGAAACAATATATGTAAGCGGCTGAGTGGTTGCTTTTTTAGGAACTTCTTTAACTGGTTCTTCTTTCCGGGGTTCTTCTTTCTTAGGTTCTTCCTTAGCCACTGTTTCTACCTGCTTAGGCTCTTCTTTCACCGGCTCTTCCTTCTTCGGTTCTTCCTTAACCGGATCTGTGTTTTTGGCCACTACCGGCTCTTCTTTCTTCTCTTCAGGCACGGTGATCATGTAAATATCGAGATAGCCCATACCATCATCACGAACAGATGCATAATAGCCTCTTACACCATCTTTGGTGCTTACATAGAAAACATCGTCATCAGGAGTATTGATGGGGAACCCGAGGTTCTCCGGTTCACTCCATTCACTTTTATCGGCATTGATAAGCGTGGATTTAAAAATATCGTATCCACCCATTCCTTTTCTTCCGGTAGAGCTGAAATACAGTGTTTTGCTGTCATAGAAAATGAAAGGACCATCCTCATCATACTCCGTGTTAATACCCGGACCCAGGTTTTTCACACGGCTCCATTCTCCTTTGCTGTCCTTGGTACACATGTAGATATCAGATCCCCCGTAACCACCAGGGCGTGTACTGGAGAAATAAAGGACATCTTCGTCTTTCGTAATCGAGATGGATGCTTCGCGGTAAGAAGAGTTGATGACTCCGGGCAATGCTTCCGGTGAACTCCACGTACCATCATCTGCTTTTTCGCTGAAATAAATATCACCCAATCCTTCATCTCTATAAATGAAAAGTGTTTTACCATCGGCAGATAAGGCAAGGCTTGACTCATTAGTGGGGGTATTCACAATCGTACCCATGTTCTTCGCTCTTGCCCATGTTCCTCCTGACTTGTTTGACATAAACATATCTTCAAACGGAACGTTGTCAATGGCCACGTTTTCATTCAAGTTGCCATCGCGTCTGCGCGTGGTGAATACCATTTCGGTTTCGCTTTCATTTAATACAGGACCATAGTCGTCAAATTCGGAATTGATTTCACGACCAATATTTACAATGGAGAAATTCTTCGGGTTGGCAACAAATTCCTTTCCATTCTGGCATTCAAGAATTCTGCGGTCCACTTCTTTCATGTCGACTTTATCCTTACCTGCGTAATTCGGTTTTTTTGTCAACTTATCTTTATAAAGCGTATAAAAATTAAGCGCCTTATCAAAAGCTAATCCGTACTGATAACTTCTTCCAATAAAATATTCCAGATCAAAACGGTAATCCGGGTCTTGTCTGTAAATTCTTAAAAAATACTTTTTAGCAAGGTCCTTACCTATCGTTTTTAAATGTAGTTCACCAGCATCAAAGTTGGCTTTGATGTTGGTCGTATCCGCATCTGCCGCAAGGACCATAACGCCACGTATATCATCAAAGGCCAATGATCCTTCAATCATCAACTGTGCCTGTTCCTGGTATAGCTTTGATTGCTCCTTATCCTGCGTTTGCTGGGCAAACAGGAATTGAGGTGCAATAATGAAGACCGCTAAAAAAATCAGTATTCGCTTGATACTGCGCATCGCAAAAAATAGGTTTATACTTACGTGTTCGTTTATAACTTTCAATCAATTCAAGACAGGCAATTTAACAAAATCTAACAATAAGCAAAGGCATTATCTTGAGTCGTAAAGTACGCGTACATTACATTCTTAGTATTTTGCTGTTAAATTAATACTTTAAGTCGTTTCAATGATCATCCGTTCAGCAGAATTTACCATCAGCAACACGAAACTGGCGCATTGCCCCCCGCCGAATAAGCCGGAATTTGCCTTTATTGGCCGGTCTAATGTGGGCAAGTCATCCCTTATTAATATGCTGGTAAACAATAAGAACCTGGCCAAAACATCGGGTAAACCCGGTAAGACTCAGACGATTAATCATTATCTGATCAATGCCGCCTGGTACCTGGTGGATCTGCCGGGATATGGTTTTGCCGGGGTAAGTAAAACTTCGAGAGAAAGCTGGGGCGGTATGATTGAAAATTACCTGCAAAAGAGAGAAAACCTTTATTGCACCTTCATCCTGCTCGATTCCCGGCTAGAGCCTCAGAAAATAGATCTTGATTTTATTCAGTGGATGGGAGAACGAAACCTGCCCTTTGCCCTCATTTTCACAAAAAGTGATAAGCCAAAAAGGGGACAACTGGCGGCCTCCCAGATCAAATACAAACAGACTTTGCTAAAAACCTGGGAAGAAATGCCTCCCTTCATCACCACCTCTGCCGAAAAGAAAACAGGCCGCGATGAAGTTTTGGACTTTATTGAAAACGCCATTAAAACCGGAGGTTGAAATTTTATAGTTTTGCAGTCCTTAAATTCAATACGTGATCATGAAGTTATCTGAAATTGCCTCTTTATCGGGAAAAGGAAGTTTGTTTAAAGTATTGGCTCCTACCAAATCAGGAGTGGTGCTGGAGTCACTGGACGAGGCAAAGACCAAGCTCGTTGCTTCGGCAAGCAGCCGTATATCATTGCTTCACGAAATTTCGATTTATACCACCACCAAAGAAGGCACTGTGCCTTTGGAAGAAGTGCTTAAAAAAATCAATAAGGAATATGGTAACGATCTGGGCGTAGATGCCAACTCGGATAATTCGGAACTGAAAGCTTTTATGAAATCGGTAGTCCCTGAATTTGATGAAGCCCGTGTATATGTTTCTGATTTGAAGAAACTGGTGAAGTGGTATGGCCAGCTTCAGAAATATGCTCCTGAAATATTCGAAACAACCGAAGAAGAAAAGAAAGCTTAATCCATAGAATAGTGTTTTCTATTTTTCAGGAAATCACCTATCCGTTATCCTGATCGATTGAATATGTCAAAGTCAACTATCAGGGTATTCAAGTTTGGCGGTGCATCGGTGCAGAATGCCGCTTCGATCCGCAATGTGACGGAGCTGATTCGCTCACAACGGACTACTCCTCTTTTAGTAGTGGTTTCTGCTATGGGCAAAATGACCAATGCATTGGAGCGGTTAGTGAATGATTACCGATCGGGTAGTGATTACCGGAAAGAATTAGCGTTCATCAAAAAATACCATGATGATGTTTTATCTGAACTCTTTGAAAAGGGAGATGACCTGTTCGATAAAATAGAATTCACTTATACAGAGCTGGAGAAACAGTTATTCCAACCCGGCGAGTACGATGAAGTGTACGACCAGGTCGTGTCGTTCGGAGAAATTTTATCTACCCAAATACTGGCGGCCTTCTTAATCAAGAATAGTATTCCCACCGTTTGGGTTGATGCACGAAAAGTGGTGAGCACTGACTCTTCGTGGCGCGAAGGGAAAATCCGATGGGAAGAAACCGAAAAGAATTGTCAACCGCTTCTTTTTGCCTTGAATGACCATGTGATGATCACTCAAGGATTTTTAGGTAGCGACAGCAATCACAAAACCGTAACGCTGGGGCGCGATGGTTCTGACTTCAGTGCCGCTATTTTTGCCTCGTGCCTCCATGCACAATCCGTTACCATCTGGAAAGATGTGCCCGGAGTAATGAACGCTGACCCGAAACGATTATCCGGTGCCGTTGTGTTTGACGAATTGCCTTTCAAAGAAGCAGCAGAGATGACGTACTATGGTGCATCCGTCATTCATCCCAAAACAATAAAACCATTAGCCAATAAAAACATTCCACTATTGGTTAAAAATTTTGATGACCCTTCGCTGCCCGGGACTAAAATTCATGAGTGCTCGGTATTCCAGCTTCCTCCTCTGATTGTGTTTAAGGATAATCAGTGTTTGATCTCCTGCAAAGTCACTGACTATACGTTCTTCAGCGAAGAACAACTACAGGTGGTCTTTCAATTAGTGGCCGGACATGGTGTGCATATCAACGTCATGCAGAACTCGGCCATCTCTTTTTCTTTCTGTGTTGATTTTCGTGATAACAAAGTAATGCCGCTGATAGGTGAACTGAGCAAGCATTTTGAAGTGTATTACAATACCGGCCTTACCCTGATTACGATCAAGAACTACGATCAGAAAACATTCAACGAGTACCGATCAAAAAAAGGAGTGATCCTGGAACAGTCTTCCCGATCAACACTGCAAGTACTTCTTAAAAACTAAATCCGTTCTGTTTTTCTCTTTTCAAAAAATCAAGCAACAGGTTCTCGGTGCTTCGATTGAGTATATCAAATACCTCCTGGAAATCCTTCTCCGTTCCATAGTACGGATCAGGAACATCTTCTCCCTTACCGATGGTATCGAACTCGCGCATCATGATCACTTTCGTGTGATGGATAGCATTAGCCGTTAGCCGCAATGCATTTTTCCTGTTGCTTTGATCCATGACAAAAATGTAATCATAGCTATCGAAATCCGCTACGCACAACTGCCGGCCCGCATGATCTATCTCTACCCCGTTCCTTTTTGCGTTGGCAATGGTGCGGCTATCAGGACTATCGCCAATATGGTAGTTGGCCGTGCCACAGGAATGCACTTCAAACAAGTGCTCCACGTTGCGCTCTTTTATCTTATGTTTAAAAATAGCTTCTGCTAAAGGCGACCGGCAGATGTTGCCAAGGCAAACGAATAATACACGAATCTTTTCCATAACGGAGCGTAAAGATCGTTAATTGTTAAAAGGTAATGACCGTTCCTGAATAAATTTTCCAGCCGGCAGCACGACTATTAACTATTAACAGTTAGCTCTTCATTACTTTTTCCTCCACCATTTTTCAGAAGGATATGACTTATCTAGAATGATGGGCTCTCCCACTTTAGGCGTGGTGAGTTTCACATTCAGGCTATCCGCGGCTTGGGTAGCACGCTCGATCGGTTCGTTCCAGGGATGTACGGCCAGCGTGAATTTTCCCCAGTGCACCGGCATCAATACTTTTGCTTTCAGGTCGATACTGGCCTGCACCGTTTGCTCAGGCATCATGTGTATGAAGGGCCATTGCTCATTGTACTGACCGCATTCCAAAAACGCAATATCAAATGGTCCGTACTTGTCACCAATCGCTTTAAAGTGATCATCGTAACCGGAATCACCACCCAGGTAAATACGATGAGTGGGTGACTGAATAACATACGATGCCCAAAAGCTCTTACCCCGCCCTAACCCGCGGCCTGAAAAGTGACGTGCCGGTGTAGCCGTTATCTTCATGCGATCACCCAGATCCATATCTTCCCACCAATCAAATTCCGTAATTCTTTCCTCCTCAATACCCCAATGCACGAGGTGAGCTCCTACGCCCAATGCGGTATAGAAATGTTTGGTTTTATTCTTCAGTTTCAAAATCGTTTTATAGTCGAGGTGATCATAATGATCGTGCGAAATGATAACGCCATCCAGTTCGGGAAAATCGTCGGTCGTGTACACATCAGCTCCCGGATAACTTTTACCTACAAACGAAACGGGTGATGCATTTCCACTCAATACCGGATCCATCAAAAAGTTTTTCCCGTTGATTTTGATCAGGTAAGCGGAATGACCAAACCAAACAATACTGGGCGTGGCTTCTTTCAATGCCTTCAAGTCCGTTTGTACCGAAGGAATACGGATATCGGGCTCGGCATTTTTCGACTTACCAAAGAAAAAATTATACATCATTTTCGGATAGGAAGCATCCGGCGAAAGCATGGGGGTATCGTGGGCGTTCTGAAAACTTCCGTCTTTATAATGCGAAGACTTTTTGATTCGCTCCAGGCGCGTACCGGCCGGATCTTTTCCAAAAACCGGCTGTTGCAGAAACAGGAAAGTGCCTATGCATAGCACAGCGACCACAATGACAAAAATGAGCATGATGCGTTGGAGTAGTTTCATGAATGAATTCTGATACGTAAAGACGGACCCGAAACACAAATATTGTAAGGAGAAGGGTTAACCGTCAATCTTCTTGATATCGTCCAATGGTTTTAACAGCCTGCGTGTTTTTTTGCTTGGCTTGAAGCGATATGCAAAATGGATACGGAAATTTCCTGTGCTCATGGAAATCTTTTGCGATTGTTCGTTGGGAACCAGGTTCAGTGTATTGTACAGATAGATGGCGGTAATGGCCCACTTGGATGAATTGTAGCCTCCAAAAAATTTAAGCAAGGTATTCGGGCTAAAGCCTGCTTCTTTATCCTTGCCCTTATCCTCGGCCAGTGTGGTATTGAAACCAACATCCAGACTTACCGATGCCGAACCGGTAACAAAGTAATGCTCGCGATAAACATACGTATAGGCATAGCCCACACTCGGTCCAAACTCGACAAATTTAGATTCCATTAACTTCTGGCGGAGAAACTCCTGATCAGGTATTAACGAGCTATCTGCCCGTACCGCCCCGGCATACACTTCAAACCCGGCCAGCCATGTTCCTGCCGAGCGCTTTTGCCATTCACTTTGCAGAAACGCTGCGCGATAAGAGAACTTATTATAATTGAAAATGTACTGAATGGTGGCACCTACAGCATTCACCCGTATATCGGTGCGCAACTGATCATACGGAGCTGAACTCTGGTAGCCTTTATAAAACTGACCCAATACATCAATGGCGATTTTTCTTCCGTAAGGATGAAATTGCAAGTCGATAGAACGCGTTCCTTTCTTGTCCACGTTCGGGTTGACAAAACCAAAGCCATAGCCTACGTTGAGTGTGAGCCATTCGTGTGTGAACCCTACACCCAGATTATACGAAGTGGTAGGTCGGTAAAACAAGGAATACCCGTCTCCGCGCAGACGGAAATTGGTGTACTTATTCGACACAAAAAAACGCCCTGTAATCTGGTGATTGTAGGCCTGGTAATAAACAGTAGTATCGCTACCGGTTGCCATGCCAGCAACGGATAATAGAGTACAAAAAACAATGACGACCTGTTTCTTCAAACCCTTTGAAAGCAAGAGGTGAAATGATCGAAGACGGCGGCCCGGGACAGATTTTTCATAAAGACGTAACTATAGAGGTGACAAGGTAGTAAAAAGAAAGAGGCCATCCCTTATGGACGGCCTCTCTTCATTCAAATGGGGAAATAATGTTACACAACTAGCGGATGGCAATACCAAAGCCTACCGAGAGTGTTTTGTATTTCTGAATTGTATAATCACCGTGGAAAGTAAATACCGCTAGTTTCAGGCGCATACCGGCTGTAGCACGCATCCCGTTGGCTGTTGCTGATAATGCCAGTGGGTCTTTGGTTTCGTAAGAGCCATTCTCATCCAGGTCGTAGTTTCCTTTAAGGGCCAGGTTGGTTTTGGCGATATTATAGCCAATACCACCGTAGAAAGTAATCACTGAAAATTTCTTGGAGATCAAACCTTGAATGGTTGTACCGGTTACATCAAACTGACCGACCTGGCCAGGTTGATCCAACGCGATTTCATATTTTAATTTTGTATAGCCAACAAAAGCAGAAAGATCGAATGGCAGATTCTTGATTCCCGGAATCCACTGCTTCACATCATGCAGTACCCCCACACCAAACAAGCTCACTTTACTATCGCCAAATTGCTGCTGAGGAAAGAAACGGAATTTGATATCGGTGTTCTTATAAATACCAATACCCAGGTGATACATCGGTACGGGTAAGGCGTTCATACCGATATTCTTTTTCAGATCGATACCGGGAGGGCCTTGAAAAGAATTCTTGGTAGGATCAGGCACTTTTACACCGTTCACATTATTCGCAAAAATGTAACGGGGCTTTTCTTCCGGTCCAAAAATAGTAGGCACCGAAGCTTTGCCTGTATTGATGGCCACCGCCTGGCCGGTATGGGTCTGAGACAACTGAATGTTTTCCAGCTTACTGTTATCTACTTCATAGAATTTATCTGAACCCGGAATAAAAACCGGACTTACGGTAATCGTAAGATCGAGGCCCAATGTTTTGTGGGCTTTGGCCGTGTTATTCCATCCGGCATTAATACCTGTACCCATTACTTTAAGCATCGGGGCGGCATAGCCATTAGCCAGGTAGTTGGCGTCTTTAAGCGAGCCTTTCAGCGCATCGCCCAGGTCACCCTGTGCAAAGGCCATCTGCGTAGTGAACGCCAGCATAAAACATAATAAAAAGCGGTAGAGCACTTTTGTCATAGAGGTAGATTTAATAAACGTGAAACTAAGAAATTACTGGTAAAAATTAAGATCCGGGTCATTTCAAAATCGCTGCATCGGCAAAGGCTTTCTATATTTACCGAATGATTTTCCTGTACAATCTCGGTATTTCTTTTCTCCGCATCGCTTTTAAACTGGCAGCCCCCTTTCATTCAAAAGCCAGCGCTTTTGTAACTGGTCGTAAGGACATAATCGCAAAAATTAATACTGCGGTAGCGGGTAATACAGCGCCCCTGATTTGGGTACACTGTGCCTCGCTGGGCGAATTCGAACAGGGGCGCCCCATTATTGAATCTTTTAAAAAGGAATTTGCCGATCATAAAATTTTACTCACGTTTTTCTCCCCCTCCGGCTACGAGGTAAGAAAAAATTACCCGCTGGCCGACTATGTCTTTTATCTTCCCTGGGATACTTCCTCCAATGCAAAACGGTTTGTGGAAATGACAAAACCGGTGATGGCATTATTTGTGAAGTACGAGTTCTGGCTCAACTATTCGATGGAGCTGAAGAGAAGAAATATTCCTCTCCTGTCGGTGTCTGCCATTTTCCGTACTGATCAATTGTTTTTCCAGAGTTACGGTGGGTTCTACAGAACCATATTAAAACAGTTCACTTATTTCTTCGTGCAAAACGATGAATCCGTAAAGCTTCTGAAATCCATCGGTATTACCAATTGCCAATTGGCCGGAGACACACGATTTGACCGCGTACATGAAATAGTAAAGCAAGCCGAAGAAATACCCCTTGCCAAAACATTTAAGAGTGACAGCATGGTATTCGTAGTGGGCAGTTGCTGGCCGGAAGATCTGGATGTGCTTGCTCCGTTTATCAATGAGAGTCGCATGAAGTTCATCATTGCTCCCCATGAAATATCCGAGGCATCGCTGGCATATACCGAGAAGATGCTACAGGTAAAATCGATTCGCTATTCATTGGCGGCCGGCAATACAGCGTTGAGTGACTACGAGGTGCTTATCATTGATAATATGGGCATGCTTTCACGATTGTATCGCTATGGCGAGTTTGCTTATATCGGAGGTGCCTTTGGAAAAGGCCTTCACAACATTCTGGAAGCGGCCTGTTATGGTGTGCCTATCTTCTTTGGCAATAAAAACTTTGCGAAGTTTGCCGAAGCGGTGGACCTGATCAATCGCGGTGGTGCATTTGAGATTGCGGACTACACCGATCTGAAGATGAAGTATGAATTACTGAACGTACCGGAAAGTTTTCAGCTGGCCTGTGAGGTGACGAAACTTTATGTAGAAGAAAATTTAGGAGCCACCGAAAAAATCATGAAGTATTCCAGAAAATTGCTCACGGCAAAAAAATAACTTATTGAATGACAAAAGCCATGGATCTACTGAACGCTGACCACGCATTATGAAAGCAAGGGTGATGCGCTCTACCGGGTCGTTCTATGATGTACTTGCAGAAGATGGCCAGCGATATGCGTGTCGCATGCGGGGTAAAATACGTCTGGATGAAATCAAAGAAACCAATCCGGTTGCCGTCGGTGACGAAGTGAAGATTGAGCTGGAACACGAGTACGGATCTATTGTTGAATTGCTGCCACGTCAAAATCATATTCTGCGACAGTCCGTGAAACGAACCGGACATGCGCATGTACTGGCTGCCAATGTTGATCAGGTCGTATTGATTGCCACGGTAAAACAACCGCGCACTTCACTTGGTTTTATCGATCGGTTTTTAGTGGCGGCCGAATCGTTTCGTATTCCTCAGATCGTTGTTTTCAATAAAAAAGATCTCCTCTCAGAAGAATGGGCGAACGAAGTGGCCCAGCTGCAGGCACTTTATGAAAACATTGGTGTAAAAACATTTTTCATCTCTGCATTATCCGACGATGATCTGATACGAATGCAATCCCTCCTGCAACACAAAATAACGTTGGTAGCCGGTCATTCCGGTGTGGGCAAATCAACTTTACTTAACCGTCTTGCTCCCGCGCAGATACAACAAACAACGGGCGAAATTTCTGATCACTCCAATAAGGGCACTCATACCACTACCTTTGCTGAGATGTTTCAATTGAATACGGAGACATTCATCATCGATACGCCAGGAATTAAAGAGTGGGGGCTGGTCGCCATGGAGGAACAGGAGATTTCCGATTACTTCCCTGAAATGCGCGACTTACGTAATGACTGTAAGTTTGCCAGAAGCTGTCTCCACATCAACGAACCCAGGTGCGCGATCAAGGATGCTGTAGAAGCGGGCACCATTGCGTTTAGCCGATACGAAAGCTATCTCAGTATGGTGGGCGGGCAGGATAACCGGAAGTAATCAAATACTTCTTCTCAACTGATAGAATGATAAAGCGAGTTTAAAGTCCAGCAATTTTAATGAAAGTAAAATTTCGTAACGCAATCGAATCTTTAATGATCGATTCTCCTCCTCCGATCGATTCAGTGATTTGATTTTCTTACATACATCAAGCGTTGACCATCGTTGATCACTTGATCGTTTAAATTGTTGCTGTGACATAGAGTTATGTACCAATCTCCTTTTTACTAAAACAACCGATGAGTACACAAACTTATATCTTCGCGATGACCTGATCAGAAAATCGAAATCTTCAAAAGCCAATGTTTCATCATATCCACCTAATTCGTCCAGAATCTTTTTACGAAACATTAAAGTAGGCGTGCATATAAAATAGCGTTTGATCAATTCCTTATAAATATCTCCCTGCGGAATCGCATCGTGCGGAAAGCGATCAGAATGATTGCCCAGGCAAATACCCTGCTCAGAAATAATTTCCGCATCCGAAAAATGAACGCCATAATCATTTCCTGATTGCTGCAACGCATTAACTCCAATTTGTATCCGATCAGCAAGCAGCACATCATCAGCCGCCAGGTCAACGACAAATTCACCTTTTGCCAGCTTTAAGGCTTCATTGAAAGAAGAACAACTCCCTTTATTTTCGGCATGACGAATGAATGTGATAAATGGGTTATCTTTAACAAATTGATTAATCAAACAAACACTTCTGTCCTTACTATGATCATCCACTACAATTAATTGAACCGCAGAATAGGTTTGTTGTAATACCGACTGAAGAGCATCTATTACAAATCGTTCGTGATTGTAACACAGGCAGATGACGGTAACAAGAGGCGCATTCATATCACAGCAGCTGTTTCTCAAAAGTAAGCTTCTCCGAGACGGAGCCGCCCACGTTCAGTTTAAAATTCAATAAGCTGAAGTTGAGCTTATTCTCTACGGATGAAGTACCCAGATCCAACTGCTTGATGTCTTTCGACTGACACCACCGATACATTCCTTCAATCAACATCACCATGGGGCTGAACGTATCAAAAGCACGGGCGCGGGCAGGGTAAAAATTATAGAGCACATTTTTATTCACCACTACCGAAACAGATGCTGCGGCAATACTATTGTTCGAGAAGACACCGAAAAGAAAAAAATCACCGGGGCAAAATCCAACGGTTTGTTTTAGCTCATGCAGTGTCATACTCAACGACTGATTTCTTTCCTTCCGGCTATTGGAAATAAAATCATATACCGTTTCTAATTCTTCAATACCTATTTCTTTGAACAAGAACTGTTCACGCTCACATTTTTTCAGTCTGCGAAGTTCATTCTTACGGATTTTGGTACGAAAGTCAAACGGATCGACACCGATGGAAGCCGTGAGGGTGGCATTGGTGGCTACATACTTTCTATTCAACAGCAATACTTCCAACAACGATCTTTTCTGAGAAACGTAAATCAGAGGCGCGTTTTTAATGATGATTTTTTTAATTTTCATGGCCGCCAACCGTTGCTCTACGCGATCAAGAAAATCAGAGAGCTCTTCCGGGCTTAAGTTTTTTGAAAACTCAACCGACCCGAACGGAACACGAGGCAAACTTACTGCGATGCCGTTATCAATGTTGAAATGAATAACGGCAACGGCCTTGTCGTTACTTAAAAAATAAAAAGAATGCAATGCGGAATTATTCTGTGAGCGCAGATGATTGCTTCGGTTGAACAAAGAAAGCGGAAAGTCTTCTTTTATACTTTCGGGAAGTTGTCCTTCGTGAAGCCTGAATTCTTTCAATTAATAGGGAATTCCTAATTGCTTATAAATAAAATGCATTAGCCAGGCCGGTCCAATCAGCAAGAACTGAATGTCTTTCAAAAATGAAGGTTTCTTCCCTTCTACTTTGTGTCCATAAAACTGACCGATCCATGCCAACACAAAGATAGTGATACTTACCTGCCAAAGTGGTAATCCTGCTGAAGCAATCCGATTGGAAATCACCAGGCACAACAGGCCAAACAACGCCATGCCCACCGTCAGTGGAACAGACAACGTAACGTAGTAACAGATCACGATTACCAAAGCCAGTGTTGCCCAGTTCGCATACGGATTACCTTCGCCCAGTATTTTCTGAACAATGCCTGAAGGAATAGAAAAAATCAAACCGACAATACTGAAGAATATCAAAGGCACACAGATCCAATGGATCGCTTTGTTCGTCGCATTCTTATGACTTTCGCCATATTCCTGAAGAAGCAGATCAATCTTTCTCATACGTTTAAAATTACGTTAAACACGAACGGTTTTCAAGCCTTGGTTTTCACCTTACTCCAGTCTTTCACTTGCCAGTGCGCTTTACCTGCGGTGAGCTGGTTTCCTTTGGTATCCTTAATATTGATTTCAGTCACCACTTCTACCGACTCTGCTGTTTCCAACGGCCGGATCACTTTATTCTGCAGCCACTCTTCCGATATTTTAAATTCGGCCATGGCGTCTGTCTTACCCTGATAGATATAATCCACCTCCAGTTTCTTCAGAATGATCCTGTATTTTTTAGGATCGAGGCGTGTGACGAGAATAAAACCACCTGTGATTTCAGTCAGTGTCGCCAGGGCACAGGCATGAAGTCCTTTGAGGTGATTCAGGTTTTTGGTTTTGTAAGGCAGGTACGTGATCAGATGATAGTCGCCTATTTCAGCGATACGAAAACCATGAGGCCGGTTGAACGGCACCATTCTTTCAAAGGCCAGGTTGAGCAGCCATAAATAGAATCCGGATGATTTTGCTTTCTGAACCAGTGAGAAGACATTCATATTTTCAAACGATTGAGTAGCGGAAGGTAAATGAATTTTCTGAATTGGTTACGCTTCATCTGCCATAATCATGGGGGTTGTACTCAGAGCAAATCCAACATCACTCTTGAAAAGCACGTTGGCCAATTGAATGGTAGGCCATGCCTACTTTCATGTTCCCACTTTTGACGAGCCACCAGCTACTTATACAGCTGGAAGTAGAAAGTCAGTAAGGCCAAGTCACTGCCAGAAAAGGGTTGGCTTTCTGTTCTAAGCTTCCTGTTTTTGAGCGAGTTTACTTCTCCAGTATCCGTAGCTGAAATAAATGATCAACCCTATGGCCATCCATGCGAAGAAAGCAATCCAGCTGCGTACAGGGATCTCAATCATCAGGTAAAGGCAGCACAGCATGCCCAGCACAGGAATCAATGAAAGGGACTTGATCACGGAAAATGCTGTAATAATCGTTGCTGCGATAATGAACAGGGAAAAAAGTACCTCCTGATGGCTTTCGTTCGACAGGTTAAGAAATGCATTTTCAACCCGCTCGCTAAATCCATAAACAAAAACGGCAAACAGCACCGGCACAATGAAACGGCCATTGATATAAGGCAAGCGAAAACGCTTGGTCGTATTGGGTGTTTCATCTTTAGGAAGCATTAGTACACCTCCGCACACCAGCACAAATGCGAACAGCGTTCCGATACTGGTGAGGTCGGTCATCAGCGCACTCTCTACAAAAAGAGCAGGAATGCCTACAATAACACCGGTGATGATGGTGGCAAAAGCGGGGGTATGGTACTTCGGATGAATTTTTGAAAACCGCTTTGGTAATAATCCATCGCGACTCATGCTCATCCATATACGAGGCTGCCCCAGTTGGAATACCAGCAATACACTGGTAGCGGCAATTACAGCACTCACTGAAATAAAGAATCCGATCTTGCTGAGATGAATTTTCTCAAACACATACGCCAGCGGATCGACTACATTATTGAACTCCGAATAGTTAACCATGCCGGTAATCACGAGTGTAACGATCACATAAATAACCGTACAGATGACCAATGAATAAATCATGCCGCGAGGCAAATCACGCTGCGGGTTAGCACATTCTTCAGCGGTAGTGCTGATGGCATCAAACCCGATATAGGCAAAGAAGATGGCCGACACTCCTTTCAATACTCCTGAAAATCCATTGGGCATCATCGGGTTCCAGTTATCGGTATTGATATAGAATACCCCGATGGCAACAATGATGGCAAGGACTACCAGTTTCATAATTACCATGAAGTTGGCACTCTTCTTACTCTCGCGGATACCCACATAAGCGAGTAGGGTAATGAGCACCACGATAACAAATGCAGGAAGATTAATAATAAAACGATGTCCGGCAATCAGGGGAGCTGTAGCCCAGGCTAACTGAGAGGTGTCGGCACCGGCAGCTACGGCCGTGTCAAAAGCATTTTCGGCAGTGACCGGATCGGTACCCAGCCATGCCGGCATGTGGATACCTACCCCTTCCAGCAGGTTGGAGAAATAGCTGCTCCAGGAGATAGAAACCACTACATTACCAATGGCGTATTCCAATATCAATGCCCAGCCGATGATCCATGCTGCCAGCTCACCAAAGCTCACGTAAGAATAGGTGTAGGCACTGCCCGATACCGGAATGCGCGAGGCAAACTCAGCATAACATAACGCCGTAAATCCGCACGTCACTGCCGTGATCATGAACAGGAAAATAACCCCTGGCCCTCCGTTGTAGGAAGCCTGCCCGATGGTGGAAAAGATACCCGCACCAATCACCGCGGCTATTCCCATAAAAGTAAGATCCCTAACATTCAGGACTTTATTCAGATGAGTACCGTGTGTCTCTTGCTGACTTAGTTCTGTTAGCGACTTCTTTCGGAATAGTTTAGTTTGCATGGCCAGGTATTCTGGCGTGTAAAATACTAAAAAACATCAGCCGCTAAAATTCAAGTTTACCAATCTATTCCTACCTTTAGCACGCATGGCGCGATCAGTGAAGTTCGATATCGTTACTATTTCTAATGATGAAATAAATCTGCTACCTCTTGGAGCCTATGAAGGCCAGATTGTAGTCGTATCACAACAGGAAGAAATCGCTCGTGTTTTTGATGAAATCGGCCAGCACAAACGTGTTGGGTTCGATACTGAAACCAAGCCCGTTTTTGTAAAAGGACATCGTAACAAGGTGGCCCTGATGCAGATTGCCTTGCCTGACAAAGTTTTTTTGATTCGCCTCAAGACTACCGGCATCACCGATGAGATGCTTGCCTTCCTGCAAAATGAAAACATTGAAAAAGTAGGTGTTGGTATCCGTGATGATATCAAAGCAGTACAGGTGTTAAAGCGGTTCAAACCCGCGGGTTTTGTAGAGCTTACCGAGCTCACGAGGCTGGCAGGCCTGGAGGTAGAAAGCGTGAAAAAACTGACGGCACTTTTACTCGGCTTCCGCATTTCCAAAGGCGCACAAACCAGCAACTGGGAAGCCGAGCATCTGGACCCGAAACAAATCAGCTATGCCGCTACGGATGCGTGGGTGTGTTTGAAAATCTGGGAGACGGTTACGGGTAATTAACTATTTCACCTTACTTATAAAATCATTTACCACTGGCACCAGCTCCTTATGGAGGGGAAGCTCCGGCTTCGTGTACGTGGCCATGTTCGCAGCCACATCAGGTGTTGCATCACAAAAAATATGATTCATACCGTCTATTAATTTAAGCTGGGCATCAGGCCTGGCTTGCTTTAACAGTTGTGCATCGGTTACCGAAACCTGTAGATCGGTGGTACCCTGAACAATCAGTACAGGTATTTTTAACGCAGCTATCTCTTTCGCGGGATCATACTTCAGCCACGAGATCATATAAGGTTGTACCGAGGGGCGAAAAAGCGACATGAGATAAGGAGGAATCTGGTCCACTGTTTTACCTTGCTTCAGGCTGGCAAATCCCTGCGCAGCCTCCTGCTTCACCTTCTCCGGGTTATTGGGATTCTTTGACAGCTGATCCATAATCACCACATCCGCTGCACGGCCTGTTCCGGCCAGAGAGATGAAAGCAGAAGCATTCGTTTCTTTAGCTGCCAGCATACCAATCAATGACCCTTCACTATGCCCTGCAACGATTATCTTTTTAAATTTCTTTTCCGCCTGAATCCATTGGATCCAGCTTACGGCATCTTTCACATAGTCCTCAAAGCGCAGAGCCGCTTCTGATTTTGCTGCCTTATTGCTTTTGGCCACACCACGCTTGTCATAGCGCACACTGGCAATACCTTTTGCAGCTAATGCTTCCGCCAGTTTTTTCGTGCAATCGGTTTTCAATCCTGCCGCACTGTTGCCATCACGATCCGTTGGGCCTGAGCCTGCAATGAACAGTACAATGGTGCTTGCTGCTTTTTCCGGCTCGAGGAACGTACCGTACAGAACATCATTACCCACAGCCAGTTCGGTTTCGTGGGAGACAAATGGTGTTTGTGCGATCGTCAATTGCACCCCTGACAGACATAAAAAAAGGATCAGCGTTCGTCTCATGGAATAGATTTAAAAAGAGCTTTCAAGATAGCAAGAATGGCCATGTTTACCATGCGCTTAGCTGATGGTAAGTTAGGACCGAGTTTCAATGATGATTAATTCCAAAGCGATCCGGTATCTGCCGTTGTGATTCATCTCCAAAAAAAAATGATCAGCATGAATAAGTTTTTACACTCATCCAGCTGATCATTTCATCAACTGTTTAACCCCTTAAACTTTATTATTTCCAGCCACCGCCCAGTGCACGATATACACTGACCATGGCATGCATTTGTTCCATCTTGGTTTCTACCAGTTCAAACTTTGCCTCCACGGCATCCCGCTGTGTAAGCAATACTTCCATATAATCTGCACGTGCCGAACGGAACAGACGTGTCGATATTTCAATGGATTGAGTAAGCGCCTGCACTTGTTGTGTTCTCAGATTATAGCTTTGCTCCAGATTGCTGATGTTCGCTACCTGATTGGCTACTTCTACATACGCATTCAAAATAGTGCGCTCATAATTGTAGGCTGCCTGTATCTGTTTTGCTGTGGCCGAATAGTAATACGCTTTGATTGCATTTCGGTTCACCAACGGAGCCACTAACTCTCCCGCTAAGGTGTACATCAATGACTGAGGTGAAGTTACCAGGTACTTCGCATTGAATGCATTGTAACCTACCCCTGCGGTGATGCGCAAAGAAGGATAGAAATTAGCCCTTGCTACTTTTATATCCAGCCTGGCTGCCGCCAGTTGAAGTTCTGCCTGGCGGATATCCGGTCGGTTTTGCAATAGCTGTGATGGAACCCCTGTTTGTACTTTAGCAGGAACCAGGCTCTGAAACCCTTGTGAATTACGCTGAACAGGTTGTGGATAACGACCGATCAGGAAGTTGATTCTGTTCTCTGTCTCCACGATTTGCTGGAGGATGTGGTACTGACGGCTTTGGTTCTTCAACACTTCCGCCTCAAACCTGCGCACCGCCAGCTCAGTCACTTTAGCAGCTTGCTTCTCCATCTTCACGATCTCCAGTGCATTCTGTTGAATCTCGATGTTCTGTCTCAGAATCTCCAGCTGGTTATCGAACGCCATCAATTCATAATAGGAAGTAGCAATCTCTGAGATGATGTTGGTGACCATAAAGTTTCTACCCTCCACAGTACCCAGGTAGCGCAGCACGGCCGACTTCTTGGCATTTCTCAACTTCTTCCAGATATCC
This sequence comes from Flammeovirgaceae bacterium, assembly GCA_023251155.1. Lineage (GTDB taxonomy): Bacteria > Bacteroidota > Bacteroidia > Cytophagales > Cyclobacteriaceae > ELB16-189. Next base: position 24,716 of record JAHEZH010000010.1, on the reverse strand, counting down.
ACTTCCCATGAAGCATTCGCTCCGAACATCATATCCGTTAATGGATCAGGGAATTTGGTTCCGTCTTTGATGTTCAGGTTTTTTTCTACAGCACCATTGCGTGTGTACTCTCCTACTTTATCAACACCTCCTGCAGCACCTAATCCAACAAATGGTAAGTACTCTCCCTTTCTTGCTCTGATTTCATTCTGAGCGATGATGATTTCCTGCAGTGTGATGTTATACTCCTGGTTATTTTTCAGCGCCGTATCGATCAATACTTCAAGATAAGGGTCAGTGAAGAATTCTTTCCACTTCATTTTTGCTGTATTCACCGTATCCTGCGAGTTGTTGAAACTCGTAGGTACGGTTTTATTTTCCTTTCTTTCTTTCAGCGGTGAAGCACAACCAACGAACAGGAGAAACCCACAGCTGATCAATACATATTTCATTGTTCTCTTAGTGTCCATGATTATCACTTTCATTGATTTGTGGAAAATCGTCCATTCTATGAGCCAGGTCTTCAGTTAAAGATCCTTCGTCTTCATCTTTGATCATTTTACGACCGGCAGCCATACTACCAAAGATGTAATACAAGCCAGGTACAATGATCACCCCGAACACTGTTCCGAAAAGCATACCTCCCAGGGCAGATGAACCAATAGTACGGTTACCAATAGCACCTGCTCCGTGCGCCAGTACCAATGGGATCAAACCGGCAATGAATGCGAAAGACGTCATCAGGATAGGACGGAAACGCACCTTGGCACCTTCAATGGCCGCTTCCAATACAGTGGCCCCCTGGGTATGTTTCTGCACGGCAAACTCTACGATCAATACGGCATTCTTACCTAACAACCCTACCAGCATGATCAACCCCACCTGCGCATAGATATCGTTGGCCAGCCCCATGGCTTTAATCAGCATGAAGGAACCAAACACACCTGCCGGTAATGAAAGTACTACGGCCAGTGGAATGATAAAGCTTTCGTACTGTGCAGCCAATACCAGATACACGAAGGCCAATACAATCAGGAACACATAGACCGCTTCATTACCACGTCTCACTTCATCATACGAAAGGGCAGCCCAGTCAATGTCATATCCGCGAGGCAATACTTTAGCAGCCACTTCTTTTACAGCCGCGATGGCTTCACCTGAGCTGTATCCTTTTGCCGGACCTCCGCGAATAGCTGCCGTGTTATACATATTGAAACGGTTGATTTCATTGGCCCCCTGTTTCTTTTTGATTTTCATGAACGCTGAGAATGGAACCATCTCACCACGGTCACTCTTCACCCACAGATTCAATACATCTTTGGGAAGTTGTCGGAATTCAGGAGCGGCCTGCACGAATACTTTGAAGAAACGCTGGTATTTGATGAAACCAAGTTCATACGTACTTCCTACGAAAATGGACAGCGTATTCATGGCATTACCAATGGATACCCCTTTCTGCATGGCCAGTTGATTATCGATCTCGATTTCATACTGAGGATAGTTGGCACTAAAGAAAGTGAACAAACCGGTAAGCTCTTTACGCTCTTCCAGCGCAGCCATGAACTCGTTCTTTACTTTTTCAAGATCTTCATACGTACCGTCAGGGTTCTTATCCAGCATCTGCAACGCAAACCCACCTGCTGCACCGAAACCTGGCACTGCCGGAGGATCGAAGAATTCAATGGTTGCACCGGGAAGCTGCCGGGATAGTTCTTCCAGCTCCGCTGTGATCTCCTGTACCGTGTGCTCACGTTCTGACCACGGTTTTAAGTTAATCAGACAGGTAGCGGCATTCGATCCACGACCTTCTGTAAGCACTTCGTAGCCGGCAATAGAGGAAACGGACTGTATCCCTTCCACTTTCGAAGCCAGCTTCTGAAGCTGAATGGATACATCGTTGGTTCGCTCAAGTGTAGATCCGGGAGGGGTTTGCACGATAGCGTACAACATCCCCTGATCTTCACTGGGAATAAATCCGGAAGGCAGGTTGCTCGCAATCAAAACAATACCACCGCTGAAGACAATCCACATCGTGATCGTCACCCATCTTCGATGCGCAATCTTTCTCAGCACCCACACGTATTTATCCGTTATTTTTTCGAAGCCACTGTTGAAACTATCGATAAAGCGGTTGAATAAATTTCTGCTTCTTGGCTGCCCGTGCGTGTTCTTTAAGATCATGGCGCAAAGTACCGGTGTAAGTGTAAGTGCTACGAAACCCGAGAGCACAATGGAACTCGCCATTGTAATCGAGAACTGACGATAGAATACCCCGACAGGACCAGACATGAAGGCGATAGGCACAAACACGGCAGTCATCAACAAGGTAATTGCGATAACGGCACCACTGATTTCACCCAATACTTTTTGCACCGCTTTATACGGAGACAAATGTTCTTCATGCATTTTCGCATGCACGGCTTCCACCACCACAATCGCATCATCGACCACAATACCAATCGCCAACACAATGGCAAAGAGGGTAATCATATTTATGGTAAGCCCGAATACCTGCATGAAGATGAAGGCACCGATCAACGATATTGGCACTGCCAGTGTAGGAATCAATGTCGATCTCCAGTCACCCAGGAAAACGAATACCACTAACGCCACCAGGATGAATGCATCACGCAGGGTATGGATTACGTTTTCGGTTGATGCATCAAGGAACTGCGATACGTCATAACTGATTTCGATCTTCATTCCCGGAGGAAAATCCTTTTTCAGCTCTTCCAGTTTTTTCTTTACGTTTTCAATCACCACGCTGGCATTACTACCATAGGTTTGCTTGAGCACGATCGCCGCAGAGGGATATCCGTTGATATTGGAATAAATATCATAGTACTCACTACCCAGGTTTACCGTTGCAATATCTTTCAACCGAAGTAACTCCCCTTTCGGGTTGGCTTTGATGATGACGTTCTCGTATTCTTTCGGATCACTATACCGGTCGGAATATGCCAGCACATATTCGAGTGCTTCGGCACGTTTGCTGTCACCGCGACCAATACGACCGGGTTTACCAATGATACTCTGATCACCCAATGCCTCCATGACTTCATCGGGAGAGATGGAATAGGCCCGCATGCGTTCCGGATTCAACCAAACACGCATGGCATACTGGCGGCTACCTAGGATACGTGCCGAACCAATACCATTGATCCGTTGTAACTCAGGAATCATCGTAACCCCGGCATAGTTGAACAAGAACTTCATGTTCGCACTCTTCTCTGTGCTGTACAAGTTCACATACATCAACATACTTGGAATTACCGGTGTAATGATCACCCCCTCACGTTGCACCAATTCAGGTAAGCGGTTTCGCACCTGTTCTACACGGTTCGATACCTGAACCAACGCCTGATTGATGTCCGTACCGGGTTCAAAAATGACCTGTACGTTAGCTTCACCCGCACTGGTGGCATCGGAAGACATGTAGCGCATACCCCAGGCACCGTTGATGGCTTGCTCAATAGGAATAATTACGGACTCCGTCAGTGTCTTGGCACTGGCACCCGGATACGATGCGGACACCATGACCACAGGCGGTGCAATAGACGGGAACTGCGAAGTAGGCAGTGTATTTATCGCCAGTACCCCCATGAATATAATCACAAGTGAAAGTACTATCGCGAGTACCGGCCTCTTTAGAAATGCATTAAACATTTTATAATCCTGTTAAATGAAATTGGAAACTATTCGACATATACATTTAAGCGAGGAAGCACAGTCTTCATGTCCTCAAACTTATACTCTCCGATCTTCTCTTCGTTTCTCACTTTACGAATACCTTCCAGCATGATCTTGTCGTTTTCTGTAATACCCGATGCAATCACGTACAAGTCGGGAAGTTCAGCAGCAACGGTGATTTCCGTTTGTCTGATCACGTTGTCCTTATCTACGACAAAAACATACCTTTTTTCCAGCACTTCAAACGTTGCTTTTTGAGGAATAATCAAGGCGTTTTTAAGAGGGGCTGTAGCAATGATATTACCGGTTTCGCCATGTCTTAGTAATCCTTTCGGATTAGGGAAGGTAGCTCTGAAAGCGATGTTACCGGTTTCGTTATTGAAATCAGCTTCAATGGTCTTTACCAGTCCCGGATATTCAAACATTTCATTATTCGCCATCTGAAGTTCTACCCGCATAGCACTATCCTTCTTTAAATGCGATCTGTAGTTCAGGTATTCGGCTTCAGGTACATTGAAGTACACCCACATCTGGCTGTTATCCGAAAGCGTAGTTAATAAATCGCCTTCATCTACCAGGCTTCCCAACCGCACCTGAAAGCGGTCCATGATTCCATCAAAAGGAGCTCTGATCTCAGTGAACCCAAGATGCACCTTGGCTAACGACATTTCGGCATTGGCTTTGTCAAATTTTGCTTTGGCCAGAGCGAGTTCATTTGGCGACACTACGTTGCTGTCGGCCAGCTGCTTGGTGTTTTTGTATTCGATCTCGGCAAACTTTGCTTCGGCTTCGGCCTTTTGCACTTCGGCTTTGTAGAGCAGGGGCATAATTTGAAACATCAGCTGACCCTGCTTCACATTTTTACCTTCATCGACATAGATATTTTGCAGGTACCCTTTTTCCAGAGCACGCAACTCAATGTGCTGAATGGAGCGGATCTGACATACATACGAACGGGTAACCAGGGTATCTCTTTTCAGAGGACTGGTGACCAGGAATTTATATTCCTCTTCTTTTTCTTCGTGTTTCGACGAACAGCTTGTGTACACTAGTACGACACACAAACTCATGAACATGAGAACTCTACTCATAGTAATTAGCTTCTTTAAAAGGCGATTATTTCCGTTTTTGATATTTTATAGCTCCCCAATCATCCATTCAGCCCAAGAGCTAAAACTGCTCCGATTGACACGAGCAGCATTTTATGGAGGTCAGGCAATTACAATTTACCATATATAAGATTTAGAACTTGATTAAAAGTCACATTAATAGGCGGAAAAAATGGTGGTCCATGCACTCCTGTACCTTTAAATAGAGGAATGTACGCTACCTGATTTCTGTGGCTACACCGATTGAAACAGATAACTATCACCCATTTTGCTAATACCTACGTTGGTTTCTGAAGTTGAGGATTTTTTATCGACAGCGCAATCTAAATTACTGTTCCGGAGTAATACTGGTCTGATATGCCCCTTCGCTCACTGATTTTTAATTATAAATAACTCGCCAATTGCTCAAAAACAGCCGGCCATGACGCATCGCCCGACCTTTTACCCAGCCGTACGATAATGAGGTTTTTTGAAGGATTTACGTAGACGAACTGACCATGCAGGCCGTCCGCATAGTACCCGTTTCTTGAAAGCCACCACTGATACTTGTAATATGCCACACCGCCTTCTTTTCGCTCCGCCACTGTAGATTGTTTGACCCAATCGGCAGGCAATAGCTGTTTGCCATTCCAGTTACCTTTATTCAGGTACAATCTTCCCAACTTGGCAAAGTCGCGTGCTTTGGCATTGAGACAACAAAACGTTTTTTCCATTCCGTTTTTCTTCTTGTCGATACTCCAGTTGGCATCAAACTCCGTATCGAGATGGCTCCATATTTTCTCGTTGAGATAAGCAGTAACGGTTTTCCGGGTAGCCCGCTCAACAATAAATCCAAGCAACTGTGTATTCACACTGCGGTAGGCGAACTGTGTTCCTGGTGCATAGTCAGTATGCAGATGCTTTAATGACCTGCGCAGCGTTCGTCCATAATACAGTTTAGCGGCCTGCCCGAATGGGTTGTAATAACTTTCATTGGCTTTGATTCCACTGGTCATTTGCAGCACATGCTTAATGGTGACTTTATCGAATCCTTCTTTACCTTTTAATTCTGTCAGGTAATTGGTGATCGGTTCATCTACACTTTTTATAAAACCATCGGCAATGGCAGCACCAATCAATGCGGAGGTATAGGACTTGGCCATAGAGAACGAGGCTACAGTTGAGCTATCCGTATATCCCTGATAGTAATGTTCCAGCAGCAACGAATCGTTTCTGATGATTAAGAAAGCAACCGAGTTGTTGGCGGTAGCAATGCTGTCAATCACCTTTACACTGGCTTGACCTACTTTTTCTCTCTGAGGTGCTTCAACAAAACGAAATGGTTGAGTTGATTTTGGCAATGGCCGTGATGGAAAGATTTTATAATCGGTAATGTCAGAGAAATTGTACCATGCAAAGCGGCCTACCAGGCAGGATTGAAAGGTGATGGAAATAAAAACCAGAAGAAGAACAGAACTGTTTTTTTTCATTTTAGAATCAGCCAGCAAAACACTTAAAGAAATACACTGACAAGCGGTGAAATTACAGCTCCGAAATTCAGAATAAACGATTACATCCTCGGCTTCCAGGCCACTTCTTCGGCATTCAGCTCCTGCGCCATCTTGCGGCAAAGCATAAACAGATGATCGGAAAGACGATTGAGGTATTGAATAACGAATGGATCTACTTTCTCAACCGCGTCCAGTGCAATCACTAATCGCTCGGCTCTTCGGCACACCGTGCGTGCGACATGTCCAAAGGAAACCGACACATGGCCTCCCGGCAACACAAAAAACTTCAGGGGAGGAAGCAGTGCATCCATCGCATCAATCTCTTTTTCCAGGTAGGTAATATCACTATCCGACAAAGTGGGAATTTTTACGTTGGTATTACCGGGTTCAGTAGCCAGTATCGAACCTACGGTAAACAACCGGTCTTGTATTTCAATCAATATTTCTTTCCGCTTTTGATTTACCTCCTGATCACGAAGCAGGCCAATGTATGAGTTCAGTTCATCTACCGTACCATAGGCATCGATTCGCAGGTCCGATTTTGGAACGCGCTTACCACCGAAGAGTGCCGTTGTTCCTTTGTCACCTGTTTTAGTATAGATCTTCATAAATCGGGGTCAGAATATTCGATAGCGGAAGTTAGAAGTTCGGAGGTAACAATCAAATGTGAATGAACTTCCTTAACCCTGCTATTGCTTTGAATTCAACAGATCACTTTCATTAATCACCGCACTCCATACACTGAGCTGGCCATGGTCAGAGCGTGTCCACACGGGGGTAATTACTCCTTTATGTGCGGCAACGGCATTTTGTGTACTGAATGGTTTTCCTTCCGTGGGCGTAAATACGTTTTCGCTGATTTTCTTCTCTTTAAATGAATTTCCGCCATCTACGGAGTAAGCGATGTAAACATCGGTCTGCGCATCATCGTGTTCCCTGCGATCGTAAAACACAATATAGACATGCCCTGTTGCCTGATCAATAGTTGACCACGGCATGAACTGATGCTTGCCCGGTGCATCCTGGTTCACACGTAGGGGCTGTGTCCAGTTATCACCACGGTTGCTGGAGCGCATGATCCATATATCGGTATCGTCTTTTCCATTTCGCTGATCAGCCCACACTATATAAATACTGCCGTGATACGGATTGGTGCTATTATCAATCATCAATACCGGCATGCCATTTACTTCACCGATGCCCGGTACTGGCATCGACCATCCTCCGGGTTGTTTGGTCAGGGCAAGATCTTCACCCAGCCAGGTGGTGCCATCATAAGAGCGATCAAAGAAAATAGTTTCACGATTGGACCAGGCAATATAGGCTTTGTCGTCCATACTGATCACCGGTGTTGTCCCACCCGCGCGATTTTCACCATCCATGCAATCTCCGGGGTCGCGACTGACTTGTATGGGTGGCGACCATTTTTTTCCACCTCCGGATCTGCCCAGGTACACAAGCGACTGGCAGGCTGCCTCTTTCAAACCCAACTTGTCAAACTGCGTCCATACCGCCAACAAGGTATGCTTGCGCGGGTGAATAGTCACTCGCGGATAGAGTTGATCTTTGGTAACGTCCGCTGCGATAAAACCATTTTCCTGCCAGCTGTTTCCACCATCCTCCGACTTCTTCACCAGAATACGATGAGTGCCGGCATCACTGGCAACACCTTGTGCATCTGTTTTGGCTGACCAGAAAAAGTAAGTATGCCCTTTCGCATCGGCAGTAAGATAAGTACTACTGCCGTTACTGGCTGTGACCGAACCTGATTCATTCCAGGTTGCTCCTGCATCTTGCGTATAAAAAAGGCGGCCGCCAATATTTGCACTACTGTTGGCGGTGTTCTTCGGGTTGACAATAGCACTGATGGACACTGAATAGCCCGTTTCAATATTGGTAATACGTATATTTTTAAACTGTGCCTGTGAAGCGAAAAAGGAAATACTGAACAGAACAAAAATTCTTCCTCTCATATCGTATCGGGTAGTGGCTGTAATCTTACAAGTATTTATGCGCTTTTAAAATAGCTACCCATTTGGAATACCCCGCAGCATTGAGATGAAGCCCGTCATGCGTGTATTTCACATCCAACCGATTTTCCTTATCAAGGAACTCCGTATATAAATCTACAAACGTGTACTTCAGCCGGTCAGCATATTTCTTGAGTTGTGTATTGAGTACGATGATCTGCTCCTGTTTAGCATACTTTTCAGGAAAATCCTTCACTGATGGATTAACCGGAAGTACACTTTGCACCACTACTTCGGCTTTGGCCGACCGTAGCTTGGATACAATCATAAAAATATTTTCCATAATCACTTCTTCAGGGATGCCTTTACTGATGTCATTGATTCCAATCAGTAAAAACACTTTGGATGGTCTGCGCTGAATCACATCATCGAGGCGTAGCAGCATACTGTAAGTAATATCACCACCTACACCCCGATTAATCACGGTAGAATCGCCCAGCAGTTTTTTCCAATTTCCACCCTGGGTAATGCTATTCCCAAGAAATACAATCTTACCGGTAACCACCGGCTCTTTTTTAAATAGCTCCGTACGCTGCTTATATACATCGGGCAAAACAGGAATGGTATCCCACGTGCGTTGCGAGTAGGAAGCAGTAGTAACCACAGCAAGAAGGGCAACAAAAAGAAAATTCCTCATAGTACGTACGGTTTTAGATTGACGAAATACGGTTTGACAAATATCAAATCGTACTTCGCAATTGGTCATTCGAAATTACTTCTTTAACGTTTCAATCTTGGTGTTCAGTTGATCACCACCCACTTCTACTACCGAAGAGCCATACACTTTTATAGTCGATTTAATGAAATCCTCTGCATTGGCTTTATAGATGTTATCTACGTACTTCTGTGGATTGCGGTCAATGTAGGGGAACCAGGTGCTGTGAATCTGCACCATGATCTTGTGACCTTTTTTGAAGGTGTGAAGTATATCCTGTAAAGCAAATTGCACATCCGTAATTTCATCTGGCTTGAACGGTTCCGGTTTTTCAAAACTATTGCGGAAGCGGCCACGGAATACTTCATGACGAACCAATTGCTGGTAGTTGGCCATGATGATGTTGGGAGGATTGTGTTGATCATTCGGTTCGTCATTCGGATAAACATCAATCAGTTTCACAATGAAGTCTGCATCGGTACCACTCATGGCCACTTTCAGCTTGGCTGCAATCGCTCCGGCCAGTGTTACATTTTCGGTAAGCACTTCCGTCTGGAACGTAATTACATCCGGGCGATGAGCGGCATTGCGCTGATCATCGGTCATGAACCTGCGTGGCGTAAAGACCATTGCTTCTGTTTGCGATGTATACGGTACCGGTTTGGCAGGGTCGCTGATGTAATCAAATACTGCCTCTGCTTTGGTTGGCACATTCACGGATAGCTTCCCTCCTTCTGCGAAGTAAAGTTTTACCGGGGCAATTTCTCTGGTTGGCCATTCTTTAAACTGTCTCCATTGTTTCAAGCCACAGTCAAACATATACGCTTCGGGCAACGCGGGTTGTTTGCCGTCTTTCAACAGGGAATTAAAGAACGGGCGTTCAATAGTGCGCTGATAGAACGTAGAGATGCTATCACCAAAATAAATATGGTTCACCTGCTGAAAACCACGCTCGCCTGCCCAGTCACCGTGACTCCACGGGCCCATTACTATGATATTGTTCGCACCGGGGCTGGTGCGCTCAATGGTTTTGTAAATATTCAGCGGTCCGTATAAGTCTTCAGCATCATACCATCCTCCCACGGTCATTACTGAATGCTTTACCTCTTTCAGGTGAGGAAGTATGCTACGCTTCTGCCAGAACTCATCATAATTTGGATGATTGATAATTTCCTGCCAGAAAAAGTTATCACTGTGGTATTTCTCAGTGACATTTTTCAATGGACCAAGTGCAAGATTAAACTCATAACCATCTTTGGCCTGCTCATCGAAAAAGCGTTTCAGCTTGTCATCATACCAGCTTTTGTCCGTGGGCTTGTCGTGCTGATAACCAAACACACCCAGGGCTGCGGTATAGCTTTGAAGGTAAGCTCCCTGATGATGGAAGTCGTCAAAGAAAAAATCTGAGATCGGTGCTTGTGGCGATGACGCTTTCAATGCCGGGTGGGCATCCGGAATACCAGCGGCGGTATAGAAACCGGGATAAGAAATTCCGTATTGTCCTGCCTTGCCATTATTGCCTTTAATGTTTTTAATCAGCCAGTCGATAGTATCCCAGGTGTCGGAAGCTTCATCCGTGGCTGTTTTATTCTTCGGATTATTTCCAGGGATATTTGGAGTCATATTGGTGAACACGCCTTCACTCATCCAGCGGCCACGCACATCCTGATAAACGAAGATGTATCCATCTTTCATGAGGTATTTTGATGGCCCAAGGCTCCGCTTGTATTTGTCTTTTCCATAAGGTGCCACACTGTAGCAGGTGCGCTGCAGGAGGAAAGGATAGGTCTTACTCTTATCTTTGGGAAGATAGATGGAAGTGAAGAGTTTAACACCATCGCGCATTGGTATCTGCACTTCCATTTTTTCATAATTCTGCTTGATGTAAACAGAGTCAGGTACTTGCGCATAGGCACCGATAGCAACAAGGCTCAATAGTGCAAAGAGTAATGGCTTCATGAGTTTCGATTTTTGGAAAAGTAACGCAATAAGTTGGCAGTTGGCAACAAACAAGGGACAAAATGCAGCTATCGGTGACAAGGGGTTCCTGCTTTTCAAATACGCTCCTTCATCGTACACGATACTACTATACACTGGTGAATGAACGGCCACACTGTGCGGGCAGGATCACCATGAAAATTCGCTATCTCAAAAAGAGGGTATAACGGAAGTCTGACCGTCTCCCATCCGGAATAGTGGCAGAGAAGAAAAGAACAACTCAGAAATGGACAACCGACAGATCTGGACATTCCACAAATTATTACCAACTTTAATTTTATAATCCGTGTAACCATTACATTATGAAGCTGCCCTTTCCTCTCTCACAAGTTATCATTCTTATCAGTGGTGTGCTTGCTTTGGCTTGTTCGTCAAAGGAATTATCCAATAAAAAAGAAGTAGCATTCTGGCTGACCACAGGTGATCAAACTTCATTGTTTGCCAAACAGCCCTCCTTATCATTTGGCGATAGCAAACCCGATGCAGCGGTGCTGCTAACTGTTGATACTACCCAACGCTACCAAGGCATCGATGGGTTTGGCTATGCATTGACAGGGGGAAGTGCGTGGGCAATCAATCAAAAGCTCAATGCTGCTCAGCGCGATTCACTGCTCAGAGAACTGTTCCTGACGGATGGAAACAACATTGGCATCAGCTACCTGCGGGTAAGTATTGGCGGATCGGATCTGGATGATCATGTATTTACTTACGATGATCTTCCAAAAGGAAAAACAGACCCGGAACTGAAACACTTCAATCTTTCCTCGGATACGGTGAATCTTATTCCGGTGCTGAAAGAAATTCTGGCGATCAACCCGGATATTAAAATCATGGGCAGTCCCTGGACACCGCCCGTGTGGATGAAAACCAACGGCTTGCCTAAAGACGGGAGGCTGAAGACAGCATACTATGATGCCTACGCGAACTATTTTGTGAAATACCTACAGGCCATGGCGAAAGAAGGAATTACCATTGATGCGGTGACGATTCAAAACGAACCGGAGAACCCCAAGAACACGCCCAGTTTACTAATGAATGCTCAAGAGCAGGCGTTGTTTATCAAAAAACACCTCGGGCCGGCATTTCAACGTGCAGCGATCAAAACAAAAATCATCGTGTTTGACCACAACTGCGATCATCCGGAATACCCGATCAGCATATTGAATGATACAGAAGCAAAACCGTACATTGATGGCTCGGCCTTTCACATGTATGTGGGGGAGATCGATGCACTATCGAAAGTACATGACGCACATCCGGATAAAAATATATACTTCACCGAGCAATGGACTTCGGGTAATGGAGAGTTTGCCGGAGACCTGAACTGGCACATCAAAACGCTGATCATCGGTGCCACACGCAACTGGAGTCGTACTGTGTTGGAATGGAATCTGGCTTCGGATGAAAACTTTGATCCCCACACCAGTGATGGCGGTTGCGATATGTGCCAGGGAGCTTTGACGATTGGGGAAAGTAATAACGTAACGCGCAAGGTATCATACTACATCATTGCGCATGCGTCCAAGTTTGTACGGCCTGGCTCAGTACGGATACAATCCAATATGATCGATGGACTACCTAATGTGGCTTTTCTTACTCCTGAAGGAAAAAAAGTAGTGATCGTTTTGAATGAAGGCAAAGAAGCAAAGTCATTGGCTATTCAGCATAAAGACAAAGCAGCCAGTGTTTCGCTTGCCGGTGGGGCGGTGGGTACTTTTGTCTGGTGATCAATTTATCTCAACGTGTGTCCTCACGAACCGAATGATGTAGTGGTTTGTGAGGACACAAACCACGGTGACGGATACAATTCAATATGATCGATGGATTAATTTTCAAATTACCCTCACCTCAATATCCTCACCGGATTCTTATGTTCATCAATGGCTACAAAGGTAAACCCGCCTGATACGGCCAGTTCGCGTTCATCGCTGTACATCTGTTCGGTATAAATATCTACCCGCACCTGCAGGCTGGTGTTACCTACTTTAGTTACCCGGCCAATCAATTCGATGATGGTACCACTGGGGATGGGTTTCTTGAAATCAATTTTATCGGATGATACGGTCACCATGCGCAGCCGGCTGAAACGGGTAGCCGTTATAAAAGCTACTTCGTCCATCAGGTGCATGGCGGTTCCTCCGAAAAGCGTATCGTAATGATTCGTGGTATTGGGGAATACCGCTTTGAATATTTTAGTAGTGGAGCGCTCAATGCGTTCGTCAATGGTGGTCATACAAATGGGTTAGTTCACCTCGCTTTCCAGCGCTATAAAGTGAGTGAGTGTATTTTCTGAGTTATACAAAGGGCTGATCGCTACGCGGCACGTGTATTCACTGCCATCTTTCCGATAGTTAATAACCGTTTCGCTTACCGGTTGCCTTCGGTTAATGGCTTCCCTGATTTTTACTTTACTTGCCTGGTTGGTCTTTGCTCCCTGCAGAAAGGTGGGCTTCTTGTTTCTGGCGAACGAAACTTTATAACCGGTCATCTGCTCAAACCCTTTACTAGTCCAGCAGATATTTTCTTGTACATCGGTAATCACAATTGCATCAAAAGCACTCTTCAGCAAAGTAGTGATGTTTACGTTCCATTTGTACTTCTTCTTTAACTCCTGCAATGCCTTCAGATCTTTATCGGGTACCTGGCCCGTCATACGGTCAGCAATAATGTCCCAGCTCAGCAACGGATGCATGCGCTTTTTCTTGGTACTGTCTTTCATTTTATCGGTTAACAAATAATCGTTTTATTTTTTCCTGCAGCGATTTCAGGTAATGCACTCTTCTTAATTCCTTCAGGCAATCCGCACAAAGACAATCTTCAAACTCATTCTGGATTCGTTTCTGAAGATCATCACTCAGCTGCACTGCCTGGCACTGGCAGTTTCCCACGTTTCCCACCTTGCATTCAAACACCGCCTGACATCGCGGGCAGGCTTTAGGTTCGTGTTTGTACTGCGGATGATCATTCATACGATCGCAAATATAAGCGCAGCCGAAAACTCCGGCTGCGCTGTTATCAAAAAATTAAACACTCACTGTTTCAGCTATTTCTCTCATCTGCTGTGCGGCATTCACCATGTTACGGACAGCTGTATCCGTTTCCGGCCACTTTCGTGTTTTCAATCCACAGTCAGGGTTAACCCATATGTTTCTCTTCGGCAGTACGTGAAGTGCTTTGTGAAGTAAAGCAACCATCTCTTCTGTCGTTGGCACACGGGGACTATGAATATCGTACACCCCCGGTCCGATCTCGTTCGGATACTTGAAATCAACAAATGCATCCAGCAATTCCATCTGCGAGCGTGAGGTCTCAATGGTGATCACATCGGCATCCATATCCGCAATGTTCTTGATGATGTCATTAAACTCAGAATAGCACATATGCGTATGTATCTGTGTTTCATCCTTCACACCACTGGCCGATATACGGAATGCTCTTACCGCCCAATCGAGATACATCTCCCAATCCGCTCTGCGCAAGGGTAGTCCCTCACGTATAGCGGGTTCATCAATCTGAATAATTTGTATTCCGGCCTTCTCCAGATCCACCACTTCATCACGAATGGCTAACGCGATTTGTGTACAGGTATCTTTTCTGGGCTGATCATCACGTACAAAAGACCACTGCAGAATGGTCACCGGGCCGGTAAGCATTCCTTTCATCGGCTTTTTCGTCAATGACTGAGCAAAGGTAGTCCAGAATACCGTCATCGGTTCAGGGCGCGATACATCTCCATAAATAATGGGAGGTTTCACACAACGCGAGCCATAGCTCTGCACCCACCCGTTCTTCGAGAACACGTAGCCTTGCAGTTGCTCACCAAAGTATTCCACCATGTCGTTACGCTCAAATTCACCGTGTACCAATACATCAATACCGATTTCTTCCTGCCAGCGCACGGCCTTTTCCGTTTCTGCCTTGATCAAATCATTATAACCGGCTTGTGTTAACTCGTTCTTCTTGAAACGTGCTCTCCAGCTGCGCACTTCATCAGTTTGCGGGAACGAACCAATCGAAGTTGTCGGAAAGAAAGGGAGCTTCAGTGTATCCTGCTGCTTCTTCTGGCGAATAGCAAAAGGACTATGACGGTTGGCATCAGCAGCGGTCAATGCAGCTACGCGCTGCTTTACTTCCGGCTTATGAATACGAGCAGATGTTCTCCTACTTTCAATGGCCTTCTGGTTTTCAATCCATGAAGAGGTGAACTGCTCTTTCGTTTCCTGCGAAGCCAGTTTATTCAATACAGCTAGTTCATTCAGCTTCTGTTTGGCATAAGCCATCCAGTTTTTGATTTCAGGAAGCAACGTATCGTCATTGGTCTCCAAATCAAGATCGCATGGAGTGTGTATCAACGAGCAGGAGGGTGCAATGATCACTCGCTTCTCACCAAGAGCTGCTACTGCTTTATTGATTAAAGCAAGTGATTTACTGAAATCATTCTTCCAGATGTTACGTCCATCCACCACACCAAGCGAAAGTGTCATCTTTTCAGGAATGGCTTTAAGCAATTCGTCTATTTGCTGAGGCGCACGCACTAAGTCAACATGCAAAGCACAAACGGGTAATGATGCCGCTACGGAGAGATTATCGCGCAAGCCCTCAAAGTACGTGGCTACGATAGTCTTCAGTGCAGGAAACGCCTTTCTGATTTCCGCGTACGCGTAAGCAATGGCTTTCTTTTCTTTGTCATTCAGGTCCAATGCCAGGAATGGTTCATCAAACTGCACCCATTGTACATCCAGTTTTTCCAATCGTTTCAACAGATCGATATACACCGGAAGTAAATTCTTCAGCAAATCAATACGGTGGAAGCCCGCTTCTTTTTCTTTACCTAATAACAAATAGGAAACTGGGCCAAGTAGCACTGGCTTGGTAAGAATACCTGCCTGCCTGGCTTCATAAAACTCATCTATGATTTTGGTAGAGAAGAGTTTGAAGGGCTGGTCGTTATAAAACTCAGGCACAATGTAGTGGTAGTTGGTATCGAACCACTTGGTCATTTCCATAGCGGTAATATCCAAACCTTCCTTCTGATACCCTCTCGCCATAGCGAAATACAAGTCCAGTTCAGAGTTGGCGTTGTTCAATATCACTTCATGATAGCGTTCAGGAATCGCACCCACCGTGAGTGACATATCCAGCACCTGGTCATAAAATGAAAAATCATTGGAAGGAATCAGGTCAATACCGGCTTGCTTTTGCAGCTGCCAGTTTTCATGACGGATGTTCTTCCCTACCTGCAAGAGATTCTTGAAGGTAGACTTGCCCGACCAGTAACTTTCACTGGCCTTCTTCAGTTCGCGATGGCTACCGATGCGCGGATAGCCAAGATTTTGCGTAAGCATTGTTGCTTTTGTTTAAGTGAAACATAGATTGACTGCGCAACCTTTTGTTGGATCACCTATTTACTTACGCAATACGTTGTTGAAAGAAAGGAATGACCATACAGGACATGGCAGAACGCTGGTCCTTAAAATTAAGTCATGCCTGACCTCTGCTTCATATCGCGGAAGCAAAATGTCATGGCGTTATAGGCAAGTCTCCTGGCTTCCCTGACCTTGTTCACCTTCTCATCCGCCAGCTGGCAGACAATGGTATTAAGAACAAAGCTTGTTTCTGCTTCAAGGGTTATCCAAAGCAGAACAGGATTACAGTTGCGCGACAGCCCGTGATTCACACACGGTTCCTTATTAATTCCCCGCTAAGGGAAACCTGCAACGGCTATGATGGTTTATACAAACAAAGAACGGTTGATGTTGCAAATATAGATGTATAAGCCGCAGGTAGTACGGATGATATAGAGAAAAGATAATGTATTTACCAGCTCCGCGGTTTGGTGCCCTCACAGAACGAAGGACCATGTCATTGCAAGAAAAACAGCCATGGTAAGACTATAACCCTATCCACCTCAGCATGAGATCAACCAGGCGTATATACCCGATATTCAATCACACTGACAGCCACCTTTACATTCCTCCAGGGTTTCAAAGGGAACTGCCCCTCCGCATCCACCCCAGATAAATTCTTTGCATTTCTTTTCATTCTTGTCGTAATAATACCTTCGAAATGCAGCCATACACATTCCTCCATCCGGCTCTAAGTTGCATTTTTCGCTTTTAATGCAATCCTTTTCACATTGCACCGATACAATGCTTAGTAAAACAATCGTGAATCTGATAGCTGGCTTCATCCTGATTAAGAATGCCTGGATTCGGACTTTATTAGTTACACATAGACACTCAAAACGGTCAAGTGGTTGTAATCAATCATGCTTATAAAATCAAAAGCACACTAGTCAAATGCCCCCTTACGGCACGTGCAAGGCATAACGATGAGCAACAGCATTCCTATCATCCACCCGGTTTATTCTTACCCGGAATCAGCTGTTTTTTAAGCCGGTCAAAAAAATTTTAAAGCGCCACTGAAGCAATAGTAAGAATGAGCTTAAGCTGCCGCACCCACCATTCGGAAGAAGAAAACTAACCTAATCGGCAGCTCAGCCCATTCTACTTTTTTCAATTCACATTGAATCTTCGTCAAAAGTGAATTTTATAATTAATATTTGCAACAATGTTGCAAATATTAATTATTTTCAACCTAATAATCGAAACTATTTTTTAGGTTAATCTAAATTTTTAATTTTGTAAATCTAAATATGAAAAAACAACTGATTGCATTCTCCCTGGCTTTACTTGCAGGCATCCATTATGGCCATTCACAAGCCGTTATAAAAGGTAGTATCCAATCGCAAGGCAAGCCATTGGCGTACGCCAGCATTGCATTGTCTTCTTCCTCTGCAGGTGCAACATCCGATTCAACAGGGCACTTCCAGCTGATCGGAATTCCCGCTGGCACCTATTCGGTGATGGCTACGTCCGTTGGCTACTTGCCTTTCAAAAAATCGGTAACGGTACGTGATCATCAAATCATGAACATGACTATTGAGTTAAAGGAGGATGTTTCGCAGCTGGATGAAGTGGTGATTACCGGTACCATGCGTGAGGTGAGCAAATTAAGTTCGCCGATTTCTGTTGAAGTTTATTCGCCCGCTTTCTTCAAAAAGAATCCGACTCCCAATGTATTCGAGGCCTTATCCACCATCAATGGGGTACAACCACAATTGAACTGTAATGTGTGCAACACCGGCGATATTCATATCAATGGATTGGAAGGACCTTATACCATGATTTTGATTGATGGCATGCCCATCGTGAGCAGCTTGTCAACCGTGTATGGCTTATCGGGTATACCCAACAGCATGGTGAAACGGATGGAAGTGGTGAAAGGACCAGCATCTACCTTGTATGGATCAGAAGCCGTGGGCGGGGTAATCAACATCATCACCAAAGAGGCGGCTTCATCCCCGCGATGGAAAGCCGATGTATTTGGCACCACGCTGGGCGAATACAACATGGATATCTCCACGGCAATAAAAACCGATAAAGCAAACAGTTTGTTGGGGATTAACTATTTCCTCTTTCAGCAAAAGCACGACATCAATCATGATAACTTTACTGATGTTCCTTTACAAAATCGCATTTCTGTTTTTAATAAGTGGACCATCAATCGCGCCTCGGGCAAAAACCTGTCTTTGGCTGCACGGTATGTGAGCGAGAACCGCTGGGGCGGTGAATTGCAATGGACAAAAGAATACCGTGGCAGTGATACGTATTACGGAGAATCGATCTATACCAACCGAGCCGAATTCATTTCTAACTATCAACTTCCCGGAAGTGAAAATTTCAACGTAGATGCATCGTACAATTACCATAAGCAGGATTCCTATTACGGCATTGTAAAGTATGATGCAGAACAACAAACGGCTTTCGCACAGCTGCGATGGAATAAACGTATTGGTCAACATGAACTACTGGCCGGACTTCCGGTTCGTTTCATCAACTATGATGACAATACACCGGGCACAGCTACCGCAGACGGTGTCAATCGCGCAAGCAAGACTTTCCTTCCGGGAATTTTTGTTCAGGACGAAATCGAATTTTCAAAAGTTACTTTGTTAGCTGGAGCACGTTATGACCATCATAACATTCATGGAAGCATTTTTACTCCACGATTGAGTTTAAAATACTCCCCTTCGAAAACGGAAACACTACGCCTCACCAGCGGAAGTGGTTATCGCGTAGTAAACTTATTTACCGAAGAACATGCTGCGTTAACGGGTGCACGGCGGGTTATTGTGAAAAATTCACTTCAGCCGGAGCAATCGTGGAATGTGAATGCCAGCTATTCGAAAGTAATCACACACTCCTCTGGTTTTATCAACCTCGATGGCAGCTTGTTTTATACGTATTTCACCAATAAAATTATTGGTGACTATGCCACCGATCCTAACCTGATCATCTACGATAACCTTCAGGGACACGCCATCTCGCGGGGGGTTACGCTGAACGCTGATTTTTCATTTGCCAATTCACTGAAAGTAATTTCCGGAATAACCTTAATGGACGTGTATCGTAAAGAAACGATCAACGGGGAGACCAATACAATACCACAGTTCTATGCACCTCAATTTTCCGGAACACTGACGATGAGTTATAGTATTGATCCTGCCCAATTGAGTTTTGATATTACCGGAAAAGTAAATGGCCCGATGCATTTGCCGGTAGTCCCTAATGACTATCGCCCGGAGCAGTCACCCTGGTTTGCTTTAATGAATGTGCAAATCACCAAGACATTAGGGCCATGGGAAATCTATGGTGGCGCTAAGAATGTGTTGAATTTCATTCCGAAGTATGCACTGCTTCGTCCCTTCGATCCGTTCGATAAAACCATACACGAAAACAATCCTTACGGCTACACGTTTGACACCTCTTACAACTATGCACCGATTCAGGGGATCAAAGGATTCTTAGGAGTACGCTATACACTGGAGTAAATTACTTCGCTACTAACACCGCTTCTTCGAGAAGAAAGTTACCGTGATCGATATCATCGATATTAAGTTTGAGTTTGCCCTTCACCCGCAGGTATTGATCGGGTTCAAATTTACCGGGCTTTACTTTAAAGGTGACTTCTGCAATGGACTCTGGACCGGCACCGCCACAAAAGAAGCACTGACTGTAAGGAAACTTGGATAAAATAATGTACGCGTTACCTTCTACTTCAATAGGTAAATAATAGCCTTCCAGGCTCACTTCTTTACCTACCTGACTTTTCAACTCCTCTGTGAAGCCGGGATATAAAAAGTATTCTCCTGCTTTATCATTGTACTTCGCTTCAAACTTTGTCTTGGCAAAAGATGCCCATGTATCGGGGGTTTGAGCGAAGGAGCTCGCGCTAATGAATACGAGAAATGATAACCGGTAAAACGAGTTCTTCATGGCAGAATTTGAATTTCACTATTCACAAGCTTACTAAAATCTCTTTTCCCAAACAACGTATTTGCGATTAGGCCGCCAGTACCTTATGAATATCGGTGCGGTATGCCTGTGCTGCAGGAATCCATGAACAAAATAGTCCCAGCACAATGCTTCCGCCAACGATTACTGCTTCTTCGGAATAAAATACAAGAGCAGTAACTCCTGCTTTCTGACTTTCTGCCACCAGCTGCGTGAACGCATACAACACTGCGTGCCCCAGCAAAATACCGAACACACTTCCGATCACCGTCAGTGCAGCTCCTTCCATCACCACGGCAACAAACAGTTTTCCACGACTGGCACCCATCGAGCGCATGATGGCCAGATCGTATTGACGTTCTTTCAATGAATTGTACAAGGCAATGAATATACTCAATGCAGAAATAAAGATGAGCACATAAGCAAAACCCATCAATACATCGACACCTACACCGAGGATTGAAAACAATCGTGCTGTTTCAAATGCGGGTGATGCCGCCTGCATGTTGGTCTGCGAATTAATCAGTCGCGGCAACTGAATCGCCGCAATAGGGTTACGGTATTGAATGAGCAGTGAAGTAATTTCTCTGGTGCTATCACCACGTGCTACCGAAGGTACCAATGGCGAGGGATCTGTAATGCTATCCGTGTGGGGATGTCCCTCGCCTTCTTCATGCGCTTCATGTACTTTCCATACACTGCCGATGTTAGTAAAAAGCAAATTATCGACCACATTGCCTTTCTTTTTCAGAATGCCTTTTACTACGTACAACGCATTGTCATGAGCATGGCCCTCATTACTCAAGCCATGGGCACTGGAAAACGTATCGCCTGTTTTTATGCCGGTGGCCTCGGCTACGGTAGCGCCTATTACTACATCCAGATCGTTCTTCCACCAGTCGCCCTGAGCAAGCTCCGCTTCATATAGCCGGGTGTAATCCTGGTTGGTACCGATGATGCGAAAATTCTGATAACTGTCTCCCAATGCTAACGGTATTGCTTTCTTTACAAGGCGATGCCTGGCCAGACGCTCTGCCTCGTACAACCTGATATTTCCGGTAGGGAAATCAATATGAAAAATGTTGCATAAGATCAATTGCAATGGGCTTCCTTTCGCCCCTACCACTAAATCAATTCCCTTAGCGTTTTCGGTGATCTTTTGCTCCAGTTGCTTATTGAACAGGAGAAGTATATTGATGACGGCAATACCCAATGCCAGCAGAAAAATATTCAATACGGTATTGAGCGGCTTTGCCTTGAGGTAATTCCAAACCAGTGAAAAAAGATTCATCGTATTAAAGCGCTATCTGGTTTTTGATTTTTGATTTCAGGCGTTGATCGTGTGTGGCGATCACCAGCGTGGCATTGTTTTGTGATGCTACTTCGAGCAGCAACGCTGTAACACGATCACAACTTTTATCATCCAGTGCAGAGGTAGGTTCATCCGCCAAAATCAATGCTGGCTGATTCAATACAGCGCGTGCTATGGCCACACGCTGTGCCTGTCCGTAACTTAGTTCACTGATTTTTGCATTTAATTTATTCTCCAACCCCAGTTGCGATAGTACGCTGTGCACCCGATCTTCATTTTGTTGTAACCCAGCCAGAAAGGGAGCCATGAGCAAATTCTTCTTTACCGTAAGAGCGGCGATCAAATGGTTTTTCTGGAAGATGAAGCCGTAATGTTTCCCACGAAAGTGATCAAGTGAGCTTTCACTCAATCGGGTAATGTCAGTCTGATTTACTTCAATTTTTCCCTGTTGTGATTTAAGTAATCCGCCCAGTAAATGAAGTAATGTGGTTTTGCCGCTTCCGGATTCACCCAGCAATAGCCAATGCTCACCTTTATTCACCTCGAAATCGCGAAACGCAATCGAATGCCCCGTTTGGTAGGAATAGCTCAAACCCGTCACCTTAATCATATACCCTGTGTGAAAAGATTGAAAGTAAGGTGGACGGAGGGAAAATAAAAATGGATTTGTGCGATTGACTATTTTACCGTTGACAGACGGATCGCATACGTACATAATCGATCGCCTACTTTTTCCATTTACCGGCTATGGCCGGAACTGCAAAAGTGAAACGGATATCTGCCTAACGCGCAGTACGACCTGCACGATGTACGGAGCAGGTCCATTCGGATTTTAAAGGATCACTTTATAAATGAGTGAAAATAAAAAAGCGGAAGACTCATCTCCCGCTCTCGAATGAAGTTACAAAATCCAATACCATTACATCTTCCGCACATGACCGCTGCCTGACGAATGGCTGTTGATATGACTGGGGTTACCTTTGTAGCTCACACTGCCACTGCCTGTAATATTCGCATCAAGGTCGCTCTTCACATTGATTTCCACATCACCCGAACCGGAGATGCGCACTTCACATTTATCCACCACAAAGTTAGAAGCATATACTTTACCTGAGCCGGTAATCGATGCTTTCATTTCTTTGGCCGAGCCGCTTGCTTCAATTTTCCCCGAGCCAGAAATACCTACACTTGCTTCGTTTTGGATAACGGCATCCATGGTAATACGGCCGGAGCCACTTACATCGCTGTCAAAACGTTCACATGATCCTTTGAAATCGATATGGCCGGAGCCCGATACGTCCGCTTCCAATTCACCGCTTGCTGTTGCCTCAATCGTCAATGATCCCGATCCACTTACATTCAAATTCAGATTACCGGAAGTAATTTTAGTCTGACCGATTAAATCGCCCGAGCCGGATACACTGATCGCATCAATATCTTTTACAGTAACATATACGTTGACTTTTTCATCCTTGCCCCAGTTCATCCCCCAATTCCATTTGCCTTCTTTGCCAATGATCAGCTTGCCACTCTCCACGCGTGGGTCGAGTTCTTTCAATAAATCATTATCACCTTCGATCTCTACTTTTTGCGGACTGCCCTGACGCAGGTACAATTTGCCCGGCACGCGGAAAGAGATTTTAGTAAATGTATCGAGGTTTACCGTTTTCTTGTTTTGCGCCCATGACAGTGAGCTGGCCAGCAAGACAATGAGAAGCAGGGAAATTGATTTTTTCATAATGTACTTATTTACGATGGGAGAAGTTAAAATCCATTCAGCCTAATAGACGCAAGGGCACGAAGAAGGTTGCATACTGACTGAAGTCTTATTTTCTTTGACGCAAAAGTCACACGTTAGGTTACCCTATGTCTGTATTCTCTTTTCATACCATCCAGTCGGCCACAGAAGGTGATTACAAAGAGAAAGGAAGCAAATTTATGGCATTTGCCTACCCGGTCATTTCTGAAGAAGAAGTGAAAATCAAAATTGAAGCATTGAAGAAAGAGTATTACGATGCCCGTCATCATTGTTTTGCTTTTGTGCTGGGCGCAGACAAAGCAAAATACCGGGCTTTTGATGATGGTGAACCGAACCACTCGGCCGGTGATCCGATCCTTGGTCAGATCCGATCGAAGAACCTGACCAATGTATTGATCGTAGTGGTGCGCTACTTTGGCGGAACAAAGCTGGGGGTGGGCGGATTGATCAGCGCATATAAAATCGCTGCCGAAGATGCCTTGAACAAAGCAGTGATCATTGAGAAAGAAGTGATGGTGAAGATTGAGCTGCACTACAATTATACCGCCACCCCGGAGGTAATGCGGTTGATCAAAGAGTTTGATATTACGATCCTGGATCAGCAATTCAATGAAAGCGGAGAACTAAAGGGTGAAGTGCGATTGAAAGACGAAACCCGGATGCTGCAGAAGATTGAATTGCTGATCGCATTGGGCAACAAGATTAATCGTATTAAATGAAGTGGTGTATGTCCACGTCTTTTCGTGATACAAAACCGGCTTAATCACCAAAAACGAATATCGACTTTGGAAATCGATCATTCTATCCTCTCAGCTCCATTGTTCATGATCATCAAAAGATCATTCCTCAAATCGAGGGATTGCTTTTGAAAGCCGCAGATGCTTTCGTCAAATCAGGATTTCGGGTTAAAACTGGTGCAGATAACTCACTTTCGCGATCACATGATCTTCGATGGTGTGTCGTTCCAGCTGCGTATCGAAAGAACTTCGGTGGTTATACACGATGTAGACGAATGACAACGGCCGGTATTCCCATGACAGCCGAATGTTATAGTTATCCGAACTATTCTCTGAATTTTTCTGGTAAAAACTAATAAGCTGTACGCGTGGATTCAATGCAAAGCGACCTTCGATGCTATAGAGATCTACATCTTTGGTGATCGATTCTTTACCTACATTTTTAAAATGATAGCGATTGAATCTTCCTTTGATCGAAAGATGCGGAATCGGTGCAAACTGTAAGGTAAAATCTCCGGCCATCAGTTTACCATTAAAATAGGTACCCGTACTGAAATCCGACGTCAGGTTGAGCTTCTTGGAGGGATCCGTGCGGAAGAAA
>JAHEZH010000001.1 GCA_023251155.1 Flammeovirgaceae bacterium | reverse complement strand
CCTTTCTGGTGGTAATGTTGACCTCGCCAGAGCATTCAAGTTATTCTCTGATTATTAGTTTAAGTAGCCCCACTGGCGGCGCGGGATGTTCACCGGATTCGTGTCGGCTTTTGTGCGAATATCATTTTGAAAAAAGAAAGTAAATACTTCATCGCCATCATTCCTCCATCACCCATCTATGAGGAGGCCCTTGCGTGGAAGCATTTTTTCAACGACAACTATCAAAGCAAGGCATCACTCAACTCGCCCCCACACATTACACTGCACATGCCCTTTCTGTGGAAAGAGGAAAAGGAAAAAGTGTTGATTGAAAAACTGGGTGCGTTTTCCAATGGTCGTTCCTCACTCACTATTCAACTCAATAACTTCAGTTGCTTTGAGCCGCGCGTCATTTTTATTGACGTGGTGAAGACGGAAGAACTGGCTTTTCTGCAAAAAGAAATGGAACGCTTCTGCAAAAGAACATTTCAACTCTTCAATGCCGACTATCGCGATCTTGCCTTTCATCCACACATGACGCTTGCCTTTCGTGATTTGAAAAAACAGGTTTTTGCCCAGGCCTGGGGAGAAGTAAAAGATAAACCGATGAGCGGTTCATTCATTGCCGATCAGTTTGTTCTATTGAAACACAATGGCGTAAGCTGGGATGTTTTCAGGGCGTTTCCATTTTCTAATAATTCAGTTAGCCAAGATTTTTTAAATTGAGCCATGAATAGAATCAGTATTGCATTCCTGCTTTTGTTACCTGTTCTTACTTTCGCTCAGGCTGGCTCCGAGATTTATCTTTTCGATCTGAAGAATAAGAAAGGGGAGCTATCCATTTCGAACGGCAAGAACATTACTAATCATAAAGGATATGACAATCAACCGGCCTTTCATCCGGATGAGCCCTCTGTTTTTTATTCCTCGTTTAATGATGACGGAAGAGCTGACATCAAAAGTTATAATTACAAGACGGGAGTTACAACCAGCATCACCACTACTTCCGAAAGAGAATATTCCCCCACCATCACTCCAGATAAACAATTTCTATCGTGCATCATTCAGCGCGACAACAACGCACAGGATCTCGGCAAGTACCCGATAAAGGGTGGTGAGGCCGTAGTGTTGATCAATGATTTAATTGTGGGCTACCATACATGGATAGATCCGGAGCAGCTGATGATTTTCGTGCTTGGTGAGACCAATACCTTGCAGCTTTATAATATCAGAACCAAAGAACACGAAGTGATTGAAGAAAAAATCGGGCGATCGCTGCACAAAATTCCGGGTGATGATGCCATCAGTTATGTATCAAAGAAGACTGAAGCAGCATGGGTGATCAAAAAATTTGAACCACAGGCAAAAGCAACTGCGGATATATTCAATACTCTTCCGGGGAGCGAAGATCTTTGCTGGACACCGGATGGAAAAATCATCATGAGCTCCGACACTAAAATCTATTTCATCGATCCCAATCATGATAAAGAGTGGAAGATAGTAACGCTTCAAACTCCTTTTACTTCGAAAGTATCCCGACTGGCTGTAAGCAAAGATGGAAAGAAGCTTGCCGTTGTCGTTGCTGAATAAATTTATTGTCCGTTATCTTCTGCCACGTGACTTCAGCGCAAGCAATACCACAATAATAATGGCAAGCGTAATAAATCCGTTGCCATGGAAATGTGGCCAATGATCATGCCATCCCCAATGGCCCCATCCAAAAATAAGTTTGAATGGTAATGCAATGATTGAGATGAGTACCCCAAACATCGCTCCGATCACACCAATCACCGCTCCAAAAACTCCGCCCAGTATTCCGATACAAATGCCAGCGGCGACTATCCAAAAAGGGAAAGTGAAAACTAAAATAAGTACGATCAGCAAAGTGTTGGACGAAGATGAATTGCGCGTTGCCATAATACCTGAGGTTTGATCCATGAAGTACAAAAACCATTCACCTTTTTAGAAAACAGGATTTTGAATCAAATTCAATGATTGTGATCGCTTCTTCCCTGTAAATTGTATAAAAAACGAACAGTACAAGTGAACATAAATGAACACACTCCCATTTTCTTAATATTTGTTCTTAAAAACAGAAACAAATAATCTGTAAAGTCAGTATAATGCATTGTATTGATTTTATTGTACCCATAGAACCCCATCCCCATTACACTCTTACTATTGGCAAACATGAAAGTATATCTCGGAGAATTTGAAGAATTGGTTTTGCTGACCATTGCCACGCTGGGTGATGAAGCTTATGGCGTTGCTATAAAAGAATCCATCGAACAGCGCTGCGATCGTGAAATCAGTATTGGTGCATTGCATTCCACTATTACACGGCTGGAAGAAAAAGGGTTATTAAAATCATGGATGGGCGGTGCCACACAGGAGCGGGGAGGAAGAAGAAAACGCTTTTACGAGATAACTCCTGCCGGAAAAAATGCGCTAACCACTACCAAAAACCAGCGCGATGAATTATGGAGTCTTTCAAAAATACAATTATCTCCATCCAAATGAAGCAACATCATCCTCCACGTTTGGCTGAGAAAATATTCAGCTGGTATTGCGGACTAGCCAAGATTGAAGACTTGCAAGGTGATACGGAAGAGATTTTCTATCATAATCTAAAAACAAAATCTCCTCTTCGTGCCAAACTGATTTATTGCAAACAAGTAACGTCACTTATCTTCTCTTATGCCATCCGTAAAAGAAAAAAAGATGCCCGGTATGGAGTTTATTCATCACATTCATTTCATTTTGCTATGCTAAGAAACTACATCAAAATTGCTGTACGGAATATCTACCGACACAAGTATTTTTCATTGATTAATGTGATCGGCTTATCTATTGGTATGTCTGTTTCACTCCTATTGATTTCCCTTCTTGCGTATGTCAAATCCTACGATGACTTTCATTTGAACAAAAATCACATCTATACCATCAGTTCGCATTACAAAGAAGGAGTAGAGGAATATGATCTCTCTTCATCGCCTATTGTGCTGGCCGATAAAATTAAAAATGAGTTTGCCGGAGCGGAACAACTAGTGCGCATCAATTCTTCCTTCAATGGTAAGGTTGTTTTAAAGAATGAAAATATACCGTTACGTGGGTATTATGCAGATCCCGGTTTCTTATCGCTGTTCACTTTCCATTTGCTTGAAGGAAATCCTTCGCTGGTACTGAGTCAGGCCAACAGCATTGTGTTAACAGAAACCGCTGCCATTAAATTATTTGGAAGAACAGACGTGGTGGGAAAGATTGTGGAGATGGAAGATGCCGGCAGCTTTCAGGTGACCGGATTATTGAAAGACTATTCTAAAAATTCACACCTCAAATTTGAAGCGCTGGTCTCCTACAGCAGCTTACCCGTTTCTACTTCGTCTGCGGAAGATCAATGGACCAATTACCGAAATCAGTACATCTATGTTTACTTGCCTGATGCGCAGGCTGAAAACAAAATGCAGGATTACCTGAATCGGGTAGCAGAGAAAACCTACACGACTTTTCCAACCAAGGTAACATTTGTCGTTCGGCCACTGAGCGGACTGGTCACCAAAGACCTTCGTAATGCGATTGGTCCTAAATGGGAAGCTTCCGGGTTCTGGGTGTTTGGGCTAATCGCATTATTGATTCTTTTGCCCGCTTGTTTCAATTATACAAATATTTCTATTGCACGGGCACTGAAGCGATCAAAAGAAATCGGCTTGCGAAAGACGATGGGTGGACAGAAAGATCAGATCTTCATTCAATTCTTAATGGAAACAATAATCATTACCCTGATTTCATTAGTGGGGGCACTACTTTTATTCTTAGTGGGCCGATCAGAATTTCAATCCATGCTGGTAGATGCTGCCTCTACTGATCTCAGTCTGAATGTAAAAAATGTTGCTTTGTTTGTCGCGTTTGCTTTACTAACCGGAACCATCGCTGGCATATTACCCGCCTTCTATTTTGCAAGACTCAATCCTATACAGGCACTCAAGAGTCAGGTACAAGGCAATTTTTTCTCCGGAATGCGATTGAGAAAAATACTTACTGCATTTCAATTTGCGCTTACCTTCGGGTTTATACTTTGCCTCGTTGTATTCGGCAGGCAATACCGGTATAGCCTCCACTATGATTTCGGATTTCATAAAGAGAACATTCTGAACGTAGCACTTAAACATAGCAATGCACAGATTGCAAAAACCGAATTTTCTAAAATTGCCTCTGTTCAAACCGTGTCGCTTTCATCGGGCCGGTTAGGATTAGGTGCGCCAACTACCAGGGTACGTCATACGGATAGCACTGATAGCAGCGAAGTGGCACAGCTCTTCATTGATGACCAATTCATACCCAACTTTGGTTTAAAACTTATCGCTGGCAGCAACTTTCAAAATGAAAATTTCGCTGAAGAACAAAGCATTATTGTTAATGAACAGTTCCTTAAAGCCTTTAAGGTGAAACATGCACAGGACGTGATCGGGCAGACGTATACGGTGGATGGAAAAGAGTTAAAAGTTATTGGTGTGCTTAACGATTTTCACTTTTCTTCCTTGATGGTTCCTATTAAGCCGTTCTTCTTTCGCACCAATCCGGCAGAATACCAGATCGCGAATTTGAAAATAGTTTCTGATGATGCTTATGGATCTGTAACAGCCATTGAAAATGCATGGAAAGGAATGGGGCAGGATGAAAAGATGGAAGCCCGTTTCTTTGATGATGAAATCGATGAAGCGTATGATTTTTATGAAACCCTTTTGAAGATAGTCGGCTTTCTTGGGTTACTCGCGCTATCCATTTCATTATTGGGTCTGTTAGGAATGGTGGTTTACACCTCTGAAAACCGAACCAAAGAAGTGGGCATTCGCAAAGTGATGGGTGCAAGCAACTTCAGCATCACCGTATTATTATCCAGGGAATATATAAAAATGATGTTAATCGCCTCTGCCATAGCGATACCCATTACCATAGCAGGTTTGGAATTTACCTTACCCAATATACAGCATTACTACACTTCGGTGAATGCGTGGGATGTGCTCCTCAGCCTTTTTATCTTACTTGCGATGGGGCTTGCCACACTTTCCTCCCAGACTTTAAAAACCGCCTCCACCAATCCGGCAGATACCTTGAAGCAAGAATAGAAGTCAAAAAAATGCTTACTTCATGCTAAGCACTTTAGCCGTACGCTGGCGGGTTTCTTTGAGGGCAGCTTCTTCTTTTGCAAGGGCAACACCAAAAGAGGGAGCCATCTCTTTCAATTTCTTTTGCCATGCTTCCGTTTTGCTTTCTTTCTTGAAACACTTGGGAAGTATGCCCAGCATAACGGCTACAGCGGTTGATGCACCTGGTGAAGCTCCAAGTAAAGCAGCAACGGTTCCATCTTCCGAAACAACGACTTCGGTACCAAACTCCAGCACACCGCCTTCCTTCTTATCTTTCTTAATTACCTGTACCCGCTGACCGGCCTCTTTCAGTTCCCAGTCTTTCAGTTTGGCTACCGGCACATATTCTTTCAATGCTTCTATCCGATCTTCCGGCTTCAGACGAAGTTGCGAGATTAAGTACTTTGTAAGCGGAACGTTTTTTATTCCGGCAAAGATCATGGGCATCAGGTTGTCGTATTTGATCGACTTT
Organism: Flammeovirgaceae bacterium; assembly: GCA_023251155.1. Lineage (GTDB taxonomy): Bacteria > Bacteroidota > Bacteroidia > Cytophagales > Cyclobacteriaceae > ELB16-189. The sequence continues at coordinate 172,749 of JAHEZH010000001.1, read as the reverse complement.
GGTAAATCCATCAGCGAGCCATTCTTCAAAAACTTGGTAGAAAATCCTGCAAAAGGACCAAAGAGTAATTCTTTCTTTCCGTCTATGATGCGCGTATCAATGTGGGGTACTGACATGGGAGGTGAACCTACCGAAGCCTTACCATACACTTTTGCATGATGCATTTGTATCAGCTCTTCGTTTTTGCTTTTCAGCCACAAGCCACTCACCGGAAAACCTCCGTAACCTTTGCGTTCTTTTATCTCTGCCTTTTTCAACAAGTGAAGTGTAGCTCCTCCTGCTCCGATGAATACAAAACGGGCATTTACTTTACTCTTCTCTTTTGTCTCCAGGTTTTTGATAAACACATCCCATCCTTTTTTGCCATCCGGATCAAGATCTCGTGCTTCGGTATTGTAATGCACGGTTACTCCAGGCATTTTCTCCAGGCATTCGATCATCGTACGGGTCAGTGTTCCAAAGTTCACATCTGTACCAATATCCATCCGTGTAGCGGCTACGTGTTGCTTCGCCTTACGGCCCTGCATCACCAATGGGGCCCATTCTGTAATCTGATCGGTAGACTCGGAATAAAGCATATCGCTGAAAAGGGGGGACTGATGCATGGCATCGTAGCGCTTCTTCAGATAGTTTACATTCTCATCGCCCCACACAAAACTCATGTGCGGAATTTTGGTGATGAACTCTGACGGTTTTGGCAAAAATCTTTTCTCTACGAGGTAAGCCCAGAATTCCTTCGACACCTCAAAAGATTCAGCAATCTTCAATGCTTTGGAAATGTCGACCGAACCATCCGGTTTTTGAGGGGTATAGTTCAGCTCGCAAAAAGCAGAATGACCGGTGCCCGCATTATTCCAGGCATCGGAACTTTCCATGCCGGCTTTATCCAGTCGTTCAAATATTTGTATGGTAATATCCGGATTGAGTTCCTTGAGCATTATACCGAGCGTTGCGCTCATTATGCCAGCTCCCATCAGCACCACATCGGTTTTCTGAACGAGAGGCTTTGCCGCCTTTGTCATGTAGGTTATTCTGTTTTTACAGGCCGCGAAGTTAGGTGACGGTTATTCAATATTTGACCCTGAAACGGATTTAATTTTATCATAGGTCGCATCTTCGCTGGGCTTGATCTGATATCCTTCTCCGGCAACGTTTCCATTCCTATCCAGAAACAGATAATGAGGAATTCCATTCAGGCTATAGTGCCTTCTTACCTGATCGCTTTGTGCTTCTTCAAGAAATAATGAATGCCTCCAAGCTGGTATTTCTTCAGCGCGTTCAAGTAAGGATAATGTTCGGAGTCAATGCAAACGTAAGCGAACACCACTTGATCATTCAATTTCTCTTCCCGCTTTTGCTATAGAGAACTCTTCACGAAAAAAGCCACATCAGGAAGCCCAGATACGGATCATTGCAATTGAACAGGCAACAAGAAAAGCAGAGATGATCAGCAAAAAAGTAGTTCACATTTAAATATAAAAAAGACCGAACCCCGTTTAACAGGATTCGGCCTTCGATTAATTTTACCTCACTTCCTAAAAAGGATACTCTCCTTTTTCAATCACATAGTTAGCTACTTTACGTCTTGCTTCTTTCAGGTTGTATGGATCAATCTTAGTAAAGCGTTTAATACCCAACAACATTAATCTCAATTCATCTCCTTCTGCAAAAGCATATACGGCCTGCTTCGCTGCCGATGCCCCTTTCTCTATCGCTTCATGCAAATAGATTAATGCCATCTCTTTCTGAATTTCAGCTGCTTTTTCACCTTTCAATGCAATCAGCTTTTCTACTCTCAAAATAACGGATTCGGCCACATACGCTTCAATCAATATATCCGCCAGGTTCATCAATACTTCCTGTTCTTCCGAGAGTTTCATCATGAACTTTTGTACCGCAGCACCTGCCGCCATCAATCCCACTTTTTTCAGGTTAAGAATAGCCTTCTTCTCTTTCGCGAAAATAGCAGTGTCTTCTTCCGCACCAAAATCAGGAATAGAAACCAGCTCTTTCTGCACAGCCATAGCAGGAGTCATCAGGTCGATGCTTCCTTTCATGGCACGCTTCATCAGCATATCAATAGTGAGGAGACGGTTGATCTCGTTGGTTCCTTCAAAGATTCGGTTGATACGGGCATCACGATAGGCACGATCCATCGGACCTTCGGCAGAGAAGCCCATACCACCATAGATCTGTACACCTTCATCGGTTACATAGTCCAACACTTCTGAGCCATGTACTTTCAGAATAGCGCACTCAATCGCAAAATCTTCCAGCGCTTTCAGCCTTGCTTTCGCGGAATCAAGGCCACTGGATACCAATGCATGGTAAGCATCATCAATATTTTGTGATGCACGATAATGAGCCGACTCGGATGCAAATATTTTCGTCACTGATTCAGCAATCTTGTGTTTGATCGCTCCGAAGGAAGAGATAGAAACGCCAAACTGCTTACGTTCATTCGAATACTTTACTGCTTTGCTCAGCGTAGCTTTTGATCCGCCCACTGCAGCAATACCCAATTTAATACGACCAATGTTCAGAATATTCACCGCGATTTTGAAACCATTCTCCCGTTCGCTCAGCATATTTTCAACCGGCACCTTGCAGTCGTTAAAGAAAATCTGGCGGGTAGATGATCCTTTGATCCCCATCTTCTTTTCTTCTTCATTCATGGTGATACCACCAAACGATTTCTCCACGATGAATCCCGTCAGGTTTTTATCATTGTCAATTTTGGCAAACACCACATAGATATCGGCAAAGCCACCATTGGTAATCCACATCTTCTGACCATTGATCAGGTAGTGCTTTCCATCAGGAGTCAGTGCTGCTTTTGTTTTTCCGCTGTTTGCATCCGAGCCGGAATCCGGTTCTGTTAAGCAATAAGCTGCCTTCCACTCACCCGTGGCCAGCTTGGGAATGTATTTCTTCTTTTGCTCCTCATTACCATAATAAAGAATTGGCAACGTGCCAATACCGGTATGTGCAGAGATTGCCACGGCAACGGAGTGACCTCCACCAATTACTTCAGCCACCAGCATGGTCGTATTAAAGTCCATTCCGAAACCACCCAGTTCCTGAGGAACAGATGTGCCCAACAACCCAAGCTCACCCGCCTTGTCCATAATGGAAGGCATGAGCTTAGGATCTTTCATCGAGTCGATTTCATCCAGCCGCGGGCTTACCTCTTTGGCAAGAAAGTCTTTGCACTGCTGCTCGATCATCTTTTGCTCTTCGTTGAATTCTTCAGGAATGAAGATGTCCTGAGCCCGTGTTTCTTTAATTAAAAATTCACCGCCCTTGATTGTTTGCTTCGTTATCGTAGTCATAAGATATGAGTATTGTGATCTGAGATTTTAGTGTTGTCTTAATTTATTCTGAAGTGAGTAATTCATCTTTTGAATCTGGTCCAGTTGTTCAAGAACAGAATCAACGTTAGCATCTACTAATTCAAGATTTTTTGAAATAATGAGTTGAGTTTGAAGTTCATATGATGAACCATTTGAAATACTTAAGAAGTGATTGAATTCCTTATTTGAATTTCTTCCCGCTCCCTCTGCAATGTTAGAAGGTATGGAAACGGCTGATCTTCTGATTTGAGAAGTTAAACCATATCTTTCCTCTTTCGGAAAACTGGCTGTCAATCGATACACATCCGTTGCAAGATCAATGGCTTTAAGCCATATTTTAAGCTCCTTTAAATTGTGCATACTATTAATTTATTGTTTTCTCAATTCTCATTACTCAAATCTTTTTAAAGCAGTTCGTAAATCCCCGCCACTCCCTGTCCACCACCAACACAAGCGGTGACCATTCCGTACTTCTTATTCTGGCGTTTCAGTTCGTTGAAGAGTTGTACCGACAAACGGGCTCCGGAAGAACCGAGCGGATGACCTACGGCAATCGCTCCTCCGTTTACATTTAGTTTGGTCTTGTCTATTCCCAATTCTTTCACAACGGCCAGTGATTGGGCAGCAAATGCTTCGTTCAGTTCAAATAAATCGATATCGTTCAATTTCAGATCGGCCAGCTTCAGTGCTTTGGGGATAGCCGCTACAGGGCCAATGCCCATGATCCGCGGATCAACGCCTGCCACCGCATAGCTCACCATCCGTGCAATGGGTTTCACATTCAATTGTTTCACCATCCGCTCCGACATCACCACCACGAAAGCGGCTCCATCCGATGTTTGTGATGAATTTCCTGCTGTTACTGATCCACCCGCTGCAAATACCGGTTTCAGTTTAGCAAGACCTTCCACTGTGGTATCGGTACGAATCCCTTCATCGGTAGCCACCACAAACTCGCGCGTCTTCTTTTTCATGTTCTCATCGAGGTAGGTTTCCTTCACCGTAATAGGAACAATCTCGTCTTTGAACTTACCCGCCTTCCATGCTGCTGCTGCTTTCATGTGACTTTCGTACGAAAACTGATCCTGTTCTTCGCGTGTGATCTTGAACTGCTTCGAAACTTCTTCCGCAGTCAGGCCCATGCTGGTATAATAGGTCGGATGGTTTTTGGCGATTTCATAATTCAATGCGGTCTTCCAACCCATAGTGGGTACCAGTGACATGGATTCGGTTCCACCCGCAATAATCACATCGGCCATACCTGCCTGGATACGTTGTGTTGCGATCGCGATCGTTTCAACTCCCGATCCGCAATAGCGATTCACAATCATACCCGGCACATCGATGCCCAATGCCATTAATGCAATGATGCGGCCCATCTGCATGCCTTGTTCTGCTTCGGGCACGGCATTACCCACGATTAAATCGTCTACCATTTTGTTTTCCAAACCTGGTACCGACTTCACCAGATTTTTGATCACTTCGGCTGCGAGATCATCTGGTCTCGTAAAACGGAAGCCGCCTTTCTTTGCTTTTCCTACTCCTGTTCTTAAACCGGCTACGATGTATGCGTCCATAATATTTTGTTTTTAAAGTTGGCAGTAGGCAGACGACAGTAGGTAGTCTGCTAACAATTAATTTTTTATAGTTCTTTTAGTTTTTCTTTTGGTAAAAATTTTTCCGGGTGTTCAATCATTGAGTTCAGCATACGTCCGACTTCTTCAGCGTCTTCCTGTTCATTAAACTTCTCCTGAGAGATGTAATCACTGGCTAAAGCAAATTCAGGCCAAACGATTGTCTCACTATTTTCTCCGTCAGCATCAGAAATTTTATTCACAAAATATCCCTGATAACTTTTCCTGTAGGCCTCTGCTAGGCAAGAGCAAATTGCGCGTGATGAGCGCCTGATCTGGTCAATCAAAGCATACTTCTCCTCTGAAGGAAATGTCTTAGTTATACGGAATATATTCATCGCTAAAGCAAAAGCTTTTTGATAAACAATAAGATCACGATATCCTTTCGACTTTGACATATACTGTTTTTTGACTGCCGACTGCTTTTTGCCAGCTGCCTACATTTAATTTCTCAACGGCTTTCCACCAGTTAATATTGATTGAATTCTTTCCAGTGTCTTCTTTTCACCACATAAGGAAACAAACGCTTCACGTTCCAGATCCAATAGATACTGTTCGGTTACTTCTGTGGGTGAAGACAAGTCTCCTCCGCACATCACGTTGGCAATCTTCATGGCAATTTTCTCATCGTGCTCGCTGATGAAGCGGCCTACTTTCATTCCGTTTACACCTGCTGCAAATAAAGCAAGACCTGAACGTCCTTGTACTTTGATGTTTTTGGCATGAGTCGGCATGGTATAGCCTGCATCCGCCAGCTCGATTACCGCTGCTTTCGCATCCAGTATCTGGCGGTCTTTGTTGATCGAGATGCGATCGTGTTCACGAAGTATTCCCATTTCACGCGCTTCTTCTGCGGATAAGCCAACCTTTGCTGTCGCAATGTTCATGAAGGCGTTTTGCAGTGCGTTCAGTTCGATATCCCCTTCCTGCATGCGGTCACTTACGCGCTTGGTAAATTCTTTCGTTCCACCTCCGCCAGGGATTAGCCCTACGCCCACCTCAACCAAACCGATATACGTTTCTGCTGCAGCCTGGGCAAGATCAGAGTGCAACGTCATTTCACAACCACCACCTAATGTTCTTCCCTGCGGAGCAACAACTACCGGTATGGACGAGTAACGAATTCGCATCGTGGAATTTTGAAAAGCCCTGACCATGAAATCCAGCTCATCGTAATCCTGTTCGATGGCATACATAAACACCAACCCTAAATTCGCGCCAAGCGAAAAATCAGGTCCTTGATGACCAACGACCAGACCACGATGATTTTTTTCTGCCAGATCAATGGCTTTATTCAATCCTTCAATTACTGAACTTCCAAGCGTATAGCTTTTGCTGTGCCAGGAGAAGTTGATCACACCATCACCAATGTCGGTAACTTTGCTTTCCGCATTCTTCCACACAATCTTGTCGCTCAGGTTTTCAAGAATGATGAAGGCTTCTTTACCAGGAATCGTTTTGTAGGACTTCGATGGAATATCGTAATACTTGCGCTGACCTGCTTCTACTTTATAGAATGTTTTGTTTCCGGCAGCCACCATATCATATACCCACTGTGCAGGTTTATAACCGGCAGCTTCCATCGCCGTTAATGATTTTTCAACCCCAATTGCATCCCATGTTTCAAATGGACCGAGCTCCCAGCCGAAGCCAGCAGTTACGGCATCGTCAATACGGAAAAGCTCATCGCTGATTTCCGGAATACGATTCGAAGAATACTTGAACAAGCCATAAAAGGCATCGCGATAGAAATCACCTGCCTTGTCCTTACCCGCCAGCAAAACCTTAAAGCGATCTTTCAGGTTGTCAATTGTCTTTGTCGTTTCCAGCGTAGCAAACCTGGCTTTTGCCTTAGGCTTATATTCTAATGTCTTCAGATCAAGTGTTAGTATTTCCGTCTGACCTTTGGCATCCTTGCTTTTCTTATAAAATCCTTGTCCGGTTTTATCGCCCAGCCATTTATTGGCATCAAGCTTGGCAACGACTTCAGGTAACTTGAACATCTCGCGGCCTTCATCGTTGGGCAAACCGGCGTACAGGTTATTGGCTACTTTCACCAATGTATCCAGTCCTACCAGATCAGAAGTTCTGAATGTAGCCGATTTTGGTCTTCCGATCACCGGACCAGTAAGCTTGTCAATCTCATCTACGTTGAGATCGAATTTCTGCATCGAGTCAATGACCTTGAGTAACCCCCAGACACCAACACGATTACCAATGAAGGCAGGTGTGTCTTTACACAATACTGAAGTCTTTCCTAAATAAAGATCACCATAGTGCAACAAGAACTGTGTGATTTCCGGATCGGTAGCCGCAGTTGGAATGACTTCGAACAACTTAAGATAACGGGGAGGGTTAAAGAAGTGCGTTCCGGCAAAATGCTTTTTGAAATCTTCGCTTCGCCCTTCGGCCATCAGGTGGATAGGGATACCTGACGTGTTGGAGGTTATCAGCGTTCCGGGTGTTCTGAATTTTTCCACCTGCTCATACACCTTCTTTTTGATGTCCAGATTTTCAACGACCACCTCAATGATCCAGTCGAAGTTTTTGATCTTCGCCATGTCATCATCAAAGTTGCCAAGCGTAATGCGCGAAGCAAACTTCTTGCTCATGAGTGGAGCTGGATTCGATTTTACAGTTCTGTCAAAAGAACTCTGTACGATACGGTTACGTACGGCCTTACTTTCCAATGTCAAGCCTTTTGCTTTTTCCTCCTCCGTGAGTTCCTGGGGAGTAATGTCCAGCAGCATGACTTCACAGCCAATGTTGGCGAAATGACAGGCAATGGCAGAGCCCATGACACCTGAGCCCAGAACGGCAACTTTGCGAATAGATCGTTTCATTTAACTATGATTCGTTTTAAGTTTCTAATATCGGTTAACCTTATTTCACGGGTGTGACTATTCTGTTAACTGGTTGTTTTTTCATATATGGTATTTTTTTCGATGATGCGGCAGATCTTCTGAAGCACATCAAAAAACACTTCGAGTTTTTCCTGTGGGATCTGCTCACGTGATGCTTCATTGAAAAGCAATACGGTTTCACGCGCTTTCTCTTTGTTCTTCTTCCCCTCGGCGGTGAGCATGATGCGTACCGAGCGCTTGTCATTTTTATCCGTCTCTCTGTAAATGAGACCTTTCTCTTCCATCGATTTGAGCAAGCGCGTCAGGCTTCTTGCCTCTAACCCCATCAGCGGAGCAATTTTGGTAGCGGCTGTTCCTTCTTCGGTATTAATATTGAGCAAAGCAAAACCGATCGACATCGTACCACCATACTTCATGGCTTGCTGATTGTACATGCGGGCGATACTGTGCCAGGCCGCCTTAATATTATAATCAATGGTATCTTCTCTTTTCATTGCAAACGGTAGCGAATATATAATAAAATTGTTCTGCATGCATAACAATTCATTTTATTTTTCACCAAAAATCCCCCTAACAGGCAATTTCGAGGTATTTTTAATTGCTTACCTTTCGATATAGCGCTTCCAAATGATCCGGATTATTCTTTTTGCAATTGTCGCATGGAGTCTCTCGCCTTCGCAAGAAAAAGCGACTACCGGTTTCTATATTCTGATTTCAGAAAAAGGAAACTGCCCGCAGTATTTTGCCACCCTGGATAAGAAGCAAATCTATTGCGTTCCACAAAAGCCGATCTTCGATCAAAGTATTTTTGTTTCTGTCACTGAGGTGAAGATCCGCGAAAAAAGAAAATACATCGATCTCTATCTTTCTGTCAAAGGAATGGAATCGCTAAAAAGTCTTATTAAAAATCTTCCCAATGCGACATTGATACTGGTGGTGGAGAACAATGTGATTGGTGTTTTGACAAACAAAGACATTGTGGGCCGTTTTATCCGCATTGATGGTGACATCCTTTCAAATGACCTGGAGTGGATTCACGATCACATTGAATCTACTCTTTGAGTAAACCCGAGTTTGCAGGAAATTTCGTTGCCACGGATCACGAATGAAAAGCAATCTGGTATTCATGTATTCGCCGCTGAACCTTCCGGCTTTTTCTAATTCAAGCTCATCTCACTGCCACTTTCCTTCCTTTTATACACCCACCAGAAAATAATCGGGAACACAAGCAATATTAAGACGGTAGCAGTGATCAGTCCGCCAATAATTACAATGGCCAATGGCTTTTGAGATTCGGAACCAATACCTGTAGATAATGCTGCCGGCAGAAGTCCCAGTGCGGCCATCATTGCCGTCATCACTACCGGACGAATACGGCTTTTCACCCCTTCGCTGATCGCCAGTGCAAGCGGCATACGCTCATGCAGATTTTGATTGAATACTGAAATAAGGATCACCCCATTTTGCACACATATTCCGAACAAGGCAATAAAACCTACACCACCCGATATTCCAAAGTTGATTCCGGTAATGTGAATCGCCAGAATACCACCCATGATCGCGAACGGAACATTCACCAACACTAAACCGGCATCACGGGCATTGCCAAAAGTGATGAACAATAAAATGAAGATCGCTACAATACTAATGGGTACAACCTGCGCCAGGCGACTGGTAGCGCGCACCTGGTTTTCAAATTCACCTGTCCACGAAATTGTATATCCTTTCGGCAACTTCACATGCTGCTTTACTTTTTTCTGTGCTTCCGCAATCGTACTTCCTAAGTCGCGCTCGCGCACCGAGAACTTTACTCCTATGAATCGCTTGTTATTATCGCGATAGATAAATGCCGGGCCGGTTACTTTCTTTATCGTGGCAATCTCTTTCAGCGGAACTTTGAAGCCACGCATACTCGGCACCATCAGCATCAATATATCTTCTTCTGTTTTTCTGAACTCTTCCATGAAGCGAATGCGCACATCAAACTTGCGCTCGCCTTCGTATTTCTGTGTAGCTGTCTTTCCTCCAATCGCCATTTCAATCACGGACTGTGCATCGATCATGGTTACTCCGTACAACGCCATTTTGCTTTCATCAAGAATGATACTCACTTCTGGCTGGCCGATATTCCGGAGAATACCCACGTCTTTTATTCCACGTACATCATCAATCTGTTTGATGACCTGGTTCGATAAATCATTTAACGTTTCCAGGTTATCGCCATATATTTTCACCGCATTACTAGCGTTGATCCCGGCAACCGCTTCGGCCACATTATCAATGATGGGTTGTGAATAGTTATAGATTATTCCCTGATATTGCTTCAGCTCATGATCCATTTCTTCAATGAGCTGATCTACTTTAATTTTTCTGGGCCATTCTTCTTTTGGTTTCAGATTCACCTGCATCTGCACATAGTAGAAGCCGCTCGGATCCGTACCGTCATTGGATCGGCCTATCTGCGAAAGCACTCCGTTTACTTCTTTAAATTCAAGCAGCTTGGCGCGAAGGATACGTACTGTTTTGTTTGTTTCGTTGAGCGAACTACTCATGGGGAGTTTCGCTTCTACCCATAGCGCACCTTCGTTGAGTTGAGGAAGAAACTCGGTACCCATCCATTTGGCTGAAAACAGTGTGGCGCCCAGTAAGAGGAAGGTGATAATGATAGTGATTTGCTTATGGCGAAAACTTTTATCGAAAACCCAGAGTGTTCCTTTATTGATACCGCGCAGAAAAAAGGTTTCTTTCTCCTTCACGTTTTTCCGTAGCAATACGGAACAAAGCACCGGAACCAAAGTCAATGTAAAAATCAAAGCACCGAGCAGTGCAAAACCTAATGTAAAGGCCAGCGGCGAAAACATTTTACCTTCTACCTTCTGAAAAGAAAAGATGGGAAGTAATGCGGTAATGATGATCAACTTTGAAAAGAAGACCGCCTTGCCCAAACCTCCCGCCTGTTTCTTAATCAATCCCAGCTTGGAGAGTTTGTTGAATTTCTCCATCGGCATTTTATGCGCGGTATGATCAAGGGCCACAAAGATTCCCTCTACCATGACCACCGCCCCGTCAATAATGATTCCAAAATCAACCGCACCTAATGAAAGCAAGTTGGCACTCATTCCTTTTAATCTTAAACAGAAAAAGGCGAAGAGCAACGCCAGCGGAATCACAATAGAAACAATTAATGTAGTGCGCCAGTCCGCCATGAAGAGAAACACAATCACGGTGACCAGGATAATTCCTTCCATCACATTGTGCGAAATGGTTTTTGTACAGTACGCAATCAGGTTATCGCGGTCATAGAAAGTAACCATGGATACACCATGCGGCAAAATGTTTTCATTCAGATCGGCCACTTTTGCTTTCACGCGCGCCAGCACATCGGCAGGATTTTCTCCCTTGCGCATGACCACAATTCCTTCTACCACATCATCATCATGATTGAGACCGGCCTGGCCTACACGCGGAAGACTGGCTTCATGAACATCAGCCACATTGCGAACGAGAATAGGATTGCCGCCCAAGTTATCGATGATGATGTTTTCGATATCTTCCACATCATCCAACAAACCCACACCACGAACAACGAAAGCCTGGCCATTCTTTTCAATCACATCGCCACCTACGTTGAGGTTACTTCGTGTTACTGCCTGATACACTTCCAGCGGAGTGATGTCATATTTATTCAGCTTGGCAGGATGAACACTGATCTCATAGGTTTTTTCCTGTCCGCCAAACGCCACTACATCCGCTACACCGGGCACAGCGCGCAGCTGCCGGTCGATCACCCAGTTTTGTATAGTGAGTAACTGACGGGTATCATCATTCTTACTCTGTAATGTATATCTGAATATTTCACCGGTTGGGCCATAAGGTGGTTGCACATCGGGCTCTACTTCGGCCGGAAGTGAAACGTTGCGTAATTGGTTATTTACTTGTTGCCGTGCGAAGAAGTCTTCCACATCATCTTCAAAAATAATTTTGATGACCGAAAGCCCGAACATGGTGATGGAGCGCACATTGGTTTTGCGCTGTACGGAATTCATCGCTACCTCTACAGGCACCGTTACAAAGCGTTCTACTTCTTCCGCACTTCTTCCTTTCCATTGCGTAACAATGATGATCTGTGTATTAGTGACATCCGGAAAAGCTTCCAGGGGTGTATTCAAAAAACTGATAACCCCCGCAGCTACCAGAAGTAGTGTCATGAAAAAAGTGAAGAACTTATTCTTCAGGCAAAAGCCAGTGATGTTTCTTATTACTCTTTCCATTTTCGTTAGTCGTTCAGCGCGTCATAAATCAACAGTAGCTTTTTGGTAATCACTTTTTCTCCTTCGTTAAGTCCGCTCTGGATGTAAGTGATTTTTCCTGTTTGCTGATGCACCTGCACTTCACGTGTTTCAATGTGGCTGGGATCTTTATACACCATTGCATAGTAACGACTATTATCAAACACGATCGCTTCGGAAGGAACAGAAAGCATCTCCTGTTGTTCTTCATAATTAACCACCACCACGGTGTTCATCTCCGGTTTCAATACGAAGCCCGGGTTTGCCAGGCGAACGCGTACCTTCATTGATTTTGTTTGCGGATCGAGTATATTGAAGATGCGGTCTATCTTTCCGTGAAATACTTTGTCCGGATAACTCAGCGTTGTGATGTCTGCACTCAATCCTTCCTGCATGCGCGATATCAGACTCTCGCTCACGTTTACCATTACCCATACTTCATCGATGCGGGCAATGGTGAAAATGTTTTCTGAACGATCAGAGCGAAGTTGCATATCGCGCGTGATGTGCTTCTCGATCACAAAGCCACTAATGGGCGACTTGATGATGTATTCGGAAGTAGAAGTAATACCATAAATGGAAAGCACACTATGTATGCGGTTCAGTTCGGCTTGTGCTTTTTCCAGGTCTTTGCGGGCGGCAATTACATCGCGTTCCGAATTCAGTTTTCCTTCGAAGAGATCCTGCGCCACCTTCAGGTTTTTTTCAGCTACCTGCAGATCGCTTTGCGCATCAATATTTTCGCGTTCCCACTCGGCTACTTCACTGCTTCGTATTACGGCAAGTGCCTTTCCCTTGTCAACAAAATCGCCCAGCTCGACATTTACATCAATTACATTGCCACCCACCAGGGGAAACACCTCCACCAGCTTATCTTCATCGGCAGTTACCTTACCGAAAAATTTCATTTCGCTGGTCACTTTTTGCTTCGTCACAAGAGCAAAGCCGGTATGCGAAAGCATGGTATCCGTCAATACAAATCCTGCTGGTTTGTCCTCCACCACGGGGTGCTTGCAGGCGCCAAGCAGTGCCAGAAAAGTAATTGCGATAAGTGGTATCGATTTTAAATTCATGGGGGCTGATTTTTATGTAGGGTTCATCTGTTGACGAGAACCCTTCTTTATGGTTTAAACAGTTCTGATCCGGTAACGAAATTGAGTTCTTCATACGTGCTCAATCGCGACATCTTCAGGCGGTTGAATTGCAGAATGTTTTCATTGTAGCTTTCAAAGAAGTCCACAAACTCCAGTAGCGAAAGGTTACGTTTCTGGAAGTTTTCATTTACACTTTTATTGAGCACTTCGATATCCGGGCCAAGTGTTTCTGTTGCACGCTGATATTCTTTTTCTACCTGCTCCAGCTTTACTCTTGTGGCCAGCACTTCGTTGGTAATCTCCATCATGCGCTGTTCTTCCTGTGTGCGTGCTACTTCCAGCGAGTGTTTTGCCGAGCGAATGTTTCCCTGGTTACGGTTCCACAGGGGTAACGGAATAGAAAAAGTAATGGCATTGTAGTTGGGGACATAGGCACTGGCCTGATCATGCATGGCTCCAATCTGAATATCGGGCACAGCTTCTCTTCGCTGCAGGGAATAATTCAGGAGTGCCAGTTTGGTTTGTGATTGAGCTATCTTGAAGTCCGTCCGGTTATTCAACGCACTGTCGGCCAGGTTCAGAAGTTGCCATTGACCTGATTGATACGCTGACAGCTTTGCTTCATCCACTACCGGAAGAACAATGGATGGACTATGAAGCAATGTCTTCAGTTCTTTTTCTCTTTCGGCTATTTCATTGAAGAGTTCTGTCCGATCATTGTTCAACTGAAAATAAAGTGTTTTCAACCGCACTACTTCTTTCATCGGCAGGTTGCCTTTTTGATATTGTATCTCGAACGAGCGAAGCAATCCTTCAATTAAGAGCAGTTGCTGCGAATAGCGCTGGTAAGTAAGTAATGTATAATGAAGCGTGTAAAAGTTCTGACGAAGCTCAAAACGAAGCGTGCGCAGCAAGTCAAAAAACTCCAGCTCGGTAAGCTTCGCTTGCTCGGTTGCCATCTGCACATTCTTGTGTCGCTTACCCGCCGTTACGATTAGTTGCTGGATAGAGAACGCTTTCTGGCCGTTCTTGCCGATATCAAAATACCCCGTGGAAGGAGTGTATGCCGACAATTCAGCATAGCCCTGCGGATTGGGCCAAAGTTTAGCCTGCTGAATAAGTGCTTTGTTTGCGTCTACCTGATAACGCTGAGCCAGCAACAGAAGGTTTTCCTTCAAAAACCGCTGCTCTGCCTCTTTCAACTCTATACGGATAGTATCTTGTGCCAGAGCCCCAACAGTTACCAACAGAAGAGGCAGTATAATCAAACGCATGTCTTACCTTTTTGGGAATGGAAACTTCCGCGTGGTTGAGAGTAGATAACATACCTTAGGTCATTCATAGGGTAAAGATTTTTTTATGGATATAAAATAAGGGAGTAAATAAACAGCTGAATCGCTGCTTAATTGATTACAGGAAAATTAGAATTGCGTAAACCGATAAATTACAATCCGGAAGATTTAAACCGCTTGTATGCTATTCTCCCGCATCCATGACGATAGGCTCATAAAAGATAATCAATTTTTAATACTTTGTTGCAAAATCTAACTCGTAACCAACATGAACATTTTATCAACAAGACCGGGATTTTCAATTCGTGCTGTACTCTCGCTAATGGTTCTCCTGTCTTTCTTTCAACCTTCTTCTGCACAAGACCGTGTGCTTCCTGCGGAGTCGGCTGTTTCAAGTAATGGACAAGTGACCATAAAAGGCAAACCCGTTGCCTATAAAGTAACAGCCGGTACACAACCCGTATGGGACAAAGACGGCAAAGTGATCGCTTCGCTTTTCTATACCTACTATGAACGCACCGATGCGGGCGATAAAAGCAAACGCCCCTTGGTGATTTCATTTAACGGTGGCCCTGGCTCGGCATCGGTATGGATGCACGTGGCGTATACCGGTCCAAAGATTTTGAATATCGACAACGAAGGTTATCCGGTACAGCCTTATGGGGTAAAAGATAATCCTAACTCGATATTGGATGTAGCCGATATTGTTTACATCGATCCGGTCAACACCGGTTTCTCCCGAATACTGGATAGCAAAGCAGAACGCTCAACTTTTTTTGGTGTGAATGCCGATATTAAATACCTGGCAGAGTGGCTGGATGTTTTTGTGTCGCGCATTGGCCGCTGGACTTCCGCTAAGTATTTAATTGGTGAGAGTTACGGCACAACCCGTGTTTCGGGTCTGGCCCTCGAACTTCAGAATTCACATTGGATGTACCTGAATGGGGTGATCCTGGTTTCTCCAACGGAGCTGGGGTTAAAAAGAGAAGGCCCTGTGGGTGATGCATTAGCGCTTCCCTATTATACCGCTGCAGCCTGGTTTCAAAAAGTACTGCCTGCCGATCTTCAGCAAAAAGACCTGGATGCCGTTTTACCTGAAGCCGAAGCATTCACTATCGATGAATTGATCCCGGCACTTTCAAAAGGTGGCTTCCTCGATGAGCAAAAGAAAAAACAGATTGCCGCTAAAATGGCCCGTTATTCGGGCTTATCCGAAAAAACGATTCTGGAACACAACCTGGTCATCCCTACCAATTTTTTCTGGAAAGACCTTCTTCGCGAAAAAGGTCTGACTGTCGGCCGTCTTGATTCGCGTTACTTAGGTATTGATAAACAACAGGCGGGCGATAGTCCGGATTACAATGCTGAACTGACTTCATGGTTGCATTCTTTCACTCCCGCTATTAATTATTATCTGCGCGATGTGTTGAAATACAAAACCGATCTGGTGTATAATATGTTTGGCCCGGTGCATCCGTGGGATCGTGGCAATGATAACACCGGAGACAACCTTCGCCAGGCCATGGCACAGAATCCATATCTCAATGTGATGATTCAATCCGGCTATTACGATGGAGCCACTACTTACTTCGATGCGAAATATTCCATGTGGCACCTTGATCCAAGTGGTAAACTGAAAAGCCGCCTTCGCTTTGAAGGATACAGAAGCGGCCACATGATGTACCTGCGTGCCGAAGACCTTGTTACCTCCAACGAGCACATCCGTGACTTCATTAAAAAGAGCACACCGGCACAAGGACAGCCAGCGAAGTACTGAGAATAGTTAATGGTTAAAAGTTAATCGTGGTACCGATCTACGATTAACTTTTAACCTTTCTCCTGGAGCTAAAAATCAAAGGGCGCTTATAATCTGCTCCACCGGAGTTTCTCCGTTAAACTGCTTTTTCAATTTCCGATCGGCCGAATAGATATAGAGTGAGGGAGTAGGTATAGAACCAAAGTTGACAAAAACCTTGTCCGCCGCAATTTGTCCAAACTTTACATTGGCTATAGAACTGAGTTTGTATTCATTGGCAAACTCCTGAATCTCAGCTGCCGGATTGGTAGAAACAAAATACAATGTGTATTCTTTAAAAGCCTCAATCTTTTCCTGAATGGCTTTTGCTTCGCGCTGGCAATGATCACAATCCGGGAAGAAAAGAATAATGATGGTTTTGCCGGGTAGGTGAATCGCTTCCTGCCTGGTACCATTCAAAAGTGTGATGGACATATCTGGTAAGTCATTATAAACCTGCGGTTGGCTGGGTTCAGCAACCGCTTCCTCTTCTCTCGGTTTTGTGGTGCATGAAATCAATAGCGCAAGTAATGCCACCAGTAGTAAAGTACTTTTTTTCATTCCTGTTTTAGAAAAATTTGAGTATCCAATAAATCAGTAAAAAGAAAACCGACAGCGACCCATAAAGTTGAATTACTTTCTTCCGGTTTTGTGTATCCTCCCACCATAACATCATCCATGGCTTGAAAAGTCCTGCTACCAGAAAAAGCAAAGCAGCGATACCAAGCATAAGAAAAAGTAAGCGAACGTAGTACATGGTTCAAAGGTAGAAAAATCATGGCCGTGATTTGCTGATGGCAGCAGTAAGGTTACTTTTGCATCTTTCTTTTTGACGAAGGCTTGAAGGCGACCGATTTTTTAAGCATTTACAAAGCCGACAGTTTAGTACAAACGCTGGCGGAAGGGATTCGTACGTTCAAGCCACTCGCTCATCGCGTTAAAGGACTTCACGGAAGCCTGGATACTATCATCTTCGCGGCGACTTTTAAATCCAGTCATTCCAGTCACGTTGTTATTCTTCAGGATAAAGAAGAAGCGGCTTTCTTTTTGAATGATCTGCAAAATCTGATTGGCGACAAAAACCTCCTGCTCTTCCCGATGTCATACAAAAGAGTGTATGAATACGATGAGACAGAAAATGCCAATATATTGATGCGGGCGGAAACGCTCAATCAAATCAGCAGCCACCCCGATTCACAGGTAATCATTACCTATCCGGAGGCGCTATCCGAAAAAGTAATCACCAAGAAATCACTGACGTCAAATACGTTTGTGGTAAAGGTAGGAGAGAAGCTTGATCGCAGTTTTCTCGAAGAGTTTCTTCACACGTATGATTTTGAGAAAACCGATTTTGTTTACGAAGCAGGCCAGTTTGCCGTGCGCGGTGGCATCATCGATGTATTTTCATTTGCCCACGAGTTACCTTATCGTATTGAACTATTCGGGGACGAGGTGGATAGCATCCGAAGTTTCGATCCGGGCTCTCAGCTATCGGTAGAGCAGCTCGATAAGGTGAGCCTGATGCCCAACGTGCAAACACGATTGGTACAGGAAGACCGTCAATCGTTCTTTGATTTTATTCCCAATACGACCCGCATCTGGATCAAGGATACCGAGCTTACGATTGACCTTGTTGGTAAAAGTTTTGATAAGGTAGTACAGAGTTTTGATAAAATCGTTCGCGAAAGCGGGCAAGCCAAAGTAGTACTGAAGCCGGAAGATCTTTTCGATACTTCCGATTTTCTGAGTGAAAAGCTGAAAAGCTTTTTACGCATTGAGTTCGGAAGTCGCCACTATTATCCAGCCGATAAAACGTTTGATTTCAAATCGGCATCGCAGCCCTCATTCAATAAAAATTTTGAATTGCTGGCCACCAACCTGATGGAATATCAAAATCAGAGTTATGGCAATTTCATTGCTGCCGAACAGCAAAAACAATTAGAACGACTTCAGGGGGTTTTTGATGAAGTAGAACCCGGGCTCAAATTCCAGCCGCTGGAGTGTTCCCTTCGTCAGGGATTTGTTGATCATAATATCAAACTGGTTTGTTATACCGATCACCAGATTTTTGAACGCTACCATCGCTATCGCAGCAAAGAGAAGTTCTCAAAGTCGAAAGCAATGACCTTTCGCGATTTGCAAACGCTGCAGCCGGGAGACTTTGTTACGCACATTGATTATGGTATCGGCAAGTTTGCCGGCCTTGAAAAGAAAGAAGTAGATGGTAAAGAGCAGGAAGCGATTCGTCTTGTTTTCCGCGATGACGATTTGCTCTACATCAACATCCACTCACTACATAAGATTTCCAAATACTCCGGCAAAGATGGAGCTCCTCCTTCCATCAGCAAATTGGGTTCGGGCGAATGGGAATCGAAGAAATCAAAAGTAAAAAAGAAGGTAAAAGACATTGCCAAGGAGCTGATCGACCTGTACGCCAAGCGCAAAACAGCTTCTGGTTTTGCTTTCGCTCCCGATGGGTTTATGCAGGCCGAGCTGGAAACTTCCTTCATTTATGAAGACACTCCCGATCAGGCCAAGGCAACGGAAGATGTCAAGAAAGACATGCAACAGCCACATCCAATGGATCGACTGGTGTGTGGCGATGTGGGTTTTGGAAAAACAGAAGTGGCGATCCGTGCCGCATTCAAAGCCGCAACAGAAGGAAAACAAGTGGCCGTATTAGTACCCACCACTATTCTGGCGATGCAACACCACCGTACTTTCTCGGAGCGACTTTCCAATTTTCCGGTCCGTATTGAATATGTATCGCGCTTCAAGACTGATAAAGAAATCAAGCAGATCGTAAAAGATGTAGCCGATGGAAAAGTGAACATCATTGTAGGCACGCATCGTGTGGTCGCCAAAGATGTGGTGTTCAAAGATTTGGGTCTGCTCATCATCGATGAAGAGCAAAAGTTTGGTGTGAAGGTGAAAGACCGCCTGAAAGAGTTGAAGGTAAATGTGGATGTGCTCACACTCACAGCCACACCTATTCCACGCACACTTCATTTTTCGCTGATGGGCGCACGCGATCTGAGTATCATTGCTACGCCACCACCCAACCGCCAGCCGGTAACTACGGAGTTGCATTCGTACCACGAAGAAATAATTCGTGATGCGGTGAGTCATGAATTGCGCAGAGGAGGTCAGGTTTTCTTTGTTCACAATCGCGTCAGTGATATTGAACAGGTGGCCAATGTAATTTATCGTCTTGTTCCTGATTCGCGCATCGGCATCGCCCACGGGCAAATGGATGGCGATAAGCTGGAAAAAGTGATGGTAAAATTCATTGAAGGGGAATATGATGTTCTGGTTTCTACCAACATCATTGAATCGGGTCTGGATATTCCAAACGCCAATACCATCATAATCAACCAGGCGCACATGTTTGGGTTGAGCGATTTGCACCAGATGCGCGGGCGTGTGGGCCGATCGAATAAAAAAGCATTCTGTTATTTATTGACACCTCCAAGTTCAGTACTGTCTTCCGATTCGCGCAAGCGCCTTTCCGCTTTGGAAGAGTTTTCAGATCTGGGAGATGGTTTCAAGGTAGCCATGCGTGACCTCGATATTCGCGGAGCAGGAAATTTGCTTGGCGCCGAACAAACCGGTTTTATCACGGATCTTGGTTTCGATGCGTACCACAAAATTCTGGACGATGCCATTCAGGAACTGAAAGAAACCCAGTTCAAAGACTTGTTTGCTACCGAACTGGCCGAAAAGGCAAAGATCATTGTGATGGATTGTATTATCGAAACAGACCTCGAAATTCTGATTCCGGATACGTACATCAACAATACCAGTGAGCGTCTGCAGCTGTATGCCACGCTGGATAATATCAAAAACGAAGAAGAGCTGCGAAAATTCAGCGCTTCGCTGCGCGATCGTTTTGGTGAACTTCCGGAGTCAGTAGGACAGTTGGTTAACTCTGTGCGCCTGCGGTGGATGGGCGAAGAGCTCGGTTTTGAAAAGATTTCCCTTAAAAACGGCAAACTGAGGGCTTACTTTGTATCCGGAAAAGACGACTACTTCAAAGGAGAAATTTTTGGCAAGATTCTCACTTATGTGCAGAAGCACCCAAAGCAATGCCGCATGAAAGATACTGCAGGCAAGCTATTGCTTACCATCGAGCAAATCCAGACAGTGGAAGCTGCCATGGAAGCGCTCGATCAGATGCTCGATCACAAATTCAGATCGGCAAGGGAAATGTTGTCGGTATAAGGAGCCAGACCAGCCGCATCGTTGAATGCGTTAATCATCAATACTTTCTTATAAACCGGTGAATAGTACACCTCAATAAAAAACTCTCCTGTGTGGTACAGGTAAATTTTGCAGTTACCCAGTTTGCGCATTATAATATAGTCTGCTTCTGCAGTTACCACATCACATTTACGTTCAAAAGAAGCGAACTTAAAATCCTCCAGCGAAATCATCAGCACTAATGTTTAATTTGTTTGTGCAGGGTCTAAAGGAAATTGTGTGCCATTTGCTTTTTTCAGGTGATTTCGCTCTTTTTATCAGGTTTTAGTTCCTCTTTTTGGTTTTCTCTTCCCATTTTGGAATAGATCTTTCCCAGCAATAAAACAATCCATCGTACCGTTAAACCGGTGGTTCCAGGTATTTCGACTAAGGATTTATCAAAAAATCCTTATGCTTTGGAAAACACGTGATTATCTGTTTATCTTAGCGTTTGCTTAACTCAACAATGAAATCAATGAGGCATTTTTTAAAGAGTCTGCTCTTCTTAGTTGGCGGATCATTTCTTCTCACTTCGTGCTTCCTTTTCAACAAAGGAGGCAAACCTACAGCTACCAACCCCGGTCAGATGAGTACGGCTACAGGCCTTGCTTATAATGACGAAGATGCTGGAGGTTTCCAGGTAAATCCTTTCGAAGGACAGCCTGATGCACCAAACACAGTCTTCATTGAAGGTGGTCGTGCGGTAATGGGTTCGTTCGAAGAAGATGTTATGTCATATCGCGACAACATCGAAAGAACGGTATCTGTTGCTTCCTTCTACATGGATGAAACAGAAATTGCAAACATCCACTGGCTGGAGTACATGCACTATCTGGCGAAAGATTCTTCGCAGGAAGTGTATGCTGCTGCCCTGCCTGACACGATGGTTTGGGTAGGCAAGCTTGCCTTCAACGATCCGTATGTAGATCATTACCTCAGATATCCGGGTTTCCGCTATTTCCCTGTTGTCGGTGTGAGCTGGTCTCAGGCTAACAACTATGCGAAATGGAGAACCAAAGCGGTAAACGTAAAGCTTGCTGAAAATGCTGGCGGAGAATATGCCGAAACAGACGGCCGTATTCCTTTGGAATCGGGTATCGTTATCCCGGCTTACCGTCTTCCAACCGAAGCAGAATGGGAATATGCTGCTCAGGCTTTGATCGGAACTCAATGGCTGGAAGAAATGCAAACTCACCAAAGAATTTATCCATGGGATGGTCACGCTCTGCGTAATCCATACGGAAAACAAATGGGTTTCTTCCTGGCTAACTTTAAACGCGGTCGTGGTGATTATGCCGGTATCGCAGGTCGTTTGAATGACGGAGCATTGATCACTTCATATATCTACGAATTCCCTCCTAACGATTACGGTCTCTACAACATGGCCGGTAACGTAAGTGAATGGGTGATGGACGTTTACCGTCCGATGTCATTCCAGGATGTGGACGATTTGAACCCTATCCGTAGAGATGGATTTCTGGATGATACTAAAGGATACAACAACGTAGATAAAAACCCGGAATCATTTACTTCATTGATCACTGATCACGCCCGTATCTATAAAGGCGGTTCATGGAAAGATGTAGCTTACTGGATGTCTCCTGGTACAAGAAGATACCTGGATCAGGATTCGGCAACAGCTACTGTTGGTTTCCGTTGCGCAATGATCAGAGCAGGATCTAATAATTAAGATTCATAAAATCTAGAGTAAAGCCCTCCCGAAACGGAGGGCTTTTTTATTGCGCCTCTGCCATACAGGCAATACTTAACCGGCAGCCATGATGGATGAGGTGGCGACCACAGGCTTCGATCGTTGCCCCTGTAGTGATCACATCATCCACCAGCAGAATTCGCTTATCCCGTACACGATCATCATGTACGGCAAAAACATCTTTCACATTTTGCCACCGCTCCACCCTGTTCTTTTTGGTTTGCGTTGGCGTACTGGTTGTCCGCACGGAGATGCTTTCATCCCAGGGAACATCGAGTGATTGACTTAATCCCTCGGCAAATTTGGCACTTTGGTTATATCCTCGTTTTCGCTTTCGCGAATGATGTAATGGTACAGGAACGATCAAGTCAAACTGGTCAATCTGATGTTCTTTCAATTCCCGGCCATACAGTTTTCCGAGTTTCACCCCAATCTCGGGGTGATTGTTGTATTTCAATTCATGAAGTAAATGCTGAACGATGCCCGTCTTCCTGAATTTCAGAAATGCCAGGGCATGGTCCAGTGGTATTCTTCCGAAAAGTTTTTCTTTGATAGGATTGGTAATGGCGTGATGGTAGTTGGTCTTGGGCAATTCCAGAATACACTTGGTGCAAAGCGTATCTTCTCCTTTCACCATACCATCCCTGCATCCAAAGCAATACTTCGGATAAAAAAGAGCTATAAAATCTGAAAATAGACTTCTTGCTTCCATCTTTGCAGGATAATTTAATGAACATGGAACTGGTTAACCAATTTAATGAATACCGCAGCAAAATGAATGAAAAAATCATGGCTGCGGACAACCTGATTATCAAACGCATTTTCAATCTGGACACCAATGCTTACCAGGCCGGAGCTTTAGACGTTAAGTCGAAAGAGCTGATCGGTCTTACCTGCTCACTGGTTTTACGGTGTGATGATTGCGTAAAATACCACTTGGGTAAATGTAAAGAAGTAGGGTTTACTACTGCCGAAGTGCACGAAGCCATGGGTGTTGCCACTTTGGTAGGAGGAACAATTGTGGTTCCTCACCTGCGCAGAGCATTTGAGTATTGGGAAGATTTATCGAAAGAATAAGGTGTTTAATCGCGATTTGGAGTTCGATCGTAAGTGGCATAAGCTGCTTACCATCATGAATGAGAAAATTGGACAGAAGCCAAAAGACCTGAACGGGGTTCTTTTCCTGGTAGGAGTACAGGAGCTTGGCAGAGGGTTCAAGCATTTTTCCAAAGAAGAAAAACAGGACTTAATGCACATTGCCATCTGCAAAGTGCTGAGCCTTTCTGGCTATTATACATTAGATGGCATTGATAAAGATGGTTGGCCGCACTGGACACTGATCAAAAAGCTTCCCCGCTTCGATTTATTAGAACAAGAAAAGCTATTGAAAATGCATGTCATAGAATATTTTGAGAAGGAAATGGATTGGGAGATACATTTAAACCCGGAATGATCCCCTGTAAGCAGTGTATAGTGTCATTTTAGATTTGAATTCGAAAACATGATTGTTATCTTGTTGGTTCTGAAAACTAAGTGATGGGGCTCTTCGTTTTCAGTAGAGGGATATGACGGAAGGGATAAATCACATCGAGCAAAAACTAAAAGCTTTCAGAAGAAAGTATTATCTGAATCTTTTTGTCAAAGGAGGACTGCTCACGCTGTCATTTGTTTTAGTTTACTTTTTAATCGCCTCGTTGATTGAATATAATCTATGGCTGAGCGGCGCCGCCCGCTTCCTGATATTCAGTACTTTTTTCCTGGTCGTCATTTTTTGTGTATTCCGGTTTTTACGAGAACCGCTGAGCTGGTGGATTTACAAAAAGGGAATCGGAAAGGAAGAAAGTGCAAAGATGATCGGTCATTTTTTTCCTTCCATTCATGATCGTCTGCTCAATGTCATCCAGCTGTCACAAGAGGAAAAACACTCCGCTTTGCTGAAGGCCGGCATCCTTCAAAAATCGGCTCAGTTCGAAAATATTTCTTTTGAGAGCGCTATTGATTTGAGGGATAATAAGAAATACCTCACGTACTTCATCATTCCTTTTGCAGTCATTCTTTTGCTATTCATTTTCAATTCGCGCATTTTCACACAGAGTACGTCACGCATCGTTCAGTTTAGCAGGGAGTTCTCTCCCGAAGCGCCTTTTCAATTCGTCATCGAAAACAAAAATCTCGATGCCTTTTTCAATGAAGACTTTACGCTGAAGCTGCAATTAAAAGGTCAGGCCATAGCCGATGCGGTGTACATCGTAGCGGGTAAGCAGCGACTAAAAATGGAGAGTACCTCACCTGGCGTTTTCTCCTACACCTTTGATAAGATGCAGCATGCGATTGACTTTCAGTTTGAAGCGTCAGGATTTTATTCAGGATCACAAAGCATCCGGTTGATCAACCGACCGGAGCTGGTCGGGTTAAGTGTTGAACTGCAATACCCGAAATACCTCAATCGTAAAAGTGAAGTGCTTTCCAATGCTGCCAATCTGGAAATGCCGGAAGGAACTGTTGCCAACTGGCAGGTGCGTACTTCTAACTCTTCGATGGCCAAAATCAGTTTTGCCTCTGCGAATAAGGCTTTTACTGATATGCAATCAATTGATAATCAATTATTTAATTACAAAAAAAGCATCCATCAGCCTGACCAGTATTCCATCCAGCTCGAGAACGAGTTCAGTCATAATCGCGACCAGATCAGCTACACGATCAACGTGATCAGAGATGAATACCCTGAGCTGGTAGTAGACCATTTGCAGGATTCGATGCTCTATAAAAATATTGTCATTGGCGGATCAGCATCCGATGACCATGGAATCACTCAATTGATGATCCATTATGAGATTCAATCTGATCAGAAAAATACTGCGCTCAAGGGAATACGAATTCCTCTGAATAGCACCCAGCCAAATCAAAGTTTCTTTCACCAGTGGAATCTTGATTCACTAAAACTTAAGCCGGGCGATCAGCTAAACTACTACCTGGAAGTATGGGATAACGATGGCGTAAACGGAAGGAAGTCTGCCAAGTCAGCCATGTACCAATTTAAACTACCTAGTAATGAGGAACTTAAAGTTGAAATATCCCGATCACAGTCAGCCGCTGAAAGCAAGATTGATCAGAGTATTAACAAGGCAAAAGACCTGAAGGAGTCCATTGATGAGGCTCAGCAGAAATTAAAAGGAAAACAGTCACTGGAATGGCAGGATAAAAAGATGCTGGAAGAGCTGATGGAGCAAAAGAAAAAATTGGATCAGACGATCAACGAGCTTAAAAAGGAAAACCAGATACTGGATCAGAAAAAGGAGACTTTCTCTGAAGAGAGCGAACACATCAAAGAAAAGTCAGAACAGATACAGAAACTGATGGATGAATTACTTGATCCGGAAACCAAGAAGCTCTTCGATGAACTGGAGAAGTTGCTAAAAGAAAATTCGGACATGTCGCAGATGCAAAAGCTGCTGGAGAAAATGGATCGCAAAGAAATTAATCTGGAGAAAGAATTGGAGCGAACGCTCGAGCTCTTTAAGCAACTAAAATTCGACTACAAGCTGGAGCAGACCATTTCTGAAATAAAAGAACAAACCAAAAAGCAGGAGGAGTTACTCCAGAAAACGGAAGAGCTAAGTGGCGATAAAAAGAATAAAGAGAACAAGAGTCAGGAGAATAAAAGTCAGGAGAAGGACAGCAAGGGAAAAGAAGAAAAAGAAAATAAAGAAGACGGTACCGAGAAATCAGCCGATAGCAAGGACAGCGACGGTAAAGAAAAAGATGGAGCGAACTCTAAAGAAAAAAATGGCAACGAGTCAGACAAAAAGGATAAAGAGAAGTTAAACCCGGATGATTTAGCCAAAGAGCAGGAGGAATTAAGTAAAGACTTTGAGCAGTTTGAAAAAGCAGTGGACGATCTTGAAAAAATGGGAGAAGAGCTGAATGAGAAAGGCGAGACGCCTTCCGATGAGGAAATGAAAGATGTAAAGGATTCGCAGCAGGAAAGCAAAGAATCACTTCAGCAGGGCAAGCCAAAGAAATCTTCTGAGTCGCAAAAGAAGTCTGTTCAGCAAATGAAGCAGATGCAACAAAAGCTGGAGGGAATGCAAAGCGCTATGGAGATGGAAATGAACATGGAGAATCTTGAGTCGCTTAGGCAAATTCTGCATGGCCTGATCAAACTCTCTTTTGAT
Source organism: Flammeovirgaceae bacterium (assembly GCA_023251155.1). Classification (GTDB taxonomy): domain Bacteria; phylum Bacteroidota; class Bacteroidia; order Cytophagales; family Cyclobacteriaceae; genus ELB16-189. Next base: position 146,303 of record JAHEZH010000001.1, on the reverse strand, counting down.
CAGGAAAGCCTGATGAAAGATTTCGTTCCTATTCAGCAGACTGACCCCAGGTACATACAGCTTTCTCAAAACCAGCTGAAGTTAAAGGATGACGCAAAAGTGCTGGAAGACAGCCTTCTTGCTCTTGGCAAGAGAGATGCTATGCTGGGATCGGTCGTTACCCGTGAAGTTGGTGCACTCAATGACCATATTGAAAAAAGCATGGAGAACATCAAAGAAAGGAGAAAGGGAAATGCCAGCAGTGAAATGCAATTGTCCATGACCAGTATCAATAATCTGGCGTTAATGCTGAATGATCATTTTGATATGATGATGGATATGATGGCTAACGCCAAGCCAGGGTCGGGTAAGAAAAAGAAGAAAGGGCAGCAAAGCTTGGGAGAGATTCAGCAACGACTCAATAATCAGATTGAGCAGATGAAGAAGGGTAGTGGCCAGTCAGGAAGGGAAATGTCAGAAGAGCTGGCGAAGATGGCAGCAGAACAGGAACGTATTCGCAGAGCCTTGCAGGAGATGCAGGAGAAATTGAAACAAGAAGGAGGCAAGCCTCTTGGAAATGATCTTCCCGGCAAGATGGAGCAGACCGAAATGGAGCTGGTGAATAAACAGATCACAGAACAAACCATAAGAAGACAAAAGGAAATACTTACCCGATTACTGGAGGCAGAGAAATCGATGCGTGAGCAAAATATGGATGAGGAGCGCAAAGGAGAAACAGCTAAGGATTACCAGAAGGAATTTCCGCGTGCATTTGAAGAATATTTAAGATTAAAGGAAAAAGAGCTAGAATTGCTCAAAACAGTTCCTCCTAAGCTTTACCCTTATTACAAGAAAGAAGTGAACGATTATTTTAAACGAATAGGAACTCAAGACTAAACTCAACGTTGGCCGGCATGAACAACATCCACATTCAAATCCCTTCCTTATCCGAAAACATAAGGATGATTGAAAGCTTCATTGATAATGCAAAAGAGAAGTTTCATCTGGATGATGACATCTATGGCAATATTATGATTGCCGTAACAGAGGCGGTTAACAATGCCATTAAACACGGAAACTCAGCGGATTCTACCAAGAATGTATCCCTCTCGTTAAGTCTGGAGAGTAGCCTGATCAAATTTAAGATTCAGGATGAGGGAAAGGGTTTTGATTTCCATAATCTTCCTGACCCTACTTCACCTGAAAATCTGGAGAAACCCGGAGGCCGTGGCATTTTCCTGATGAAACATCTTTCTGACGAAGTCGATTTCAAAGAGAATGGCCGTATTGTAGAACTGAGTTTTTATATCAATTCCTGATGCCTATAAGGTATTTTTCTGAAGGGGTTGACTTTAAACCCAAACATCCCAGAAAAACAGCGGACTGGATTATTAAGTCCGCTCAAAAGGAAAAGGCCAAAATCAAGAGTGTGAATTACATTTTTTGCACCGATGATTACCTGCTCACTTTAAACCAATCCTTTCTCAAGCACAATACGCTTACAGACATAATCACCTTTGATTATTCTGAATCAAAGAAAAGCCTGGAAGGTGAGATCTATATTAGTATTGACAGAGTAAGGGAGAATGCCCTTAAATTCAAAAGAACAGAGGACGATGAGTTACACAGGGTAATCATTCACGGAATTCTTCATTTGATTGGGTATAAGGACAAGACCAGGGAGGCAAAAACGCTCATGCGCGAAAAAGAAGATGCTTATCTATCTTTGCGACAACAAAACGTTCCACGTGGAACAAAATGAACTCAAAAGAGATTAAGGTTCCACGTGGAACAAAATAAATAGAAGATGTTTCCTGAATACGATGTGATTGTGGTGGGTGGTGGCCATGCCGGATGTGAAGCAGCGGCAGCAGCGGCAAACATGGGCTCGAAAGTGCTCTTGGTAACTATGAACATGAATACCATTGCGCAGATGTCATGTAATCCGGCAATGGGAGGGGTCGCTAAAGGGCAAATAGTAAGAGAGATTGATGCCTTGGGTGGATACTCAGGAATAGTCTCTGATAAGTCGATGCTTCAATTCAGAATGCTCAACCTATCGAAGGGGCCAGCCATGTGGAGTCCCCGAACTCAGAATGACAGAATGAAGTTCGCAGAAGAATGGAGACTGGCGCTTGAACGAACTCCGAATGTCGACTTCTGGCAGGAAATGGTCTCTGGCCTTTTAGTGGAGAATAATAGAGTGACAGGGGTGAAGACGGCCTTGGGCCTGAAGATTAAAAGCAAGTCCGTAATTCTTACCAATGGTACATTCCTTAACGGAAAGATTCACATCGGTGAAAAAAACTTTGGTGGTGGTCGTACAGCCGAAAAAGCCGCTACAGGAATTACCGAGCAACTTGTCCAGCTAGGCTTTGAAGCCGGGCGCATGAAAACAGGGACTCCCCCTAGAGTAGATGCACGTAGCCTTGACTATTCCAAAATGGAGGAACAGAAGGGCGATGAGAATCCCGGCAAGTTCTCCTATACGGACACCAAACCATTGGAACGTCAACTCAGTTGCTGGATCACTTATACGAATGAAGATGTCCATTCCGAGTTAAAAACCGGATTCGAAAAGTCTCCCATGTTTCAGGGCCGTATCAAAGGTCTTGGACCCAGATACTGTCCCTCAATAGAAGACAAGATCAATCGCTTCGCAGAAAGAGAAAGACACCAGATATTCGTAGAGCCAGAAGGATGGAATACCGTAGAAATCTATGTGAATGGCTTTTCTACTTCTCTACCCGAAGATGTACAGTATAAGGCACTCACCCGAATACCCGGCTTTGAGAAGGTAAAAATGTTCCGGCCCGGATATGCCATTGAATATGATTTCTTTCCTCCAACACAACTAAAGCTCACGCTGGAAACACAGCTGATTGAGAACTTGTATTTCGCCGGGCAAATTAATGGCACTACCGGATACGAGGAAGCCGCATGCCAAGGGCTAATGGCTGGTATTAATGCACATAACAAGGTTCATGAAAAAGATCCGCTGATTCTCAAAAGATCAGAAGCGTACATCGGTGTGCTCATTGATGATCTCGTAACAAAGGGTACGCAAGAGCCTTATCGCATGTTTACCTCCCGAGCTGAGTACCGCATCCTTCTCCGTCAAGACAATGCAGACATTCGCCTGACAGAAATAGGATACAATATTGGCCTGGCCGATGAAAAACGACTGAATAATGTTCGTAAGAAGATCGCCGATACCAATAAACTGGTAGAAGACTTGAAGAAATTCAAATTTGAACCGGAAGTAATCAACCCTCAATTGATAGCACTGGAAACAGCCCCAATCAAAGAGAAAGCCACGGCAATAAGCCTATTGAAACGGCCTCAACTGGGATTCAAAGATCTTTTGAAAATGGATACCGGATTCGAAACGGAGATGAGAAACACATCGACTGAAGTTCAAGACCAGGCTGAGATCTTTATTAAATACGAAGCCTACATTGACCGAGAGGAAAAGCTTGCCTCAAAAATTGAGGGACTGGATGACTTCAAAATAAGATCTGACTTTGACTACGATAGAGTAAAAGCCTTATCGCTCGAAGCAAGAGAAAAACTAAAACGAATACGCCCGGAAACCATCGGGCAAATGTCACGCATCAGTGGAGTATCTCCTGCCGATGTATCTGTTGTAACCATTTACCTAGGAAAATAGTTAATGGCCTTTGAGAACATAGAACTTTGCCCCATCTGTGACGGAAAAAAGTTTATTCCTTTCCTGATATGCACAGACCACACCACAAGCAAAAGGGATTTTCAAATTGTACAATGCACCCATTGTAATTTCAAAGTAACCAGTCCACGACCCGATCAATCCGAAATAGGAGAGTACTATAAATCTGATTCATACATATCGCATACGGGCGGATCAAAAAAACTGATTGATCGAATCTATCTCCAGGCCAGAAAGCGCGCACTCAAAAAGAAACGTTTACTCGTGGAACAATTCGCTCCGCATCAAGGCAAGCTTCTGGACTACGGATGTGGAACCGGAGATTTTTTGAATGAATCCATTAACGCCGGATGGAAAGGCGCAGGGTTTGAACCTTCTACGGAAGCACGAACGAAAGCGACACAATTAGTCAAACAAGAAATCTACGCTGATTTATCACAAATACTTGATAATCAATATAATACAATTACTATGTGGCATGTTTTAGAACATGTCCATCAATTGAATACAACTATTCAGAAGTTAAGCGCAGCACTGACGGATAATGGCACTATTTTTATTGCAGTACCTAATCCAATGTCCTGGGATGCCGAAAAGTATTCATCTCATTGGGCAGCCTATGATGTTCCAAGACATCTATGGCACTTCTCAAAAGACAACATGAAGGCCCTATTGGAAAAACACAACCTTCAGATAAAAGCAATCCTACCAATGATGCTGGATTCATACTATGTAAGTCTGCTGAGTGAACAATACAAAAGTCCCGGACAGAGTTTCTTTAAAAGGTATTTCTTAGGCTTTATTAACGGATTGGTTTCCAACTGGAAAGCAAAAAGAAATATCAATCATTCCAGCCTTATCTACGTAGCTCAGAAATGAAAGCCAATTTCATTAAAACACTCACGATTCCCTTTGCTTTAATGCTATGCGAATGCGCTACTGTTACCACTCCCATAGGCGGACCAAAAGACGAAACTCCTCCAGTAGTGGTCAATACTTCGCCAAAGCAAAATGAAAAGAATTTCAAAAGAAGCGTGGTTCAGCTCAATTTCAGTGAAGACATCAAGCTGAAAGATGCCAAAGAAGAAATCATCATTACTCCATCGCCGGGTAAAGACGTTACATTCACCACCAAAGGAAAGCTACTTATCATTGAACCGAAAGAAGGATGGAAAGAAAATACTACCTACAGTATCGCCTTCAGGGAGGGCGTTCAGGATATCACGGAAGGTAATCCAGTTGAAAACCTCCGGTTGGCTTTCAGCACCGGTCCAACAATCGATTCTTTATCAATTAGTGGAAACGTAAAAGACGCACTAACGGAAAAAATACCCGAGAACATAACCGTAGCGATCTACACTTCGGACACTTTCGACATATTTAAACACGCTCCACTATACTTTAGCAAAACCAACAAAGAAGGGAACTTCAGATTAGACAATCTCAAAAGCGATACCTACCACATTTACGCCTTCGATGATAAAAATAAAAATCTTAAGGTAGAAAGTCAGAATGAACAATTCGGCTTTATCGCCAGCGTAATTGATTTAAAAAAGAATGTGAACCGGCTCATTATTCCATTAAACAGAATAGACACCCGCAAACTGAAGATGAATAAACCCAGGTCAACCGGAGACATAGCTTTTCTCACATTCAATAAAAGCGTAATCGCATACCAACTCCAGGCAAAGGAAGCAGGTCTACAAATTCCCAACTCTTTTGGTGACGACCAGAATGAAATCAAACTCATGCTGAAAACAATGGACCTCGACAGTGTTCTCATGAGAGTAACTGCATCTGATAGCCTCCTTCAAAAAATAGACACCACTGTCTATATCAAAAAAGGAAAAAATCAAAAGATAGATGAGAAGTTCACAGCTGAGGTAAACGACCCGGTGCTGGAAAAAGAAACCGGCAAATTCACCTTCAGCATTACATCTAGCAAATTGATTAAATCAATCAACACAGACAGCATCACGCTTGAACTTGACTCCCTGGTAAAAATCAACTTTAAACAGGAAGAGTTCAAGTGGGACACTATTCATAAAAAGATCGAACTAAAAACAACCATCGATAAAAAACTGATTGACATTGAAAAAAACATATTAATTAAAACCGGAAAAAATTTCCTAGAAACATTTGAAGACGATTCCATCAAGGCATCCAGTAAATCAGTAAACATACTCAGCATCGAAGAAACAGGAACGCTCACTGTAGAAGTAAAACCAAACACGCAGGAAAATTTCATTGTGCAGCTTCTCTCCGGAGACAAAGTCATACAATCCGCAGCCAACAAAAAGTCGCATACCTTCAAATACCTGGAACCCGGAAACTATAAAATAAGAATAATCATAGACACGAATAAAAATGGAAAATGGGACTACGGAAACATTTTGCAGAACGAAGAGCCCGAAAAAACAATTTATTACAAGGACCGCGAGAAAAAATTTGAGACTCCAATGCGAGCAAACTGGGAGAGTTCAATCACCATTTCCTTCTGAACAACTTGTGCATAAATGAGGATAACTTGGACAAAAAGCACGAAGCAACTAGACAATCCATCATTTGACATTCAAATAGTTTATAACTCTTCACTTATCCACCAGGGGTGACATTCACAAAAAAGAAAAACCAGCTATCAACGAAATGACAATATTGTGGACAACCAATCATAATCCTTAAATTCAACATCAAATTCACCGACAGAGAACACAAGCCATACGCATTTTGTAAACAAGAACATTCCGGAACCAGTTATACACATATCAACATGACTAATAATAGTAATATAAATACATATATATATATACTAATACAATGCATGTTAACGTGCATAACAATATGTTATAGTATTCCGGCCCGGGCGCAGGACCGCGAGGAAATTCAGATTGCCAACGAATATTTTTTAAAGGGCGATAAAAAAAAGGCGCTCGCGGCTTACCAGGACCTCTCGAAAAATATTTTGAACATCCCTGCTATCCACAATAATTATCTTTCGCTGCTCATCGATTTGAGCATGTTCAGGGAGGCGGAGAGCTATGTGGAAAAAATAGTTCATAAAATGGATGACCGCCTTTCCTATAAACTTGATCTCGGCTACGTCTACGTTAAAGCAGGGGAGCTGCCCAAGGCGGATAAATACTTCAAAAATTTTATTCGGAGCAATGCCAGCGATATCTATAAATTGAAAGCGATATCGGATTATCTGGCCAGCAAGCACCAGATCGACTATGCGGTGCTCGCACTTCAGGAAGCACGGAAAACGGTAGGTAATTCAAACCTGTTCACATTAGAGCTCGCCAACCTTTATCGCATTCAGAGTAAACGGGATGAAATGGTGCAGGAATATCTGAATTACGTAACACAGACACCGGGCAATATCAGTTATGTAAAAAATTTACTGCAGGTACTTTTGTCTAAACCGGAAGAACTGGAAACGCTGGAACGGCTGCTTTATGATAAAGTACAGCAGGCTCCTGATTCTGAAGTTTTTGCCGATTTGCTTATCTGGGTCAATCTTCAGCAAAAAAATTTTTACGGTGCATACATCCAGTCGCGTGCATATGATAAACGATTCAAAAAGGAAAATATAAAAACCCTGGAGATCGCACAGATCGCTTTGAACAACAAAGACTATGAAAATGCCGACCGGAGTTTTTCTTATGTGGTCAAAGAATATCCGAATACCGAAAATTATTTACCCGCCCGGCTCGGACAAATTCATGCGCGCGAAGCAAAAGTAAAAAGGAAATTTCCGGTGAATAAAGATTCGGTTCTTTACCTGGTGGAAGAGTATAAGTCATTCATTAAAAAGTATCCCGACAATCCGAATTCGTACGAGGCCAGTTTAAGTCAGGCATTGCTACATGCTCATTACGTAGATCAGAAAGATACAGCCATAGTTGAGCTGCAACGATTAATTTCCAATCCAAGAATTTCCACCAATCTGAAAGCACGAGCCAAACTGGAGTTAGGTGATATTTATATTTTGAAAGAAGAGCCATGGGAATCAGCACTGCTCTATTCTCAAGTTGAAAAATCGCAAAAAGATGCACCTCTAGGCTATGAAGCAAAATTGCGAAATGCCAAACTCTCCTATTACCGTGGCGATTTCAAATTGGCGCAGGAACATCTGGATATTTTGAAACAAGCCACTACGCGTGAGATTGCCAACGATGCCATGGATCTGAGCATTCGCATAAAAGAAAACATGGCAATGGATACCGTGGGAGAAGCCTTGAAAATATTCGCAGCCTCCGAACTCGACCTCGCTCAAAATAAAACCGCGGCTGCGCTGCAAAAATTGAATCAGATCGAAACACGATTTCCGGGCCATAGCCTCACCGATGATATCTATTGGATCAAAGCAGAAATAAAACTACGCGAAGGTAATTTCACTGAAGCAGTAGCCCTTCTTGAAAAAATAGACAAAGAATTCGGACAAGATATACTGGCGGATGATGCCTATTTCAAACTGGCCGAGATCAACGAACAACAGTTGAAGAATAAGGATAAGGCCATGGAAATGTACCGTACTTTTCTGGATCGTTTTCCGGGAAGTGTCTATGCTGCTGAAGCCAGAAAAAGATACCGGCAACTTCGCGGTGATTTTGCCGGACAACCCAATCAGTAATTTTCTTCAAGCGATTCCGGTCTGCTTTCAACATTTTCAAATCGCACCTTTTTAAACACAAATACCGCGAGTTACACACAACCTATCCACGAAATCATCATTTTTCGGGTAGTTGGCTCCGGTGGTTGTCTGAATGTCGTTATTAATTTTTACTTTGAGCACAATCCAAAAGTGACTCCATCACCATGATAAAGCGCATACTGTTTGTTGTACTGGCATTAGTCGTTATACTGATCGGCACGGTGCTTTTCAATACGTTTCGTTTTTCATCAAGGCAGGCAGTTGTCACTTCGCTTGTTGCTCCCGAAACTTCTGACGAAGCGCTTACACATTTTACAGATGCCTTGCATTTCAAAACCATTTCGTATGGAGATACATCGCGTCTTGACTCTTCCCAGTTTTTAGGCTTTCATCGGTTTCTTGAAAAAACATATCCGCTTGTTCATCAGAAACTGAAAAAAGAAGTTCTTCTCAAGTACGCATTGCTTTATCGATGGGAGGGAAAAAATCCGGAGCTTAACCCGATCGTATTGATGGCGCATCAGGATGTGGTACCCATAGAAGAAGGCACCGAAAAAATCTGGACGGTTGATCCTTTTGCGGGCGTTGTAAAAGATCAGTTTATCTGGGGTCGGGGTACGGTTGATGATAAAATCAATTTAATCTCCATCATGGAAGCGGCTGAGAAATTGCTGAAAGAAAATTTTCAACCCGAGCGAACAATCTATTTTTCTTTTGGACATGATGAAGAGATGGGAGGGAAAGGTGCACAGGCAGCAGCGGCACTTTTAAAATCAAGAGGAGTGCAGGCCGATCTCGTGCTAGACGAAGGAGGAATTATCTCTTTGGAAAAAGTACCCGGTATGACCAGGCCCGTGGCGCTGATGGGTACCAGTGAAAAAGGATACCTTTCATTAGAGTTATCAGTAGAAAAACAAGGCGGCCATTCTTCTATGCCCGAGAAAGAAACCGCAATTGATATTCTCACCAGGGCAATTGTAAAACTCAGAGAGAAACCATTTGAACCTAACTTCTCTCCCTCCACACAGGGATTTATAGAATACCTTGGGCCGGAAATGAACTTCCTACAAAAGATGGCGTTTGCAAATACCTGGTTATTCAAGCCGATGGTAATTGGTATTTATGAAAAATCAGCACCGGGTAATGCCATGATTCGAACCACGCTGGTACCTACGATTATTAATGCCGGTGTGAAAGATAATGTTGTTCCAACGATCGCGGTTGCCACGATTAATCTTCGATTACTTCCGGGCGACAGCTCGTCCGTCATCATCGAAAAAATAGAACAAACCATAAATGATGATCGTGTTCACATCGATATGGCCAGATCATTTTTATCCGAACCATCGTCAGTCACCGACAATGAAAGTTATGCTTACAAAAAAATAGACGTGATAGCGAAAAGAGTTTATAAAGACATAGCGGGTTCACCTTTCCTGATGATAGGTGGTTCTGACTCCAGGTATTTCGACCAGGTATCAAAAGGTATCATCAAGTTCAGTCCGATGATTGATCCCATCGGATTCCACGGCATTGATGAGCGGGTGAGCCTGCAAAGCTATCAGACTTCACTATGGTTTTTTGAGCAGCTCATGAGAGATACGCATTAGAACAACGGCATTAATACCTACTGAATTGAGATTCTTTTTCAAAATCCATTAAATTGTGCGCAACTAAACAACAATGAGAACTATCTACTTTCTTATTATTCTGTTTTTAGTGGCTTGTATTGTATGTGCTGAAGTATACATCTATCAGATGAAAGGGGTCGGATTTTTTCAGGCCCCGGCGATATCAAGTGCACTGTGGATCATTGAACTGTTGCTGATGCTTTTAGTGACCTGCTTCATTGGTTTGGCCATCGGGTGGCAATTGCGCGAAGGAACCATCGCCCATCAGTCCGAAGAAATCATTCGTGTTGAAAAAGAGAAAAAAATACTGATCGAAAAAAAACAACGGGTAGAAGAAGAGGTGACTCAGATTCAAAACAAGTTATTGCGGGCACAGGAAAGTTTTCGTGACGATTTTAAAATGCAGGCGCAGGATAAAGAACGATTGAAAGAAAACATCGTTGCTCTTCAAAGTCAGCTGCAATTGGCACAGCAAGAATCACATCAGCTACAGAAAAAAACCGATATCCTGCAAAGCCAGTATGAACAGATAGCGGAAAACAACTTGCGTCTGAAGAGTGAAATGGAAAAAGCGCAGGCGGAAATAGAGACGCTACAATCCAGGGTAACGAGAACATTTACATTACCGCCTAAAGATGATTTGAAACTGATAGCAGGGATCGGCCCTGCACTGGAGAAAAAACTAAATGCATTGGGTATTTATTCCTTTCGCCAGATCAGTGAATTCACACCCACCACCATAGAAGAAGTAACCAACGCCATCAAATTTTTCCCTGGCCGTATCGAGCGCGATAACTGGGTAAGTCAGGCCAGAAATTTTGAAGAGGAAAAGAAACGACAGTTATAGACTTTCCCACCCTATTACTAACCATGCGCATTTCTGTTTTACTGCTGCTCCTGTATTTTTCCATTAGCATCTCGCTGGCTCAAAAGCAAAAACGTAATTCCAACAAGACGACAGCGATTCAATCAGTAGAAAAGCATCAGAAAGAACTGATTCAGATGAGCGATCAGATCTGGACTTATGCCGAAACCGCTTTGAAAGAATACAGGTCATCAAAAGTGCTGGCAGATTATGCCGAAGAGCAGGGCTTTACAGTAAAAAGAGGAGTGGCCGGTTTGCCTACCGCCTTTATTGCAGAATATGGATCTGGTAAGCCGGTCATCGGTATTATGGGCGAGTACGATGCCCTGCCGGGAATTTCCCAAAAAGCACAACCTACCAAAGAAGCCTATGAAGTGGGTGCAGCCGGACATGGTTGCGGTCATAATCTTTTTGGGGCAGGAAGTCTGGGTGCGGCTCTGGCCGTGAAGGAACTCATACAACAAGGAAAACTAAAAGGTATGATTCGTTTTTATGGCACACCTGCTGAAGAGGCAGTGGGTGGAAAAATTTATATGGCACGTGAAGGGTTGTTTGATGATTTGGACGTTTGCCTCGACTGGCATCCCGATACCGAAATCGCTGCGAGTACCCAAAGCTCACAGGCGATGGTTGATTTTATTGTGGAATTCAAAGGCAAGGCCGCTCATGCTGCTGCCGATCCATGGAATGGACGAAGTGCGGTGGATGGACTTGAAGCATTTACGGATGGAGTGAATATGCTGCGCGAACATGTACGCCCAACGGTGCGCATGCATTATGCAATTGTGGCCGGAGGTGATGTTCCTAATGTGGTACCGGAATATGCTAAAATCTGGATGTGGGTAAGAGATAGTAAGCGTAACGTGGTAGAAGAAGTTTTTACCAGAGTCAAAGAGATTGCTAACGGTGCGGCCATGATTGCCGGTGTGGAAGTAAAAGTGACCGTGCAGACAGGAGACTACGAATTGCTGGTGAACAGGAGAGGGGCCACCGCATTACAGAAAAATTTGGAACTACTTGGACCGATCATTTATTCACCGGAAGAAATTGCTTTCGCGAAAAAAATTCAGGAAGTGAGTGGAGGGGAGCAGACCGGACTGAATGGAGCAATCCATCCGTTAAAGGAAACGGCACCCGATCCGGTAGGCGGCTCGACAGACGTAGGCGACATCAGCTGGATTGTACCCGAAATTACTCTGGTAGCAACGACCGCTCCTGCCAATACAGCGTGGCACGGCTGGTCAGTAGTGGCCTGCGGTGGAATGTCGATTGGTCATAAGGGACTGGTGCTTGCTGCAAAATCACTGGCAATGACTATGGTGGATCTATTTGAAGACGAGCAGCTACGAAAAGAGATCAGACTCGAATTTGATAAACGAAAAAATGGCCACGTCTATAAAGCATACATTCCGGATGGGCCACCACCGCTACCTGCTCAAAAATAAAATGGGGTGAATTCTGAATAAAAAAGGGGAAGAGAATCCTGCTGAGCACCTGAATAAGCACCCACAGCAATCCGTAACTTGAGGCCAGACTCAGATCGAAATCTGATAGCCTTTTTTCTCCTGGCGCAAGGCCTGACGAATTTCTTTCATGGCTTCACGCTTGAACGATTGATAATCGTTCGCCTGGGAAGGCTTGTTCAGCAAACCCTTGATGTAAAGCATAACTTCCTCCATCTGTAATTGATCCATTGCATCAAGGCTTTGAAGAATGGCCAGTTTCGGTGAATGTTTCATTTGTCGTAGTGGTTGACATTGCAAATAACGTAAATCAATACCCTCAGGTTCAAGCACTAATGTGTCTATTAACCTAAAAACAACCTGTGCGTAATGTTTGTGCTGATATTGAATAAAAAATTGCTGCCAAAAACAGTCATGCAATCGGTGTAAAAAGAGTTTTTATGCTGTTTATAATTCGCTAAACTTACCTTCTTAACTTAAAAACACGCATGACAACATCACGAAGAGACTTTTTGAAAAGAGGCGCTGTCGGTCTGGCCAGTGCATCCTTCCTATCCAATTCATTGTTTGCTGCCAAACCTGCCTCCAAGGAACTGGTGGGTGTTCAGCTTTATTCAGTGCGTGATGATATGAAAAAAGATCCCCTCGGCACGCTTAAACAATTAGCAGCGATGGGATATAAAAATGTAGAACACGCTAACTATGTGGATAGAAAATTCTATGGCTACTCTGCCAAAGAATTTAAAAAAATACTGGATGACCTCGGTTTGAAAATGCCAAGTGGGCACACCGTGTTAAGCAAAAACCATTGGGATGAGACGAAAAAAGATTTTACAGACGTATGGAAAAACCTGGTAGAAGATGCTGCCACGGTCGGTCAGCAGTTTGTGATCAGCCCTTCGATGGACGGTGCTGTCAGAAAAAACTATGACCAGCTCAAGTCACTCATGGATCTGTTTAACAAATCGGGGGAGCTGTGTAAAAAATCAGGAATGAAGTTCGGTTATCACAATCATGATTTTGAGTTTAGTGAGCAGTTGAACAACACCACGTTATATGACATCATTTTACAAAGTACGGATCCTGAACTGGTCATTCAGCAATTAGATACCGGTAATCTTTACAATGGCGGAGCTAAGGCAATTGACATTGCAAAAAAATATCCGGGACGTTTTGTATCCATGCATGTGAAAGATGAGATACCTGCCAAAGAAGGTAATGAAAAATATGAAAGTACCGTATTGGGTACAGGTATAGTGAATGTCAAAGAGGTAATTGACATCGGCCGCAAGTCAGGCGGAACAATTCATTTTATCATTGAGCAGGAATCGTATCAGGGCAAAACACCTCTTGCTTCGGTGAAAGAAGACCTGGCAATAATGAAGAAATGGGGATATCAATAATTTATCCGACGGAATGATTTGATAACTGAAGTGTTGGTGGAACTCATCAACACTTCTTTCATTACCAAGAAACTTATCCGCAGCCGAGATTCTTTTTCAAATCACGGGAAGTTAGTCCACCAAAATCAAATCCGGATAGAAGTTCTTCTTCCCTGGTATCCGTTTTAGTATCGGCTGGAGGAAGAGGAATTTTTACCTTGGGTTCTTTTTTATTCTTTTTCTTTTTCTCTGATTGCATATCCGATAAGTTCTGAATTAAATACGAAATGAGAAAACTGATTTTTATACTAACGTTACTGGTAGGCCACGCGGTATCCGCCCAACAATTATTTGATGAAAAAGCGTTGATTGATAACCTGAAATACCTTTCATCGGATGCACTGCAAGGACGGAAGCCGGAATCGAAAGGAAGTGAGCAAGCAAGAAAATACATCAAAGAGCAGTTTACCAGACTGAAAGTACTTCCATTAGGTGAAAGCTATGATCTGCCTTTTGAATTTACTTCGCGGTCGGGTACTAAGGTAAACGGAATCAATCTCGCCGGCTGGATCAAAGGCACATCAAAAAGCGGAAAGTATATCGTCATCTCGGCACATTACGATCATGTGGGAGTTCACGAAGAAAAAATTTATAATGGCACAGACGATAACGCTTCCGGCACGTGTGCGCTGATAGCGCTGGCCGAGTACTATCAAAAAAACAAACCGGAGCATGATCTGATCATTGCCGCTTTTGACGCGGAGGAAATGGGTCTTCAGGGAGCCAAAGCTTTTGTGAAAAATCCACCCGTAGCAATTGATAAAATAGTAGCCAATATCAATATGGATATGGTGGCGCGTGCAGATGCCAATGAACTGGTAGCATGTGGAACCTTTCTCTATCCACAGCTGAAACCGTTTATTGAAAAAGTAACTGCTCCGGAAAAAGTGAAAATCGTTTTCGGGCACGATGACGCAGAAAAAGACAAGGGATCTGATTACTGGGTTTTTTCATCCGATCATGGTCCTTTTCATTCCGCTAAAATTCCTTTCATCTATTTCGGAGTGGCTGACCACAAAGACTATCACCAGCCCACCGATGACTTTGAAAACGTAAACCCTGAAACGTATAAAAGTTGTGTTCGATTAATTGCACTGGCATCCCGCGAATTGGATAAAGGCCTTAATTGATTTATTCATTCTGAATTGTTTCTCACTGAAGTCACTCTTATCTTGCCGCTGTTTTGAATTGATCTAAATAGCGGTAATTTGAAAAATGTGGCTGAGATGGTTCCGGGGGAAATCGGAGTGATATCCGGGTTTACTGATGAATTTCTTTCTTTAAAACTGATGGAGATGGGCTTGCTTCCCGGCACAGCAGTTCAGTTTAATTTCACAGCCCCTTTTGGAGATCCAATCTGTATTTCAGTTTCTGGCTACGACTTGTCTTTGCGTTTGGAAGAAGCTGCCACTATTTCTGTTTTTAACTGATGGCTACAATCAATAAGTTTAAAATAGCGCTGGTAGGAAAACCGAATGCCGGCAAATCTTCCCTCTTCAATCAGCTTACGGGTTTAAATCAGAAAATCGGAAACTTTCCCGGAGTTACGGTGGATAAACGGACAGGCTTATGCCAGTTAAATCCTGCCACCCAGGCTCAGATCATCGACTTACCCGGTATTTACAGTTTTTATCCGCGCACCCTGGATGAAAAAGTAGTCACGGAAATTCTGGCTGACAAAAAAAATGAACTCTACCCGGATCGTGTCGTACTGATTGCAGATGCAACCAATCTCAAAAACTGCCTGCTGCTACTGACACAGATTATTGATCTTGGATTACCTGTCATTCTTGCTCTTAATATGATGGACCAGGCGGCTAAGGCCGGACTGAGCATTGATCTGATCAAGCTTGCCATACAACTCGATGTTCCGGTGGTGATGATCAACGCCCGAAATGGTCATGGTATTGAAGAACTAAAGAAACTAATGGCCGCCCCGCTTCCTGCTTCTTCCAAGAAATTCTACCCTATAGAAAAGGAAGCGAAACCAGCTACCGAAAAAATCAAAGAGCGCTTCCACCTGGCAAATGATTATGTCGCTTACCAGTTTCTTCAACAGACCAAAAGTCTGGTATCCCTGAGCGAGGAGGAGAGGGCGTTCATAACAGAGGTATCAAACCACTACCAATTATTTCCCGGCAAATACCAGGGAGCCGAAACCATTTTACGCTTTGGAGCCATTCAGGAGATTCTGAATAAAGTCATTGTTAAGTCGGCT
Organism: Flammeovirgaceae bacterium; assembly: GCA_023251155.1. Taxonomy (GTDB): domain Bacteria; phylum Bacteroidota; class Bacteroidia; order Cytophagales; family Cyclobacteriaceae; genus ELB16-189. The sequence goes on along the minus strand of JAHEZH010000001.1, from coordinate 130,363 downwards.
AACAATGAATGGAAAAGGACCTCGAAACGGATTGATGCGATTGTAACACATAAGATCTGGGGATACCTCATTTTTTTTGCATTACTCTTCCTGGTGTTTCAATCCATTTTTGCATGGGCAGAGTTGCCAATGGATTTAATCGATCTGGGCTTCGCTCACCTGGCCGAATGGATGGCGACTCATTTGCCGCAAGGGCCGGTATTTGATTTGATTACTCAGGGAATCATTCCGGGTATAGGTGGTATTGTCATCTTTATTCCGCAAATCGCAATATTGTTTGCATTCATTTCCATACTGGAAGAATCGGGGTACATGGCGCGGGTGGTGTTTTTGATGGATAAAATCATGCGTAAAGTGGGCCTGAATGGCAAAAGCGTAGTTCCGCTTATCTCCGGTCTTGCCTGCGCTATTCCAGCCATCATGGCCACGCGTACTATCGAAAGCTGGAAGGACAGGCTGATTACCATTTTTGTAACACCTTTCATGAGCTGCTCCGCCCGACTCCCGGTCTACGCCATTCTTGTGGCGCTGATTGTTCCCGAAGAGCGTCACTTCGGAATCTTCAATATGCAGGGAATTGTGCTGATGGGATTATATCTTCTCGGCTTCACTGCGGCCATGTGCTCTGCCCTGGTCATGAAATTCATTATCAAAGCCAAAGAACGAAGCTTACTGATTATGGAAATGCCCACTTACCGCAGTCCGAAGTGGTCAAATGTAGGACTGACCATCATCGAAAAAACAAAGTCGTTTGTATTTGAAGCAGGCAAGGTAATTTTGGCAATCTCTATTGTTTTGTGGGTACTGGCCAGCTATGGTCCGGGCGATAAGCTGCAAAATGCAGAAAAGAATGTATTGGAATCGGTGGCCAACCAGCGCCTCACGGAAGAGGGATTGGAAAACCGGATAGCCGCATATAAACTGGAGCATTCTTATGCGGGTATTATCGGCAAATCGATAGAGCCGGCCATTCGACCTTTAGGGTACGATTGGAAAATAGGGATTGCGCTGATTACCTCATTCGCTGCACGCGAAGTTTTTGTAGGAACCTTGGCGACCATTTACAGTCTGGGAGGTACGGAAGACGAAACCACTGTAAAAGAGCGGCTGCGCACTGAAATAAATCCGGAAACAGGTGAACCTCGCTACACTCCCGCGGTCGGTTTTTCGCTGCTCGTCTTCTACACGTTTGCCATGCAATGTATGAGCACCCTGGCAGTAGTAAAAAGAGAAACCAAAGGATGGAAATGGCCGATGATCCAACTGGCCTACATGACCGGTCTGGCTTATCTCTCCGCTTTTATTGTGTTTCAGTCGCTTTCATAAATAAGTTACAGATTCTCATTTGTGGAAAGAATGTAAGGCAAGAACTTACATTTATCTTTTACAAAAAATCTATTCCGTTATATTTAGGGATTGTCTAACAAGATATGGCGACCAACAAAAACTATCACCTCGGACTTCTCCACCTCGTTCACCTGCTCATCAGTGCAGATGGTGTAATTGATGAAAATGAACGCAATGCACTAATTGCAATAAAAAATAAAGAAGAGATTCCGGATTCGATATTAAACGAGTTTGAGCAGGAGATCGTACAGAAGAAAGAGCGCGAAATTTATCAGCAGGGTATTGCGCTGATCAATGAATGCAGTCAGGAGGAAAAACTGAATGCCTTTGTTCATCTCTACAAATTATCTGAGGTAGATGGATCGGTACACGTAAAAGAAGTACGTCTTCTTCTTTATTCGATCAAGATGGCCGGCATTGAATTCAATGATGTGGTAGCGCATGCCGCCAAGGCGATATAAAAACAGTATGCGCCTCATTTTCTCTTCGACTTTTCTGGTAATGGTTTTATTAAGCTGTACTAAAAAAGAGCCCAATCATTTTGCTGATCCTGTACTAATAAAAATTGCAGACCTGCAGGATAAAAGAACAACTGATAGTCTTCTATCTTTTCTGCATTCAGAAAATGCAGTCTATAGAAAAGCAGCCGTGCTGGCGCTTGCCTCCGTTCAGGATTCACTGGCGGCTCCTTCTCTGGGAAGTGTTTTACTGGAAGATCAGGATGCTGATGTGCGAAGAGCAGCGGCCTTTGCGCTTGGACAAACCGGAACATTTGCTTCCGCCAATTCGCTGATTCCCTCTTTACAAGATAAAGATCACTTGTTGGTAAGTGAAGCATTAAAGGCAGCAGGAAAATGCTTCAGCAAAAATGATGTCGGCATCTTGCTTAATTACCCGGCTACGGATTCATTGACCACCGAAGGATTGTCCTGGAGTTTTTATCAGCTGGGTTTGAGAAATCTGTCGGACTCCCTGATTGAAAATAAAGCCAAAACATTTTTAGAAGCGAAGTACTCTTATCAAACCCGGCTGGGGGCGGCTCATTTCTTCTCCCGCTCAAAACGCTATGGACATTCTTTTGAAGAAGTGATTATCGAGGCAGCGCAGAACGATCAATCACCCGAGGTGCGAATGGCTTCCGCATCTGCACTCAAAAAAGTACGCAAAGAAAAAGCGCTTTCGGTATTAGCCGATATTTTAGATAAAGAGAAAGATGAACGTGTACGTGTGGGTGCAGTACGATCTCTTTCCGCTTTTCCGGTGGCGGAAACACTTCCATTACTGATGAAAGCACTGGTTGATAAAAATATCCATGTTGCTATTGCCAGTTCTGAGGTGATCAAGAATGTGATTACACCGGATCAGAAACCGGAAATTTTAAAGGCCATCTCCTCGGCTAACTGGCGAGTACAGGCAAATCTGTACGAAGCAATTCTTTCAGTTGATCCATCCGACAAAATAGTAGAGGACGTAAAGGCGGTTTATAACAAATCGCAGAACCATTATCAAAAGGCAGCATTGTTATTGGTGCTTGCCCGGGTGACAAGTACTTACCCGTTTATTGGTGATGAATTAATCAAGACCAAAGTGCTGGTTATAAAATCAGCAGCAGCACAGGCATTGACGAAAATCAATGGGAATAAAGATTTTGATGTTAAGCAGAAGCCAGCTTTTGCGCAACTTTATGAACAAGCCATACTGGATGGCGATGTGGCAGTCATGGGTACAATCGCTTCAGCACTTTCCGATTCTACATTTGATTACAGATCAATTATCAAAGACTATCGTTTTCTGCAGACAGCAAAAAAGAAATTGTCATTGCCCAAGGACTACGAGGCATTGCACCCACTGGAAGAGGCCATTGCTTATTTCGAAGGAAGGAAGAAACCGGAACCCCCGAAAAATCAATACAATCATCCCATTAATTGGGAGCTGGTGAAGTCGATAAAGAAAGACCAGGAAGTTTTGATAACAACCACAAAAGGGGAGATCATTTTGCAACTCCATGTAGAGGATGCACCCGGGTCGGTCGCTAACTATGTTGATCTGGTGAGAAAGAAATATTTCGATCAGAAATTTGTTCATCGGGTGGTTCCTAATTTTGTGATTCAGGCAGGCTGTTACCGTGGCGATGGTTATGGTAGCGAAGACTATTCGATCCGCTCTGAATTCCCCATGAAAAATTATAAGACCGGATCCGTAGGCATGGCTTCGGCAGGTAAAGACACTGAAGGAACACAATGGTTCATCACTCATTCACCGACTCCGCACCTGGATGGACGATATACCCTTTTTGCGGATGTGCTCAACGGAATGGAAGTGGTCGATGCGCTGGAGGTGGGTGATCAGATACTTACCGTCACGCTCATCGATTAAGCCCAACAGCTTCAAACCAGAGCAACAAGAATTTCTTAATTTGCGCTTTTTATGGCGCAGGCATTTTATCAAAATTTCAAACTGGGTATTCTTGGCGGAGGCCAACTGGGCCGTATGCTGATCCAGTCCGGTATCGACTTCAATATCAATTTCTCCATCCTTGATCCCGATCCACAGGCACCCTGCCACCAGCTGGCCGAGTTTACGCATGGAAAACTCACGGACTTTGATACGGTCATGAGGTTTGGCCAATCGTGCGATCTGATCACCATCGAAATAGAAAACGTAAATACTGATGCGCTCAGGGAACTGGTGAAACAGGGAAAAAAAGTTTTCCCACAGCCAGAGTTAATCGAGCTGATTAAAGACAAGCGCACACAAAAACAGTTTTATCTCGAAAAAGGAATACCCACTGCAGAGTTTCTCCTTACCCGCAATAAGGAAGAGGTCATTCAAAACAAATCATTTCTTCCTGCTGTCAATAAGTTGGGAAAAGAAGGGTATGATGGAAGAGGCGTGCAGGTATTACGCGAAGAAAAAGATCTGGAAAAAGCATTTGACGCTCCCGGCCTTCTTGAAAAACTAATTGATTTCGACAAAGAGATTGCGGTGATTGTGGCTCGTAATGAAAGAGGAGAGGTGACCTCATTTCCATGTGTGGAAATGGTATTTCATCCGGAAGCGAACCTGGTAGAGTATCTCTTTGCACCGGCACAAATTACAAAGTCCATTGGCGATGAAGCACAGAAGATAGCCAGAAAGGTAATTGAAGAACTGAATTTGGTGGGATTGCTGGCCGTGGAGATGTTTGTTACCAAAGAGGGTAAGGTATTGGTTAATGAAGTGGCACCTCGTCCGCATAACAGCGGGCATCAGACCATCGAAGCGAACATCACCTCACAGTACGAGCAGCACCTGCGCGCTATTCTCAATCTTCCTTTTGGTGATACTACCGAACTTCTTCCCAGTGCTATGGTCAATTTGCTGGGTGAAGATGGTTATTCCGGTTTGGCTACGTATGTGGGCTTTGAAGATGTGGTAAATGTACCAGGGGTACATGTTCATTTGTACGGAAAAAAAATGACCAAGCCGTTCCGTAAGATGGGCCATGTGACCATTGTAGATAAAGATTTCGACAGCCTGAAGAAAAAAGCAAAATACGTTAAAGACACTCTTAAAGTAATCGCATGAGCACACCTGTTATTGGTATTATTATGGGCAGCCAGTCCGACCTGAAAGTGATGAAAGAAGCGGCAGCGTTTCTGGAAGATCTGAAAATACCTTTTGAACTGACAGTGGTGTCTGCTCATCGCACACCGGAGCGCATGATGGAATACGGAACCACAGCTCGTTCACGCGGATTGAAAGTAATAATAGCAGGTGCCGGGGGTGCAGCGCACCTACCGGGTATGGTGGCTTCACTTACCTCGTTGCCGGTGATTGGTGTTCCTATTCACTCGTCCAATTCCATCGATGGCTGGGATTCTATTCTATCCATTTTGCAAATGCCCTCCGGAGTTCCGGTAGCAACGGTTGCTCTTAATGGTGCACGCAATGCTGGAATACTTGCTGCACAGATTATCGGGGCCGACAATCAGGCGGTAGCTCAGCGGCTGGATGAGTTTAAAAAGAGTCTCAAAGAAAAAGTGGAGGAGTCTGCTCGTGACATTGAAAAGAAAGGTTGGCGTATTTCTGAATAGGAAGTCTTGCATGGTTTGTTAAAATGCGTAACTTCTCGCCAAAATATTCCCATGATAATGAGGCCTGGTGACAAGGGTTGGTTAAAAGAGTATCTGGATTTTCGCCAGGATTTGCTAAAAGATCTTTCGATCAGCGGACGAAATGCTTCCCATCCCGAACACTCGCTCTATCGCGTACTGCAGCCTACAGGCCTGATGTACGGACAATCCGTTGACTTATTAAATCACCCGGATTCCAAAAACTGGGATCAAAAAGAGAAGATGAAAATTCTTCTTGCCGAAAGTCTTATCAGCAGTTCATTGCTGTTTTATGACCGGCCGATCAAAAATGTGGCTGAGCTTTCTGATGTGACCATGAAAACACTGGAGAGCATTGGTAATTTCTACAACAATATTTTTCCTGAGCTTTCCACTCCTGCCAAGACTTTATTCGGTCGTAAGAAGTCGCCACTTGAGCTGGCGGAAATAATTCTGGATAAACGAATCGATCACACGGTAGGTGACAATGATAATTTCTGGACGATGTTTTTCCATAACAGTCTGCTGTTTTTGGACATCTTCATTTTTGGGCAATGGATCCATACCAATGCCGATCGTATTGTTTCCGATTTCTTTAAATATGAGCGGGAAGAACTTCGCTTTTCTGTAGTAAAGATTATTGCCATGGCTGCTCATGCCAATTTTAATATTGAGTACGAAGAGCGCAGGCTGTTAGAGTATTTCCTGCAAAGCGCGGCATTATCGCCCGAGAAGAAAAAGCAGGCCTTGGAAATTTTCGAGAAAGGAATTGAGATTGAATCCATCAACCTGCCCACCAACAATTCGTGGATACTGAAAAAGTATTTCCTTGAAATGGCCATTCTTACGATCTGGGCCGATCGTAAAGTGGAGGACAATGAGCTTCAGTTCCTGAAGAAGCTCTGCGACTATTTACACTTCTCGGAAGATGACCTGGAAAATAGTATGATGGCTATTGAAGGTTTTGTACTCGAACATTGGGAAGAGCTGAATAAGCTTCAAAACAGAAAGGACTACGACCAGGTAAGTGAGCAGTTTATACAGCGACTATCGCGCGTTACCGCTAACCATAAAATTAAACTGATCAAAGAAGTAAAAGAGAATGAAGAGATGATGGCGCTCTTGTTAAAAGCCAGATCTGCGGAGTTATCGGTAGAGGAAAAAGACAAGATGCAGCATGAGCTTATTGCCGCGCTCAAAACCATCCCTACATTTGTGATTATTTCATTACCAAAACGCTTCCTCACGTTGCCTGTACTGATGAAGATCTTACCGAAAGATTTTTTCGCAGAAGTACTGGCTGCTTAACTCAAAAGAAATTTGAGTACGATCCTGATGGAGAATGTTACCTAGTAATGTTCTCCATCGGTATTTTCTTTCTTCGGGATGAAGATGGAAAACACGATTGATAAGGTAAGCGTGAGAATTATAATCACGAATGAAAGGATCGGAGGCATATCTGTAAGGATATCCGGAATGAAATCGGAACCTCTTCCTATTTCCAGCAACATCTTTGCTCCAATAAAGAACAGAATAATCGAAAGTCCTTTCTGAAGAAGATAGAACTTATCAATAATTCCTGACAGTAAAAAGAACATGGCGCGGAGGCCCATTACGGCAAAAATATTGGAAGTATAAATCAGGAATTCGTTTTGGGTGATCGCAAATGCAGCAGGGATAGAATCAACAGCAAAAATTAAATCGGTCGTTTCAATCAATACAATCACCAGGAACAAAGGAGTAAACATCAGTTTAGGCTTTGTTATTACGAACTTTCCACCCGCCTCGTCATCGGTAAGGGGAAGGTACTTGCGGCACAGCTTAAGAATCGGGTTTTTCTCAGGATCAATCTTTTCATCGCTGTCTTCAAAGTAGATTTTAATCCCAGAGTAGATCAGAAACACACCGAATACGTAAAGAATAGCGTGGAATTTGTGGATGAATATCGCTCCCACAAAAATAAATACACCCCGGAAGACAACCGCTCCAAGAATTCCCCAGAAGAGAATCTTGTGATAGTATTCTTCTTTTACCGTGAAGTATTTTAGGATAAGAAGGATAACAAAAATATTATCTACGGACAGCGCATATTCCGTGAGGTAGGCGGACAAATACTCCACAGCGGCATCTGCTCCACGATCGTCAAATTTGTAGATGAGAAAGCAGAAGATCATGCTCACAATAACCCAGAAAATGGATTGATAGAGCGCTGATTTAGTGGTTGTCTTATGTGCTGTCTTATTGAAGACTCCTAAATCGACCAAAAGGAAAACAAGAATAACTAATGCAAAAACACCGAAAAGAATAGTCTCTATGTGTTGACTATCACCAAACAACGAAAAGAGAAGCATGCCTTTTTATTCTTGTATTTGAGGGTTAAAAAAGAGGTGATTATCGGCCAAAATCGACTGGTAATCACCCCCCATAAGTATCAAATCTACGAATATTCCGTAAACTCAAAAACTTACACGTGTGCTTAATGCTATACAATGTGCGAAAAGAAACCCAGTTAAAAAAATAATTAGCACTTGTTGCAAATACCTTGAATAAGAAGGTTGATTTCTTTCGCATTAAAGCCATTGGGAAGTTTTATGCTAGGCACTTCAACATTGTCCAAACAGTTAGTTTGTCCACATTTAATGCACTTAAAGTGTACGTGGTCGTGGTGATGATTGTTGGAGGAGCAATGATCATTGCATAAAGCGTATTTCAGGCTTCCTCCATCATCGAGTACCTTATGCACCACACCTTTGTCCAGAAAAGTTTTCAGGGTGCGGTAAACCGTAACCCGGTCAAAAGCCGCAGCTACTTCCTTTTCTATATCAGAATACGATAAAGCGTAGTCTTTGTGTATAAAAAGATCAAGTATGGTGGACCGACTGGTAGTGGAGCGCAGCCTGAAATCCTTCAATATCTGGTTTTGTGTTTTTCTCATGACGGTTCAGTTTCCAACTGAAGTTTAAGCAAGTTACTATAAATCCCATCATCCATGGAAATCAGGCGGTCGTGGGTTCCTGATTCGGCAATCTGGCCGTCTTTGATGACCATGATGCGATCGGCCTTTCGTATAGTACTCAAGCGGTGTGCAATGATAACAGTGGTTCTGTTTTCCATTAATTTCTGCAACGCATCCTGAACCAGTCTTTCCGATTTTGCATCCAACGCACTGGTAGCTTCATCCAGAATAAGAATGGCCGGATCCTTCAGAATGGCACGGGCAATAGCTACCCGCTGACGCTGCCCGCCAGAAAGCTTTACACCCCGGTCTCCCACAATGGTATCCAGTTTTTCAGGGAAGGTTTCGATAAACTCCAATGCATTGGCTTTGCGGGCAGCCATCAGAATCTCATCGTCGGATGCCCCGGGTTTACCGTAAGCAATGTTTTCGCGTATCGTTCCGCCAAACAGAATCACTTCCTGGGGTACTACGCCAATGTTTTTTCGATATGCGGACAGATCATAATCGAGAATGTTTTTGCCATCGGCTTTTATCGTACCCTTATGGATAGGATAGAAGCGCATCAGCAGATTGATAATGGTTGATTTACCAGAACCGCTCGGGCCAACCAAGGCAATCTTTTCACCAGCCGCCACATCAAATGAAATGGATTTGAGCACTACTACATCTGAGCGGGTAGGATAAGAAAAAGAAACTTCTTGGAGAGAAATTTCACCACGTAGCTTTACCGAAGCGGAATCAGCGCTTTTCTCATCTTTCAAATCCAGGATTTCGAGAATACGGTCAGAAGCACCGATAGCGCGCTGTAACTGGCTATACAAATCACCTAACCCGGCAATGGATGCGCCAATCACCCCCGTGTACAGTACGAAAGAAAATAATTCACCAATAAGGAGTTTGCCATCATGCACAAGTGTAGCTCCGAACCAACTTACTGCAACAATACCGCTGAATAAGGTAAGAATAATGAATGAAATGAATATGCCGCGGTAACGTGCAGCGTGCAATGCCGTGCTCACCACATCATTTAACGATTTGCGATAGCGGAGCACTTCAAAGACTTCATTGGTGAATGATTTCACTACGGCAATGGATTGAAAGGTTTCTTCCACAATCACATTGGCACTGGCCAGTTGATCTTGTGTTTTCTTCGAAAGTTTACGAATGAATTTGCCGAAGAACAATGCCGCTAACACCAACACGGGGAAGGTAAGCAACATGAAGAAGGTAAGCTTGGGAGTGAGCACAAGAATAATGATGGTTCCGATAATCAGCATGAGCGATTGACGCAAAAGCTCGGCCAGCATGGAAGAGAACGCATCTTGCAGCGTGCTTACATCTGAAGTAATGCGGCTGGTCAGTTCTCCAACTCTTCGGCTATCAAAAAATGTCTGTGGCAGCCAAATGATTTTTTCATAGACCGTATGGCGTAGGTCGGCCAGCGCCCGCTCGCTTACATTGGCAAAGAAATAAACGCGTAGAAAAGAGAAGATGCTTTGAAAAACAAGAACAGCAACCAGAAGAAAGACCACTTCATTAACGGTACTGAGAAACCTCCAGGAATGTCCCTGAGCCACGTCCATTAATTTTCCTCCCAGGAAGGGAAAAGAAAGAATAGTAAGACTGGACAATGTAAGCGCCCCTAACCCTGCAAAAAAAGACCATCGGTAAGGTCCTACAAATCGGAAAACCCCAATAAATTTTTGCAGCCCTGCTTTGGTTAAAGGCTTTTTGTCTTCTTCACTTTCTAATCTCCGCTTAGCCATACTTTTATTGACGCAATAGAAAAATTGTTAGTCTTTGTGTTGATGATTAATACGTGATGTACGAATGAACAGAGTAATGAGTGCTGTCATTTAAAATCATCTTTTGAAATCCATTCATGGAATAATAACTGAGTGCCGGTTTCCCCTCAACGTCTTCAAACTCCATGATTAAGTGGCGTGAGGTGGAATACAGGGCATTTTCTTCCAGGTACTCCGCTTCTATTTTTTTCAGTTGATTGAAATGCTGATGATAAAAGAAGCGCACTACGGGTACCGGAGTCGGCTTTGTAGCAGTGAACTGGCGTATGGTCAGATTGCTCTGATGGTCTTTAAGTCCATCTTCCATTTTGTACAAATCACGGTAGGATGGTTTTTGAAAAGCCGCCAACTGTCTGAACACATCCATATCATTGGCCCAAAAAGAAGAATCGGGTTGAAGCTGAATGGTGTCTTGCTTGTTTTCGATGGTCACCTCTTTTCGTACAGACGCTTTCTGTTTCACCAGAAACCCGGTGGAGGCAGTAGCGAGACTATCGAAAAAAGTATCTGCTCTTCTTGTTTGTTTCTCACACGAAAAGCAGATCATACCAAAGAATAAAACTAAGAAGACCGAACTCTTACGCATCAATCAATACATTACCGGTCATTTCTTTTGGAATAGGAATGCCCATCAGGGTAAGAATGGTGGGAGCAAGATCACCCAGCTTACCATCTTTTATTTTTCCTTTATACTGATCATCTACTAAAATGCACGGAACAAGATTTGTAGTATGCGCGGTGTTCGGGCTTCCGTCATCGTTGATCATCAATTCGGAATTACCATGGTCAGCAATGACGATTACGGAATAACCATTTTTGCGAGCCACTTCCGTTACGGCCTGATTACACAGATCTACGGTTTCACAGGCTTTGATTGCCGCCTCGAAAACACCGGTATGCCCCACCATATCCGGATTGGCAAAATTGAGACAGATAAAGTCCACCTCTTTCTTCTCCAGCTCTACTATGATTTTGTCTTTGATGTCGTTGGCGCTCATCTCCGGTTTCAGATCATATGTGGCCACTTTGGGAGATGGGCACAGCAATCGTGATTCCCCTTCAAATGGTTCTTCGCGCCCTCCTGAAAAGAAGAAAGTAACGTGCGGGTATTTCTCCGTCTCTGCGATGCGGATCTGTTTCTTCTTTGCTTTCGAAATAATTTCACCCAGTGTGTTGGTCAGGTTGTCTTTATCGAAAATGACTTTCACGTCCTTGAACGTGTCGTCATAGTTGCTCATGGTGATATAGTACAACGGCAGTTTTTTCATGTCCTGCTCTGGAAAATCCTGCTGGGTCAAGGCCATGGTAATTTCACGACCACGATCAGTACGGAAGTTAAAGCAGAGTACAACATCTCCTTCCTGAATAGTGGCCAACGGTTTTTGATCAGCACCCGTAATTACAACGGGTTTTATGAATTCATCCGTTACGTTTTCAGCGTACGATTTCTGAATGGCAGCAAGTGCATCGGTTGCTTTTTCGCCTATCCCTTTTACCATCACATCGTAAGCCAGTTTTACACGTTCCCAGCGTTTGTCACGATCCATGGCATAGTAGCGCCCCACGATGCTGGCAATTTTACCAGTGGTTTTTGCCAGGTGATCCTGCAAATCCTTCACATAAATAGCTCCGCCTTTGGGATCGGTATCTCTTCCATCTGTGAAAACGTGAACGAACACGTTTTTCAGCCCGTTATTAGCGGCGATGGTGCAAAGTCCCTTAAGATGTTCGGTATGCGAGTGAACACCACCATCCGAAACCAATCCAATGAAATGAATGGCTTTGTTATTCGCTTTCGCGTACGCGAAGGAATCCAGCAGGATCTGATTATGATCGAGTTCTTTTTCTTCTACGGCCTTATTTACCTTTACCAGGTCCTGGTAGACCACACGGCCTGCGCCAATATTCATGTGGCCGACCTCCGAGTTTCCCATCTGGCCAGCGGGTAACCCTACTGCCAGACCGGACGCCTCCAGTTTACTATGCGGATATTTTTCGTATAGCGAATTGATATAAGGAGTTTTGGAATGTGCGATGGCGGATACTTTGGGATTATTACCCAGGCCCCAGCCATCCAAAATCATCAATAATACTTTCTTATTCATATAAATAGCGTGTTAATAAGCCGCCAAATATAACGGTGATTCGTGGAATCTTTCAGAGGATATTACATCGGCTTGGAAGGTTGTTTTAAAAAAAACAATTTCAGGCAGATTTATTCACACTATAATGGCATAATTTTGGACTGATAACATGACTATGAATATTAGAGTTGCATTTGTTTGTCTTTTGGTAGTGGCCGGAACAGAATTGTTTGCACAGCAGGCAGAATTGTTCAACCCCATGAAAGACGCCCTGAAAACAGGGAATGCCAAGGAAGTGGTTAAGTTTTTCAATACGTCAGTGGATATGGATATAGAGGGGACGGTTGATTCGTATAGCAAAACACAGGCAGAATTCGTTTTGCGCGATTTTTTCAAGAAACATCCCCCTACTGATTTCAATATTGTACACACGGGCTCATCGAAAGGTGGCCTTCAATATGCCATTGGCCGCTATAACAGCAATGGAGAGAACTACAACGTAATGCTTCGTGTGAAAGAGGTAAACAAAGTAAACCTGATCCACGAGATTAACTTTGTAAAGGAATGATGCGCCCTTCTTATCTTACGGAAGAAGCCATATCCGGTTTTATCAAGTCGGCGTTAACCGAAGATATTGGCGAGGGAGATCACTCTTCACTGGGAGCAATTTCAAAGTCAGACAGAAGTAAGGCCCAGCTTCTGATCAAAGACAATGGCATCATTGCCGGTATAGCGCTGGCCGAAAAAATTTTCCACCAGTTTGATCCATTACTTCAGATTCAGTTTGTGAAAAAGGATGGTGACCCTGTAAAAAAAGGAGAAGTCGCTTTTTATGTAGAGGGAGCAGCGCAGTCCATTCTTTCTACCGAGCGATTGGTTTTAAACTGTATGCAGCGCATGAGTGGCATTGCCACGTACACCCATCAATTGCGCCAATTAATAGCGGGAACAAAAGCTCAGTTAAAAGATACCCGCAAGACGACACCCAATTTTCGTTTGATGGAGAAATGGGCGGTAGTCATTGGTGGAGGTAAAAACCACCGTTTTGCGCTGTATGATATGATTATGTTAAAAGACAATCATATCGATATGGCGGGCGGAGTACAGGCTGCGATCAATAATACAAAAGCGTATCTGAAGCAAAACGGAAAGAATTTGCCTATAGAAGTCGAAACCCGGACCCTGGAAGAGGTAAAGGAAGTATTGGCAGCGGGCGATGTAGATGTGATCATGCTGGATAACATGAGTGTAGAGATGATGAAAAAAGCAGTTGCACTCATTGATGGAAAAAGCCAGACCGAGGCCAGTGGAGGAATTACCGAGTCAACACTACGCTCCGTGGCTGAAACCGGGGTAGATTATATTTCCGTGGGTGCACTTACACATTCCGTAAAAAGCCTTGATTTAAGCCTGAAAGCCATAAAATAGAAATAGCGATCTGCATTTCTCGTGTTGATCCTGGCCTTCCCGCCTCTTCTTAATTTTTTAATTTCATCAATTCCGTAAATCCGGCAAAAGCCCATTATTTTTGCGTCCCTTTAGAAAGTAGAAGAACTGGAAATTTATGATCGTCAAGACCAAGAACTATCGCTTAGAAAAGAATCTGTACATCAAACTGGCGCTGAAAGCCATTTTACGTCAGCAGTGGTGGGTGAGTTTGATTGTATTGGCAATCTGTCTCGGTTTTATATGGATTCAGTCCATTTGGTGGTTTATCGCTGCCTTTGTAGGCGCTGGCCTTTATCTTCTGTTCTGGTGGATCCAGTTTTATGGTGTCACCCAGCTCGAGCAGGGGAAAATGCTATTTGAAAAATTCTCGTATGAGATCAACAGCCAGCAGATCATCATGAAAATCAATCCGCGGGAAGGGATGCCCATGAAGTGGGACCAGATCCAAAAGGCGCAGATCGGAAAAGACTACTACCTGCTTACAGTCAACAAAGCGCAACTCATTCATTTGCCCTTCCGCATTTTCAATACGGATAATGAGCGGAAGTTTGTCGGCAGTATTCTGAAGACCAAAGGGCTGGTGAAAGATAAATAAGATTCTCCCTCGCTATTCTTTTTGATAATGATTTCGGTCATTTCGATATTTGATTGATGACGGAAGATTTTGGCGAATTCAAACCAAAGAAAAAGTACTCACTCCCTGAGGCGCTGGCGAAGATCTATCGTTATTGTGCTTATCAGGAGCGCTCTCATCAGGAAGTAAAAAACAAACTTTACGAATACGGACTTCACTCCAGCGAAGTGGAGGAAACCATTTCACGGCTGATCTCGGAAGGATTTTTGAATGAAGAGCGCTTTGCCAAAGCATTTGCAGGAGGCAAGTTCCGGATCATGAAATGGGGCAAGCATAAGATAGAGCGCGAGCTTCAGGCACAAGGACTTACCAAAAAATGTATTTCCATTGGCCTGAAAGAAGTGGACGACAGCGACTACCGGAAAACACTAAAAGCACTGATCAGAAAAAAATCGGAATTGATTCACGAAGAAAACACCTTTAAGAAAAAGGATAAAGTAGCCCGCTACGTCATAGGCAAGGGGTACGAGCCCGAGCTGGTGTGGGAAATGGTAAAGAATTATTTCGGTGACTCTTAAAACAAAAGAAATGTAACGCTGACGACAAACGGTTTTGTTCGTAAAACAGAACTTGCTCTCTTTCGTTAAGCTCGTCAGGCTTGTCGCTAACTTGATTTTACTCATCCATGATGAAACCGATCCTGCTTTTCTTTTTGCTGCTGTTTGCCGCTCATCCATCCTATCCCCAATCTGACGGGATAAGACAGAAAAATTTTAATGTGAAGAAAAATCTTGCCCTGGATGGTTATGATCCGGTGAGTTATTTTGATCACCGGCCTGAGGAAGGAAAGGAAGAAATCGCGTTTGTTTATAAGGGGATTACCTATTTGTTTGTCAGTGCAGGCAACCTCAATAAATTCAAAGCAATGCCATCAAAATACGAACCTGCCTATGGCGGATGGTGTGCATACGCCATGGGAGACAGCGGAGAAAAAGTGAAGGTAGACCCAGAAACGTATAAAATAATTGACAATAAGCTCTATCTCTTTTATAACTTCTGGGGAAACAATACGCTTGAGAGCTGGAATAAGAATGAGAAAGTGTTGCAGATGAAGGGCGATCAGAACTGGAAAAAAATCGTTCCATGACACCGTTCACCTTACTTACTTCGTTTTTTGATTATTTTTTAGTTTATTTTTGATTCATTACCAAGAACTATGCAGTTATCCCATGCATGCAGTGCCATATTAAATCAGCTGGAAGACGTAGTTCATCAGCTGAAAGCGGAAGATTTCTGCAAACCGTCATCTGCACTCAGCAGTGCAACGGTGGGCCAGCACCTGCGCCATACCCTTGAGTTTTTTATTTGCCTGGAATCGGGTTTTAAAAAAGGCGTAGTGAATTATGATAAGCGGCAGCATGATAAATGGATAGAACAGGATAAGTTCATCGCGCTGGCAACCATACAACGCATCCGGGATTTTATTGTTAACCAAAATGAAGATCAGTATCTGAAACTGGAAGTGGGTTATGACCGGGACAGTGAAAACTGCATTACGATTGAAACCAATTATTTCAGAGAACTGACGTACAACATTGAACATGCAGTTCATCACATGGCCATCATGAAAATTGGTGTGCGTGAAATAGCATCTTACATTAATCTTCCTGCTGATTTTGGTATTGCGGTATCCACGCTGCGTCACCAGGAAACTGTGATGGCTCGTTAATGTGCTGGCAGCTCAATGAGTAGTTTATATCAACGTATTGTCCACAGCAATTTTTTCATCAAACTTACTAATTGGGAATACTGGCCCTTTGGAATAGTGCAAGGTCCGTTTTTTATTTACTGGCTTTGGCTTTCTTTAAAAGCACGCAGCATCTTTTTCTTCTCGGCATCTAATCCATCGATACTGATGGGCGGTATGTTTGGTGAATCCAAATCACAGGTATTGGATCTAGTGCCAACAGAAGTAAAACCCAAAACCATTCTTGTTCATTTGCCCGCTACAAAAGAAGAAGTACTTCATACCATGAAGGAAGGCGGGTTTACGTTTCCATTGATCTTTAAACCCGATATGGGTGAGCGCGGCTGGATGGTAAAACGAATTTTTAATGAAAAGGACATTGATCAATACCTCGCACAGATAAAGATCGATTTTATTATTCAGGAATTAGTAGATCTGCCGCTGGAGTTCGGTGTGTTTTATGTACGCCTACCGGAAGAAGAGAAAGGGAAGGTCATCTCCATTACCGGTAAAGATTTTTTAAGTGTAACAGGTAACGGAACAAGCACATTGCAGCAGTTGATTCTTGAGAAAGACCGCGCCAAGCTGCAATGGGAGGTATTGAAGATTACCTATGAAAAAGAATTGCAGATGATTATCCCTGCCGGTGAAAAGCGGGAATTGGTACCCATAGGGAATCATTGTCTGGGCACTACCTTCCTGAATGGCAATCATCTCATCACCTCCAGGCTGAACGAATCCTTTGACTACATCAGTAAACAGATACCCGGTTTTTACTTTGGTCGCTTTGACCTACGGTGTGCCACAGTCACTGATCTCGAAAACGGAAACGTAAAGATTGTTGAGTTGAATGGATGCGGAGCAGAACCGGCACATATTTATCATCCGGGTTCATCGCTGTGGCAAGCATTAAAGGTATTAACCACCCATTGGCAAAACCTGTACCACATCAGCACCCAAAACCACAAGCGAGGCGTTCAATACATTCCTTTTCAGGAGGGCAAAAACATTTATAATAAATTCAGGGTATTAAAGCAGGGCTAGATTTTCAATCCAACTTTATAAATTGTATATCGTAGGCTTTTTAATCCGATGCTCTACCTGCAGGCTTTTCTCATAGGCTTTATTATCAGCTTTGTCGGCTCCATCCCTCCGGGTACGCTCAACTTATCGGTGCTGCAGCTGGGGCTGGAAGGAAAAATAAAAACGGCTTTACGTTTTGCCCTGGCCATATCCATTATTGAATACCCCTATGCATGGATCGGTGTGGAGTTTGAACATTGGATTACATCTAATCCCTCTGTGGTAGAAAACTTTCGCCTCATTACGGCCATTGTCATGACTACGTTAGGAGTACTGAGCATACTACAAGTAAAAAATCCACCGGCAACCACAAATAAATTCAGAGAGAGCGGCTTTCGCAGAGGCATTGTTCTGAGCATACTTAACCCGATGGCAATTCCATTTTGGGTGGCCATCACTGCCTACTTTAAAGCCCATGGCTGGATTGATTTATCTACAGCGGGGTTGGTACACACGTACGTGTTTGCCACCTCATTGGGAGCAATGGCACTATTAACGCTTTTTATTTTTCTTGCTAATAAATTAGCACATGTAGTAAAGGACAGTATGCTTGTTAAACTTACTCCGGGAGTTATCTTACTGGTATTGGGGCTGTACGCTTTCTGGAACTATTTTTCAGAAATACGCTAGACCTTTTTATACCTCCAGCAATCCACCAGGTGGTCGTTTACTAATCCACACGCCTGCATGTGGGCATAAATAACAGTGCTTCCTACAAACTTAAACCCGCGCTTGATTAAATCCTTGCTCAGTGCATCCGATTCTTTTGTGGTGGCTTTTGCTTCGCTCAGGGATTTGAGATGGTTTACTATGGGTTTGTTATTGACAAATCCCCAAATGTATTTATCGAACGATCCGAATTCTTTTTGTACAGCAAGAAATTGTTTTGCGTTGGTTCGCGCAGCGTAAACCTTTAGCCGGTTGCGCACGATGCCCGGATCAAGCAGAATTTTTTCCAGCTTCGCATCGGTAAAGCGGGCAACTTTTTCAGGATCGAAATCCGCGAAAGCTCTTGCATAGCCTTTACGCTTTTTTAAAATGGTTGACCAGCTTAGCCCGGCTTGTGCTCCTTCCAGAATCAAAAACTCGAAATGGACACGATCATCATGAACAGGCACGCCCCATTCTTCATCATGGTAGTTGATGTACTCATCAAAACCTAAGCACCACGGGCAACGAACAACTTCTTTCATATTCAACGATTCATTTATTCAAAGAAAGGAATAATCCATGTCAACGGTATGTCAGCAGAAAAAAAGGGATTGCCAGTGAAAAAGGATTTTTTAAATTTAACAAAATTCACTTTTTATGAAAAAGACTGTTCTTGCTGCCTTGCTGCTTCTCTCCTCATTAACGTTCGCACAAAAAATAGACTTTGATAAAAAGCTGAAAGAGTTAAACATTGAATTACCGCCAGCCAGCAAACCCATTGCTAACTATGTGAAGGCTGTGCGCGTGGGCAATTTGCTTTTTCTTTCAGGCACTGGACCGGCAAAAGCAGACGGCACTTACATTACAGGTAAAGCAGGGAGGGACTTAACCATTGAGCAAGGTTATGACGCAGCAAAAACAACCGGCATTGTTATTCTGTCAACGCTGAAGAATGAACTGGGCGATTTGAACAAAGTAAAACGCATTGTGAAAGTACTTGGAATGGTGAACTGCCACAGCGATTTTACGGACCACCCCAAAGTGATCAACGGCTTCTCTGATTTTATGGTAAGTGTGTTTGGTGAAAAAGGAAAACATGCACGCTCGGCAGTCGGTATGAATTCGCTACCGATGAACATGGCCGTGGAAATTGAGATTGTGGTGGAGGTGGAGTAAAGTTTATTTACGGTCTGATCCAGTCCAGAGTAATCTACGACTTCACCAGAAATCGCTCAAGATCTTTCAGCTTGAGAATACCTTCATAGTAGGCTTTGCCAAAGATCACAGCGAAAACACCGATATCATTCAGTCGTTGTATGTCATCGGCACCCCGTACGCCCCCACTGGCCAGTACTTTAATATCAGGAAAGCGCTTTACAATTTCTTCATAAAAAGAAAAGGCAGGTCCTTCGAGTACCCCATCCCTGGAAATATCGGTTGACTTGACATACTTCAATCCGCGATCATAAAAGAATTGCAAATGTTCGAAGAGTGTGAGTTCCGATTTTTTCTGCCATCCGCGAAAAGCGATTTTCTTACTTTCGATATCCGTGACATCGGCACCCAGCGTCATCTTCTCGCGGCCGTACGAAACAATCCACGAAGCAAACAGCTCCGGGTTAGTGACAGCGATACTTGATGCCGTAATGTAATCCGCTCCGTATTCGTATGCTTTGCCTATGTCTCCATCAGTACAAATGCCTCCGGTGAAATCTACTTTCAGATCAGTATAGCCGGCAATGGCTTCGAGTACGTGGTAATTTTTAGGACTTCCTTGTTCGGCCCCGTCCAGATCCACCAAATGCACCACTTCAATACCATGATCTTCAAAACGCTTGGCCAAATCCAACGGATTTTCATCGTACTCTTTCTCACTGGTAGGATCGCCTTTGCGCATCTTCACTACTTTTCCCTTACGGATGGCGATGGATGGAATAACCTGGATCATGTCGTTAAATAACTCAATTTTCTTATCGATTTAAAAATACGATCAAATACAGAAAGATAAGCGCTGTCTGGCTATTATTTTGCTACGGTTGATTCGGATTAATTTGCCAACTTTAAGATCAAACTTTTGACCCGGCATGAAAAAAGTACTTTGCATTATTTGGGTAGCCGTTGCACCCCTGTCATTAATGGCGCAGGCCGCATTACGCAAACTATCTCCCGTAATCAATCAACCAAGTGTGAATGTTTCTGTGCCGTTTATCAGTCTCGATGGCAACACGCTTTTGTTTCTTTCCGATTATGCCGAAGACGAGAAGCTGGTCATCAACTACTCAACAAAAGAAGGAGCCGTAAACTGGAAAGAACCGATCACGTTACCCAAAACGATCAATAACAATCTCAATTTTCTGAAAGGATATACATTAAGCCCGGATGGCAAAACCATTTATCTCACCAATATGAAGACAGGTGGTATCGGAGGGTTTGATATCTATAAATCAGAACTGAAGGGTGCTACCTGGAGTGAACTGACTAACCTGGCTTTGCCGATCAATTCCAAACTGAATGATGGATCTCCTACCTTTTCGGCTGACGGTAACACCATGTATTTTATGCGCTGTGAGAAAATGACTTTTGACAAGGCAGATGCCTGCAAACTTTTCACAGCCCGCAGAAAACCGAATGGCCAATGGGAAGAGCCCACGGAACTGCCTGCTTTGATCAACACAGGTAATTCACAGACGCCACGCATACTTGGTGACGGTGAAACACTGATTTTCTCTTCCAATAAATTTCCTGCAAACAAGGGGGGAATGGATTTGTATATGACCCGCTGGAACGGTTCCTCTTGGTCTAATCCATTGCCGCTTGATTTTGTAAATACACCGAATGATGATCAGTTTGTAACCGCCTCTAACGTGGGCCGCTACCTGATGAAAGAAGCACCCGGTGCGCGTAGGAGCGAAATCGTGGAGGTACTTTTTCCGGCGGAAATAAGACCTAAAGTGATGATGAAGATTGAGGGTACAGTAAACATTCCTTCGTATATCTCGGTGTTCAATAAAAAAGAGCAGACGCGCGTGTTCAACAGTCGCCCCGGTGCCAATGGTCAGTTCACGGTGTTTTTAAAAGAAGGCGGCATCTATGATCTTTCCATCGAGCCGGAGCAGGACATCAATACGTTCTTCTCTAAAGAATACAACCTGACAAATGATAAATTTCCGCAGATTGATCGTATAACGGCTACGTTGAAGCCAGTAGCAGCGGGTGATGAAATTGAGTTAGGTGGCGTGTCGTTCAGGCCTAATTCTTTTGAGCTGGATCCTTCATCCGCACAGGATTTGCGAAGGGTAGCGCGCATGATAAAAGCCAATCCATCTTTTCGGTTTGCTATCGATGTTTCGCTTTTTGGTTATGTGCGCGATTCCGTAAGATCGAACCCGGATCTTTCCGAACAGAGTACAGACACAGTGAAAATACCGGTATCGTATAAAGCAATTGATAAGACTTCCGCAGATTCCGTGAAGATGTTGGTGCGCGATTCCGTGGTGATTAAAAATACATATCACAACGATCGTACCCCCCACCAGGCACTGGAAATCGCTAATTATCTCTCATCACAGGGAGTGCCAGCTAAAAACATAACGCTCACACATCACGCAGTGCCTGCACTGCCGGAAAACAGGAAAGTAGTAGTGAAACTTAGCGTGAAGTGACGGCCATTGGCAGTGTAACTACCGTTTTGTCCCAAAGCAATATCAGTTGAATTTCGTCCTCCATTTTCTCTACCGAAATGGTGAATTGCTCGATGATTTTGTCCTGGATTAAACTGGGAACCTCGGCAACAAGTACATCATTTTTGGGGTCACGATTTGCCGCTCCATTGAAATCAATTCCCCACTGACCTGTTTCGGTATTGAATAGAATCTTCCAGGTTTGCTCTCCAGGGATTGTCCACAGCGTGTACTTTCCTTTCTTTAAAATTTTGCCTTGTATGGTCAGGTCTTTATTGGTTTCGAACACGGTAGCTTCATTGGCTCCCGTTCTCCAAACCTTTCCGAACGGCTCAAGGCCTCCAAAAATCTCGCGCCCTTTTTTATAGGGCCGGTTGTAAAAGACACTGATCGTAACATCATCCTGTTTGAACTCTACTGTTGCTTCGGGACTGAATGATTTGGTATAAAAGAACCTGAAGTAGATAAAAGCGCCAGCAACAAGTACTACAATGATGCTAATGAAGACGATAGCCTTTTTCATAATTTACCTGGAAAGGAGGCCAAAGTAGGAAATAAAATGGTGTATGATCAAATCTTTTTCTTCCGGAAAATTGAAATATGGAACCGGCCACCTTATTTTTGTCTCTCTTTAAAACACAAAGACCATGTTAGTAATCGGACCTATTCTCGCTTTGTTCATCCTGGCTATTGTTTCTCCATGGATATTCCCAAACAATAAAGTGAGTGATAACGAACACGATTTGAAACACTAAATTTCAACGGTTCCGTTCCCGTTTCCTTCCTCTCTTCTGCGAAGAACTTCCGTTTCTTCTTTGCTTCTGTTCAGCTATAATTGGGTTCTTTCCTTTCGTAGGAGCAATTGACTCTGTTTAATTCATCAGGAAAAATCAGGTTGCCGGCTAATTATCACCAGTATTGGGGTAATTCACAATAAAATGCACCGGTATCATCAACTTGCCGTTCAAACTATGTATTCTTTATTGAAAAATACATAGTTTTAGTAGAGGCCAAGTGTAGATATGCTAAAAATTGCAAGCCTGTTTGGAGTTTTACTTTTTCCGGTTTTCTCTTTTGCACAAACTCTGGGCTTTTCCTTAGCTGAAGGGCAAAGGAGTGTTCAGATTCCGATCGAGATACATAACAATCTTGTAGTAGTGCCTATCGTATTAAACGGCCAGCTTCCGCTCAAATTTATTCTTGATACAGGTGTGCGCACCGCCATTCTTACGGAGAAAACATTCAGTGATATTTTAAATCTTTCCTATTCGCGCAAGTACACAATCGCTGGCCCGGGTGGACAAAAAGTAGTGGATGCATTTGTTACCAACAATGTATCACTCGACCTGCCAGGCGTGCACGGTGAAGGTCACGCGTTATTAGTACTGGAAACCGACTACCTCGAGCTACGGAATTTTCTGGGTACCGATGTACATGGAATATTAGGCTATGAATTATTCAGTCGCTTCATTGTTCAGATTGATTATGAAAATAAAAAACTGGTTCTGACCACTCCTCAGTACTTCAGAAAAAGAGTACGCTTCAAATCATTGCCTATTACCATCGAAGACACAAAACCCTACCTGCGGGCCACTGTTGAAATCAATGACAGCACGAAGGTGAATGCCAAATTATTAGTGGATAGCGGAGCCAGCCATGGTTTAGTGCTGGAGCCCAGCTCAGACTCAAGAATAGCAATACCCGAACCGCACATCAAAAGTATAATCGGTCGTGGATTAGGTGGTATTATCTCCGGACAAATAGGAAGGATACGAGCGGTAGACCTGGGCGACTTTAAGATACCTGAAGTCATCTGCAATTTCCCCGATCCGAATAGCTACATGGATACCCTGAAGGCAAGCCGTATGATTTTCAGACACGGCTCTATTGGTGGAGAAATACTTAGCCGCTTCACGGTTATCTTTGATTTTCCGGCTGAGAAAATTCATTTGAAGAAAAACCACTCGTATAGAAAGAACTTCTACTATAACCTGAGTGGACTTACCCTTAAAGCAAAAGGCTCAAGCCTGCACCGATTTGAGATAAGTGACGTAAGAGTGAACTCTACCGCTGAAAAAGCAGGTCTTCAGGTGGGCGATCTTATTTTGAAAGTAAACGGATTAAGTTCGGCCGAGCTCGACCTCAATACCGTGAATGGATTTTTTAATTCCAAACCGGGAAAGAAAATAACGCTGGATATAGAACGTGCGGGGCAGCGAATGAAGAAGACCTTTCGCCTGGAAAACCAGATCTGATTATTTCACCAGGCGAAGTAACTGCCCCTTTCTTCTCTTGTATGCGCTGTATAAATACAATTGTGTCTTGCGAAACTTTAACGAGTTTTTCAATGCATTATACAACGCATCGCCACTCAGGTTTTCTTTCAATATAAAATTCAATACCCCTGTGCTTATTGCTTCCTGGTAATTTGAATTTTTCAGAACAGTAATGGGAATGTCTTTTGTTTTGCGATCGTTGAGCAAGGCCCTAACGGCATTCTTCAACTCCGCCTTACCAATGTTGTCGTCAATAAGAATGTATTGAGGCTTGAAGCGAACAAGGCGTTCGAAAACAGATTTTAAATCAAAAGCGATTTCGGTGATGATATCCTTGTCTTTCATTTTTTGAAGGCTATCGAAAACATGACTCAGTTCGATAGGATTATTACCTACTACCAGGATGTTTACCTTCTCGGAAATGATGGGAGAAGGGGTGATTTTTGTTTCAGATTGCATAAGCCAAACGATGAGTGTTACAATCAACGCTCATTAATTTAATGGAAAAATGACGGAATGTAACCCTACATACCATTGCTATTAACGAATAATTCATTCATTTTGGTTTTCAACAAATTGTCCACAGCTCCTCCACAAGTATATTCGTACTGATTTGAAAACCGTAATTGTTATAGGAGGTGGCCTGTCGGGTCTGATTTCAGCCATTCAGCTGGCAAAAGCCGGAATTCATGTTCTTCTTTTCGAGCGAAAAAATTATCCATTCCACCGGGTTTGTGGAGAATTTATTTCGAACGAAACCATCCCCTTTCTAAAAGCAAATGGAATTTTTCCTGAGGAATTTAACCCACCCCACATTCACCGTCTGCAATTGACCTCCGTCAACGGCAAGTGGGCCGAGCTGCCGCTGAAGCTGGGAGGTTGGGGAATCAGTCGTTATACATTCGATCATTTTCTTTATATCAGAGCGCGTGAAGCAGGAGTAGTTTTTCATCTGAATACCGAAGTACTTGATGTTTCCTTTGCTGGGAATCAATTTACCGTTCATACTTCTTCTCAATCGTTCACCGCAGAGGTAGTGATTGGAACATTTGGCAAACGATCAAAGCTGGATATGCAAATGAAGCGTGCATTTATTCAGAAGCGATCACCTTATGTTGGTGTCAAGTATCATATTAGATACGATCATCCTGAGGATTGCATTGCGCTTCATAATTTTCAAGATGGATACTGCGGTATAAGCAACATTGAGAATGGAAAAACCAATCTCTGCTATCTCACGCATCGCGATCACCTCAGACGATTCGGCTCCATCCGGTTAATGGAAGAGAGGGTGTTGTTTGAAAATCCTTTCTTGAAAAAAATATTTCAGCACGCGGAGTTTCTTTTTGATAAACCGGAAGTGATCAATGAGATTTCATTTGAAAAGAAATCGCCCGTGGAGGATCATATCTTAATGGCCGGTGATTCAGCTGGAATGATTACGCCTTTATGTGGAAATGGGATGGCTATGGCCATCCATTCGGCCAAGTTAGTAAGCGACCACATTATTTCTTTTTGCAAAGACGAACTCACGCGCGATTTGCTTGAAAAAAACTACGCTCAAAAATGGAACGCCACATTTGCGCAGCGCCTGTGGGCAGGGAAAAAAATTCAACACCTTTTTGGAAGCGAGTGGACTTCTGATCTTGCTGTAAATATCGCCAGGCATGCCAGACCAATCGCGCAGTTTTTAATCAATCAGACCCATGGCAAGCCTTTTTAGCATTACGCTTTAAAGGCAAAACATCGTAACTTTGTGCATCGTAAAACGGCCATGGATTTTAGTAAGATAAAATATAAGACAGTCAGAAATTTTCTTCAGAAAAGCGGAGTCAGTCACCTGGATGATTTTGCCAATCTGGATCATTCCTGCTCGCATAATCCTGATTTCTCCGGCTACAATCGTCACATCAAAACATTCCTTGTAGAAGAACCACTAGAGAAAGTCTGGGCAGCTTATAAAAATACCGGTCCATCAGAGACTTTCAGCGGATCGATGCTGAAGTTTGGATTGCAGTATTCACGAAATAAAAAAGAACTTCACTATCCGAATGAGGAGTACAAAGGAATAGAGAAAGGACAGATTGTATTCTTGAACCTGTGTGTATTGTGGAATATGGTGAACCTTGCCGTGGGCCACGAAGTAACAGAAGTAAATGAAGCGGAAAAGCGCATTCAGACTTCGTATCTGAAACACGGAGCTTCAGAAGGAATGCAAAATATGACACTGGAATCTACACCGGAAGGATTCACCAAGATCACGCACGAAACGTTTTATAAAGGGAAATCAGCTTTCCGAGATAAAGTGATTTATCCCCGCTTTCATACCAAAGCGATTACTGAGTTCCATGGCAACGTGAAGCGTAAAATTCAATCCATGGTTGCTTTCAAAGAGCTGGCGAAATAACGCTTGCTGAGCGGACGTCAGCCAAGATGACTTCGTTGTAGAAACAACCAGAAGAAAAATCCATTCAGACAGATCGCTGAGATGATATTGAGCCACATGGTATTGCCAAAATTGGCTTTTGATTCGTCTTTCCATACCCGGCCAAACCAGTAAAGGAAGAAAAGAACAACAGGAGCAGTGGCGATGAGGAAAGCATAACCGTATCGGGTTTCATAAAACACGGTGAAAAACAAAACATACCCCACTGCGGCAAGCGAAAAGAAAACCATGGCAAAGTAAAAAGTACCGCGAATGCCCAGCTTCATACTCAGCGTAGTGTCACCCCGCTTTCCATCTTCATCATGTTGATAAATCTGTGTCATCGGGTAGCTGGCCCATAAAATAATACTACTGAGAAAGGCTGCTGTGAGTAGAGGCGTTCGCCAGAGATGCTCCATTTCAAACTTGTTAATGCCGATATAGCTCATCAGGAACGTAAAGAAACCCTGAAAGAACCCGGCAATGATCCAGCTCACGTAGGGATATTTTTTTAAGCGGATCAACGGATGGCTATACGCCCGTGATACCAGAATGTAGATAGCGAGCATGCTGCCGAAAAGTAAATTGATTTTCAGGCAACCCAATGCGATAGCACCTGCGTCTAGTGCGGTGGCCGTGTAATACAGTCCTTTGCTTACAGGGGGAGGATTTTTAAGCATGCCGATGCTTTTTTCGTCTTTATCAAAATAGCTGTTGAAGGCGTTGGAAGCAGGATAGACGAGCAGATGAATAATCCCAAAAGACCAGATCAGCTGGTTGATCAACAGGTTAGGAGATAAGCTTAGCGCAAACACATAAACCGGCATCAACAGAAATGAGAAGGGGATACGCAGGTGAAGAAGAATGGATCTCAAAAACATGAGGCCGGTTTTTTGGTTTAAAGATATTGCCGATTGCTGGCAAGTAAATTAGATGTTTTTCTGTTAATCTTGAATAATGAGCTACATCACCTCCATTGGCACAGCCACACCCAATCATAGATTTAGCCAGGGTGAGATTGCCACTTTTATGATCCATGCCATGCAACTTACCGAAGAGGAAGCACGCAAGCTGAAAGCGCTTTACCGCGCAACAGGTATCGATTCAAGGTATTCGGTAGTGGAAGACTATGGAAAGAAGGGTGACTTTACTTTTTTCCCCAACGCTGATGAGGGTGAGCCTTTTCCATCCACACGGCAAAGGATGAAGTTATTTCAGGAGCATGCGATAGAGGTAAGCGAACGGGCAGCAAGAAATTGCTTGTCTAAGATCACCGGTTTCAATGTAGAAGATGTTACTCACCTGGTTGTGGTAAGTTGTACAGGGATGTATGCTCCGGGTTTGGATATTGACCTGGTAAGAAAATTAAAACTGAAGTCATCCGTACAGCGCACATGTATCAACTTTATGGGATGTTATGCCGCCTTCAATGCCATGAAGCTGGCGCATTCGGTTTGCGCAAGTGATGAGCATGCAAGCGTGCTGGTAGTGTGTGCGGAACTGTGCAGCATCCATTTTCAAAAAGAAAACACCGAAGACAACTGGCTTGCCAATTCACTTTTTGCCGATGGTGCCGCAGCCGTGCTGGTAGAATCGATACCGCGTAAGGGAATCAACCTTAAGCCACTGCATTTTCATTGCGACCTCGCTCTTAATGGTGATAAAGACATGGCCTGGAGTATCGGAGATAATGGATTTGAAATGCGCTTGTCGTCCTACATTCCTGATATTATCCGTGAAGGGATCAAGAAATTGACGCATACACTTTTACAACAAATCAACCGCAGGCAGGAAGACGTAAGTTACTTTGCCATTCATCCGGGTGGCAAACGGATTCTGGAAGTGATCGAAGAAGAATTGAGAATCACTAAAGAACAAAACAAGTTTGCCTATGAGGTGCTGAGGAGATACGGCAATATGTCATCACCTACCGTGCTGTTTGTTTTGAACGATATCTATAATGAGCTGACGCCCGATGATCAGAATAAAGAAATTGTGAGCTTTGCTTTTGGTCCGGGCCTTACCATGGAAAGTATGTTGTTGAAAACAGAAGTTCATTAACGAAGAGCGCATAAATTATACCATCATGTCATTATTCACCTCCCGCTCCACTGCCATCGAGATCATGGATGATCTGCAATGCAGCGGTGAAGTAGTGAATCAAACCCTGCGTGAACTGGAAATCATTAACCGCCTGCTGGGCGGAAATCACGTGACCATTAATGGTGTTCGCCAACTTCTTAAAAACAGAAAAACAACGTACCCGATTACAATAGCAGACTTAGGCTGCGGCGGTGGGGATATTCTAAAGCTGGTAGCTGCCTGGGGAAGAAAGAATAAAATACCATTACAACTTACAGGCATCGATGCCAATTCAAACATTATTGATTATGCAGTGAAATATTCAGGAGATTATCCGGAAATAAATTATACAGCAGTCAATATTTTCTCCAGCGAGTTTACCCAACAAAGCCATGACATTGTGCTGGCTACACTTTTTACTCATCATTTTACCAGCGAAGAGTTGATTCATCTTCTTCGGCAACTTAAAACACACACACACACGGGTATCGTCATCAATGATCTTCACCGGCATTGGTTAGCTTACTATTCCATCAAATGGCTGACGCAGCTATTTTCTAAGTCGGCTATGGTTAAGACAGATGCCCCCTTATCGGTATTACGCGGATTTAAAAAACAGGAATTAACGGGCATACTTAAGCAAGCCGGAATAGAAAACTATACTTTGCGGTGGAGATGGGCATTCCGCTGGGAATTGATTATCAATACCACGCCTTGATAAGCCGGGTGTTCTGGCACAATTTTTCGTACTTTCGTTCCGTAAATATTTTCGCTATGAAATCTGCTTCCTCTGCTTTATCAATTGTTGTTGTTCTGATCGCCACAGCGTGTAGTTCCGGCCCTTTCGGAAAAAAAGTAAAAGAACCTTTTCGTGGAAATGCCTATGAATCGAACAACCGCTTCTTTCGCTCTACAGGTAAAGGAGAAAGTTCACAAGACAACATTGCGCTGGGCAAGGCAAACAGTGAAGCCAAGAGCCAGCTGGCCAGTCAGATGAACACCACCATGAAGCAGGTCACCGACCAGTACCTGGGTCAAACCGAAAATGAACGCGCAGCGGATGTAGCCGACAAATTTCAAAGCCTGGTGCGTGAAGTGATGAACACCGATCTGGCGGATATGAGAAAGATTGGTCAGGAGAAATATTTTAATGAGAAGACCAAAGTCTATACGGTATTTGTTGCTTACGAAATAAAGAAGAACGCCATGTTCCGCTTCATGAAAAAGCAAGCCAAAACCAACCAGAAGATAGACGAACGCCAGCAAGAAATCATTCAAAAGATTCTCGATCAGGAACTGGAGAAGGCAGGTGATGATGATTCGGACAAATAAAGGAGTTGCCAGCTTATAGTCCGTACATAAAAATCGGTTAGCTCATGAATACGTGATGGCGCATTAATTATTATAGCGTTCATCATTTTGTGCGTGTTCAGGGTATTCATTAACACCGCTTATAATCAATATAGCTGCGGCATGCCGGCTACGGGTTAAATGGCGGTTTTCAACAGGCAGCCATTTTTCATAAAATTCTGCCTATTTATTTTCTTTCCAAATAAAAATCTGCCGAAAGGGGTTTAGCAAACGTTTTCGCTACTTATTGTTAGTAAGTGATATAAAATATTTTTTGACATTTTTCGCATTAAGCTTCCATTAAGATTAAATTTAAAGTTCACTTTTTACGAAAATAAAAATTGGAAGCAACACACGGATTATATCACCCTTCCTTTGAGCACGACTCTTGTGGAGTAGGATTCATTGCCAACATCAAAGGCAGCAAATCTCATCAGGTTATTTCAGATGCATTGACGATGCTTGAACGCATGAGCCATCGTGGTGCTTGTGGATGTGAACCCAACACGGGTGATGGCGCGGGTATTTTGATACAAGTGCCACATGAGTTTTTCTTTTCAGAGTGCAGTAAGCTCAACATCAAGTTGCCCGCTTATGGAGATTATGGCGTGGGGTTAGTTTTCTTTCCGCGCGATCCGAAAGTGCGTGAAGAATGCCGCACTGTTCTTAATCGTCAGATCAAAAAGATGAAGATGACCTTGCTGGGTTATCGTGTAATGCCCACCAGCAATCAGGATCTGGGTAATACGGCATTGCAGGCAGAGCCAGTGATGGAGCAGGTGTTCATCAAGAAACCGGAATCGTTCATCAGCCTGGATGATTTCGAACGCAGACTGTTTGTGTTGCGTAAGTACGCAACTAAGATTGTCTCTGAATCCGTAAAGGGAGCAAGTGATTTTTATTTCTCTTCGCTTTCATATAAGACAATCATTTACAAAGGGATGTTGACTTCCCATCAGCTGCGCCCTTATTACTTTGCCGATCTGGAAAACGAAGAAGTGGTATCTGCATTGGCAGTAGTTCATTCGCGTTTCTCTACGAATACGTTCCCTTCCTGGAGGCTGGCTCAACCGTTCCGCTACATTGCGCACAATGGTGAGATCAACACCGTACAGGGCAATATCAACTGGCTCAAGTCAAAAGAAGTGTTCTTCTCTTCACCGAAATTCTCGCGCGAAGAAATGGACATGCTCCTGCCAATTTGTAATCCGGTACAATCCGATTCATCGAATCTTGACAATACAATTGAGTTGCTTGTGCATGCAGGCCGTTCACTTCCTCATGTGATGATGATGTTGATACCTGAAGCATGGGATGGCAACGAGCACATGAGCCAGGAGAAGAAAGACTTCTATGAATACCACGCTAACCTGATGGAGCCATGGGATGGGCCGGCTTCTATCACGTTCACCGATGGAAAGATTGTAGGAGCTACACTTGATCGCAATGGCCTTCGCCCTTCGCGCTTTGTCGTGACGGACGATGATATGGTCATCATGGCTTCCGAAGTAGGCGTGCTGGATGTTGATCCCGCCAAGGTGATCAGCAAAGGACGTTTGCAACCGGGCAAAATGTTTGTGGTGGACCTGGAACAAGGCCGCATTATCAGCGACGATGAACTGAAGAAAGAGATTTGTACGCGCCAGCCTTACGGCAAATGGCTGAGAGAAAATAAAGTGCGCCTGCACGACCTGCCAGAACCAGGCGGTAGTTTCCATAAGTATGATCCGGTTACGTTCCTCAAACGCCAGATATCATTTGGCTATACAACTGAAGATGTGCGGATCATCATCAGCCAGATGTGCGAAACGGGAAAAGAAGCATTGGGCTCCATGGGTATGGATATTCCATTGGCGGTGCTTTCAAAACAAGCACAGCACTTGTCCAGCTACTTCAAGCAACTCTTTGCCCAGGTAACTAACCCGCCTATCGATCCGATTCGTGAGCGCATGGTGATGTCACTGGCATCGCACGTAGGGGGTTCGCTTAATTTGTTAGAAGAATCTCCCGAGCACTGTATTATGCTCGAGCTTCCGGTTCCGATCCTCTCCAACAACGAAATGGAAAAGATCCGGTACATCGATCACCGTCACTTACAAACCAAAACCATCTACACTTATTTCAAAGCAGATGGCAAGCCGGGTTCGTTGGAGAAGGGATTGAATCGTGTTTGTCAATATGTGACTGATGCGATTGAAGATGGATTCACCATTATCATCTTGTCAGACCGGAGTTTTGACAGCGGTCACGCACAGATTCCTTCACTGCTTGCTGTAGCGGCCGTACATCATGATCTGATCCGTAAAGGACTTCGTGGTAAAGTAGGTCTGCTGGTAGAAGCAGGGGATGTATGGGAAACACATCATTATGCCACGTTGGTAGGTTTTGGTGCTTCCGGTGTCAATCCCTATTTGATGTATCAGACAATTCATGACATGAAGAAGAACAATCTTCTGAGTGAAGAACTGACCGAAGAGAAGGCGATTTATAATTATAAGAAAGCCGTGTGCGGTGAATTGCTGAAGACCATGAGTAAGATGGGTATCAGCACACTGCAATCGTACCACGGGGCACAGATTTTTGAAGCACTTGGTATCAGCAAAGAAGTAGTTGATCAATACTTTACCGGTACCGTATCCCGCATTGGCGGATTGACACTGGATGACATTGCTAAAGAAGCATTGGCTAAGCACCACCTCGCTTATCCTAAAATGCCTAATGTAGCCTCGCATCTCGCAGTGGGTGGTATTTATCAATGGAAACAGCGTGGTGAAGCGCATTTATTCAATCCACAAACGATTCATCTGTTGCAGCATTCGACCAAGATGAATGACTATGAGCTGTTCAAAAAGTATACGAAACTCATCAATGATCAGAGTGAGAAAGCCATCACGCTTCGCAGTCTGTTGAAATTCAAAAAAGGAAAATCAATTCCGCTGAGCGAAGTAGAATCGAAAGAAAGCATCTTCAAACGGTTTGCTACCGGTGCCATGTCGTTCGGGTCAATATCGTATGAAGCGCATAGTACACTAGCTGTGGCAATGAACCGCATTGGTGGAAAGAGTAACTCCGGTGAAGGTGGCGAAGATGAAGCACGCTTCTTCCGCAAGGAAAACGGAGATTGGGAAAACTCCGCGATCAAGCAAGTTGCCTCTGGTCGTTTTGGTGTAACAAGCTATTACTTATCGAATGCAGGTGAACTGCAGATTAAAATGGCGCAGGGTGCCAAGCCAGGCGAAGGAGGACAGCTACCTGGCCATAAGGTAGATGAATGGATTGGTCGCGTGCGGCATTCCACACCAGGTGTTGGTTTGATATCACCGCCTCCCCACCATGATATTTATTCTATTGAAGACCTGGCACAGCTCATATTTGATTTGAAGAATGCCAATCGTGAAGCACGTATCAGCGTCAAGCTGGTGTCCGAAGCGGGCGTAGGCACAATTGCATCGGGCGTAGCGAAAGCACACGCAGATGTGATTTTGATTTCCGGTCATGATGGTGGTACAGGGGCATCGCCATTGAGCTCTATTCGTCATGCAGGTTTGCCGTGGGAATTAGGTCTTGCTGAAACGCATCAGACATTGGTAAGAAATAAACTTCGTGGCCGTGTAGTAGTACAAACCGACGGACAGATCCGCACGGGCCGTGATTTGGCAATAGCTGCATTGCTTGGTGCAGAAGAGTTTGGGGTAGCTACTGCCGCATTGGTAACAACCGGCTGTATCATGATGCGGAAGTGTCATTTGAATACGTGTCCTGTTGGGGTTGCTACTCAGAATAAAGAACTGCGCGCTCTCTTTACAGGTAAACCTGAATACGTAGTGAACCTGTTCACTTTCCTAGCGGAAGAACTTCGTGAGATCATGGCTGAGTTAGGGTACCGTACAATCAATGAAATGGTTGGCCAGGTAGATCGTCTTGAGCTGCGCGACATCAGCGAAGATCACTGGAAGTATCAGCACCTTAACCTGTCTCCGATCTTGTTCAAAGAAGCGATGAACCTGGAGACTCCGTTGTACAAACAGGAGGAACAGGATCACGGTATTGAAGATGTATTGGATCGTACTTTATTGATCCACGCTAAAGAAGCACTGGAGAAATCAACACCTGTTCAGGGAGAATTCCTCATCCGAAATGTGGATCGTTCCACCGGCACGATGCTGTCAAACGAGGTATCGAAGAAGTATCGTGATGCCGGTCTGCCCGCAGATACGATTCACTTCAAATTTAAAGGAACAGCAGGGCAGAGCTTTGGTGCATTCACATCCAAAGGAATGACCTTTGAGCTGGAAGGAGATGCCAATGATTATTTTGGCAAGGGACTATCAGGAGGCAAGCTTATTCTCTATCCGCATAAAACATCTACTTATAATCCATCGAAAAATATCATTGTCGGAAATACCGCTTTCTTCGGAGGTACTTCCGGTGAAGCGTATATCCGCGGTATGGCAGGTGAGCGTTTTGCGGTGCGTAACTCGGGTGTACAGGTAGTGGTAGAAGGTGTAGGTGATCACGGTTGTGAATACATGACCGGTGGCCGTGTAGTGATATTGGGTGAAACAGGAAGAAACTTCGCTGCAGGTATGAGCGGAGGTGTAGCTTACGTATGGGATGTGAATAACACTTTCGTGAAGAACTGCAACATGGAAATGGTGCTGCTCGATACAATTGATGAAGATGAACAGCGCATGTTGAAGAAGTTAATCGCTCAGCATCAGGAATACACTCAAAGTGATGTGGCGGCCCATGTGTTGAGCTACTGGCCTACCGCTTTCAAGCAGTTTATTAAAGTAATGCCGGTGGATTACAAGGCGGTATTGGAAAAGAACAAACAACCGAAAGTAGCTCATAACTAATTTTGTAACTCGAAATTTTTATTCGCAATTATTAAAATGGGAAAGCCAACAGGATTTTTAGAACAGGCCCGCGAGATACCTGCAAAACGTGAAGTACAAAAACGCCTTCACGATTATTATGAAGTGGATGGTGCCGTGGAGGAGAAGATCACCCACAAGCAGGCATCACGCTGCATGGATTGTGGTATTCCGTTTTGTCATAACGGTTGCCCGCTGGGAAATATCATTCCCGAGTTTAATGATGCCGTGTATCAGGGCAACTGGAAGCAGGCGTATGAGATACTAAGTTCTACAAATAATTTTCCGGAGTTCACGGGTCGTATCTGTCCTGCACCATGCGAAGCGTCATGTGTGTTAGGAATTAACAAATCTCCCGTAGCGATTGAATACATCGAGAAATCAATTATCGAGAAAGCGTTTGCCGAAGGATACGCCAAACCCAAACTTCCCACATCGCGTACGGATAAAAAAATAGCGGTAATCGGGTCAGGACCTTCAGGTCTTGCTACGGCAGCACAGTTGAACTATGCGGGTCATTGGGTTACGGTTTTTGAGCGTGCCGATGAAGTGGGTGGATTGCTGCGCTATGGTATTCCTGATTTCAAACTGGACAAGCGCGTGATCGACCGCAGACTGGATCTGATGAAAGCAGAAGGAGTGAAGTTTCAGACCAATGCCAACGTAGGCGTGAATGTTTCTGTTCAGCAGCTGCGTGAAGAATTTGATGCGATTGTATTGACAGGAGGTTCAACGATTCCGCGCGATCTGCCCATACCAGGCAGAAACCTGAAGGGTGTTCACTTTGCGATGGATTTTCTGGGTCAGCAAAACCGCAGAGTAAGCGGCAAGAAAGTAGAGAATGAAGAGATACTGGCAGTTAACAAAAATGTAATCGTCATCGGCGGGGGTGATACTGGTTCGGACTGCGTGGGTACATCCAATCGTCATGGGGCGAAGTCGGTAACTCAAATTGAAATTCTTCCCAAGCCACCTAAAGAAAGAAACGACTCAATGCCGTGGCCTAACTGGCCGATGATTCTTCGCACCTCCACTTCGCATGAAGAAGGCTGCGAAAGACAGTGGAGCATTGTCACGAAAGAATTCATAGGCGATGAAACCGGCAAACTTACCGGCTTGAAAGTAGTGGAGGTGG
Source organism: Flammeovirgaceae bacterium (assembly GCA_023251155.1). Lineage (GTDB taxonomy): Bacteria > Bacteroidota > Bacteroidia > Cytophagales > Cyclobacteriaceae > ELB16-189. The sequence continues at coordinate 94,745 of JAHEZH010000001.1, read as the reverse complement.
AGTGGAAAAAACCAGAGCCAGGTAAGCCACATACTTTTGCCGAAGTGCCCGGTACCGAAAAAATTGTTCCTTGCGAATTGATATTACTGGCGCTGGGATTTCTCCATCCGCAAAAAGAGGGCATGCTTCATGAGTTGGGTGTGGATTACGATGAGCGCGGCAATGTGAAAGCTACTCGCTATCAAACATCCGTTGAAGGCGTGTTTGCAGCCGGTGATATGCGCAGAGGTCAATCCCTGGTAGTATGGGCCATCAGCGAAGGTCGCGAAGCAGCACGTGCTGTGGATGAGTACCTGATGGGTGAATCATTGCTTGAAGCAAAGGAAAAAGGGATGTTGAACCTGGTATAGGTTCGATCGTTAAGGTGATTGGAAAAATAGTGGATCAAATTAAGGGTAAATCCTAAAGAGAATGAAAGGCACTTCCTCTAAAAGGAAGTGCCTTTATCGTTCATACAACTCCAGCGGCAAATCGTCCGGATCACTAAAGAATGTAAATCGTTTATTCGTAAACTCATCGACACGAATAGGCTCGCACTGAACTCCTTTGACATTTAATTCCTTTATCGCAGCAGCCACATCATCTACCTGAAAAGCAAGATGTCTTAATCCCCGAGCTTCGGGGCGAGAAGGACGTTGGGGTGGATCAGGGAAAGAGAACAACTCAATTACGTATTGATCTCCCAGTTTCAGATCCAGCTTATATGACTTGCGCCCGGCCCGGTAATATTCACCGGCAACAGTGAATCCAAGCACCTCGGTATAGAATTTTTTCGACCGTTCATAATCCGAGCAGATAATAGCGATATGATGTATCTGATTGATTTTAATCATTCTTGAAAAGAAGGTTGCTTACAATTTCATTATGCTGAATAGAACCCCCGGTCATGGCCATGATTTTTCCCTGAAACAATTCATGCTTGTCCTTGGACGAACGCTCCAATTTCAAATAATCAGAAGCAGAAAGATGGTTTAATACAGGGGCTGCCATGTGAAACAAAGTTATTAAAAAAATTAAGCGGTCTGGTTAAATGGATTAGGTAATGCGGTCTCAATAATTCCCCTCTTTTTTTACCTTTGGCTTTCAAATTTTTAAAGAGAATGAGCTTCCGCATTGAGAAAGACACCATGGGCGAGGTACAGGTACCGGCCGACAAATACTGGGGCGCACAAACCGAGCGCTCTCGAAACAATTTCAAGATTGGCCCTGAAGCCAGCATGCCCAAAGAAATCATTTATGCTTTCGGCTATTTGAAAAAAGCGGCTGCTATGGCAAACCACGAACTCGGGGTGTTATCGGCAGAGAAAAAGGACATGATCGCGCAAGCCTGCGATGAAATCCTGGACAAGAAACTCGATGATCAGTTTCCACTGGTGATCTGGCAAACCGGGTCGGGTACGCAAAGCAATATGAATGTGAATGAAGTGGTGGCTTACCGTGCGCACGTATTGAGCGGGGGCAAACTGACCGATGAAAAGAAAGTGCTTCACCCAAATGATGATGTGAATAAATCGCAGTCATCCAACGATACGTTTCCTACGGCGATGCACATTGCGGCCTACAAGCAGACAGTAGAAATCACACTACCCGGTTTGAAAAAACTGCGTGATACACTGGCTAAGAAATCCAACGACTTTAAAGCCATTGTAAAAACAGGCCGTACCCACTTTATGGATGCCACACCACTTACACTGGGTCAGGAGTTTTCGGGTTATGTACAGCAGATTGATAATAGTATCCGCGCCATTAAGAATGCATTGGAAGCGGTGAGCGAACTGGCATTGGGAGGCACAGCCGTAGGTACTGGTTTAAATACACCAAAAGGGTATGATGTATTGGTCGCTAAAAAGATTGCTGAACTGACAGGGTATCCGTTTGTAACGGCTCCTAATAAATTTGAAGCACTGGCAGCGCACGATGCAATGGTAGAATTATCAGGTGCGCTGAAACGTGCAGCCGTGTCGTTGAATAAGATCGGCAACGACATCCGTATGCTAAGCTCAGGCCCGCGCTCAGGTATTGGTGAAATCATCATTCCTGATAATGAGCCAGGTTCATCCATTATGCCGGGTAAAGTAAACCCTACGCAGCCGGAAGCATTGACCATGGTATGTGCACAGGTAATCGGGAATGATGTGGCTGTTTCCTTCGGAGGAGCAACAGGTCATTTTGAATTGAATGTATTCAAGCCGGTGATTGCGGCCAATGTATTGCAGTCTGCACGTTTGATTGGTGATGCCTGTGTATCATTCAACGATAAATGTGCGGAAGGCATTGAGCCTAACCTGCCGATCATCAAGCAACACATGGAAAACTCATTGATGCTGGTGACTTCGCTGAACACACACATTGGCTATGAGAATGCGGCCAAAATTGCGAAGAAAGCACACAAGGAAAACAAGACTTTGCGTGAAGCCGCGGTTGAACTTGGCTTGCTTACTTCTCAGCAGTTTGATGAGTGGGTTCGTCCGGAGAAGATGGTGTAAGCCAACGTGCGTGTGATCGTATTCCAATTTTTTTATTACTTTTATTTATTAAACCCATATTAAATGAAGACTAGAGTATTATTTCTCTGCCTGGCTCTGATTTTTTCCGGCACACAGGTTTTCGCTCAGCTTTCAAAAGCGGAGAAGAAGGAATGGAAAAGGAAAGCAAAAGAATTCAAGAAGAACCCTGCCTCACTGAAGACCCTTACAGAAGACAAACAGGTAGCTGACAACACGGTAACTACGCAAAGCACTGAGATCACGGGATTAAAATCTACCGTAAGTGATAAAAATGCAAAGATTGCTGAACTGGAAGATCAGCTGGCACGCCTTAGAAGTGAGTTGACTGCGGTGAAAACAGAGTTAGCTCAACTGAAAGCAGCTCCTGTGGTGAACCCGATGGACTTTTCGAAGGGGGTAGTGTTTAAAGTGCAGGTAGGCGCTTTCAAGAATAAAGACCTGGCTAAGTATTTCGATAACAACCCTAACTTCGGTGGCGAAGCCAAAGATGGCGGCCCTCAGCAAATCACCATCGGTATATTCCGCGACTACTGGGAGGCGGATACATTTAAAAAATACATGCGCGACATGGGTGTGAAAGATGCCTGGATCGTGCCCTACAGAGACGGACAACGTGTAGAAATAAAAGATGTACTTGAAGGGGTAGTAGCGGATAAAGCAGTCGAGAAAAAATAACTTTCATCTCAAAATCATAAAAAAGGCCCCTTGATTCAAGGGGCTTTTTTAGTAACAAGTACTTCTATTGTGCCGGCTTAGGATGATTACCACCTGGCTTATTCCTGTTGTTATTGAATCGTTTCTTGAACGGTTTTTTGCCGCCATTGCTTCCGCCACTTTTGAATGTCGTTTTCTTTTTGGCTTCGGGCTCATAAGCCGGCCCTGCACCAAGCCCTTCCGGCAACGGAAGTTTGGGAATAACACTATCAATCAACCGCTCTATACTAAAGAACCTGCGCTGGTCTTTTTCATTGATAAAAGTGATTGCGGTGCCCGTGGTTTCTGCCCGTGCCGTTCTTCCTATGCGGTGAACATAATCTTCCGGATCAGGAGGCACATCCCAGTTAATGACCAGACTGATGCCTTCCACATCAATACCACGTGAGAGCACATCGGTGCCAATGAGAATGCTGATCTGTTTGTTTTTGAATCCACGCAGTATCTCTTCACGCTCCTGTTGATCAAGATCGGAATGGAAAGCACGGGCAGGTAGGCCCGAACGCTGAAAAGATCCATCCAGCTTCTTCACCATCTCTTTGGTGGAGGAGAAAATGATGGCACTGTTCCATTGGGTGGTTTTCAGTACGTGTTTGAGCAATGCACCCTTTTGTTCTTCAAATACCACGTAGGCTTGCTGTACAATTCCTGCTGCGGGTTTGGCAATGGCGATATTGATTTCCTCCGGATTAGTAAGAATTTTATTAGCCAGTGTTCTGATTTTAGGAGGCATAGTAGCCGAGAAAAACAAGGTTTGTCTTTCTTTGGGCAAATAGCTGATGATCCGAACGATGTCATCATAAAAACCCATGTCCAGCATGCGGTCGGCTTCATCCAGAATCAGATGTTGCAGGTGTGTCAGGTTGATCGTGCCCGCTGCAAGCAAGGCAATCAACCGGCCGGGCGTGGCAATGATGATATCAGCACCAAACTCCAGGGCTTTCCTTTGCTGGTCCCACGCGGCCCCGTCACCACCGCCGTAGATGGGAATAGAACTCACTCCGGTGAAGTAGGCAAACCCTTCAATCTGCTGGTCGATCTGCTGAGCCAGTTCGCGGGTGGGTGCAATCACCAGTGTGTTCAGGTGCCGGTGATCGGAAGCCATCATCTTGTTGATTACCGGCAGAATGTATGCTGCCGTTTTGCCCGTACCGGTTTGTGCACAGGCAATGACATCTCTGCCACTGAGTATTACGGGTATGGCCTGCTGCTGAATGGGCGTTGGCTTGGTGTATCCCATCGACTCCAGGCCATCCTGCAGTTTGGAATCAAAATTAAAATCGAGAAAAGTCAAATGAATGGTGTGATTATAAAATGATAATGACTGTAAATATATCAATAAAAAAAATCGCCCCGCTACATCTGGTGCAACGGGGCGATTAACCTCTATTTAAAACTACTTAACTAAGCAGCTTTCTTCATTGGCTCGATGGATATCTCCTTACGTTTTACGATCTGAATGATATTCAACTTATCCAGTACTTTGATGACAATGTAAGTAGGATCGATTTCATGCCAGCGGATACCTCCAAAGTTGGCACGTGAACCGTGTTTGTGGTGATTGTTGTGATAGCTTTCGCCCATCATCAGAAAATCTACGGGAAGAAAATTCATCGAAGTATCGCCTACTTCAAAGTTTCTGTAGCCGTACTTGTGAGCAAACCAGTTGATGATGGCTCCGTGAATAGGGCTCATCAAAAAGTGGATAGGTAACAGTAGCCATAACCACCAGTGCGTGGCAAACACGGCATACATGGTTACGTAGCAGATACCCCAGAACAGGCGTGACGGCCATGAGCGGGCAAATTTATCAAACGCTTCCCAGTTAGGAACACCTTCGGTGAAGCGTTTTTCAGGAACAAGAATCTTATTAGAGATATCCGAATAGATGGTTTTTGTCTTCCACATCATATTCCAGATGGTCTCATCGTATTTGGGTGAATGAGGATCGTTTTCAGTATCCGCGAAAGCGTGGTGCATGCGGTGCATTACTCCGTATCCGTAAGGGCTTAAGTAATTAGAGCCCTGAAAAATCCAGGTAAGTACATAAAACACTTTTTCTACAAATGGGCTCATGGTGAAAGCCTTGTGTGAAGCATATCTGTGCAGAAAGAACGTCTGGAAGAACAGCGACAGGTACCAGTGGGCAACGAAAAAAGCCAGAATGACAAGCATGATTGAAACGAGATTACTTTGTTTAGTTTAAAAAACAGCCCGGTTTTTCGGGCTCATTAACTGTAAGACAAAGTCGTCTCCGATTTGTGACAAAATCAGGCAAGAAAAAGAAAATTATTTTTAGTCGTTGGCAGAAATGCCCTTTTTGAGTTCTTCAACCAGGTTTTGCTCATCGCCAAAGCTGCATGCATCACGGAAACTTTTCATGAGCCTGGCCGTATCAGGCATATCGAAGTGGATTTTGGAAGTTTCTTCGCTGAGCTTCTTTTTGGCGCGTGAGAATAACTGGCGGCAGTGGTCTTTCTTCTTATCAAGCGTCTTCTGCAAATCTTCATAGTCGAAATCAAAGACTTCTTTCAGAACATAAACCGCACGCTCCAGCGGCTCCAGCTTGGTCTGCATCACTTTAAAAGCCGCATTCAGGTTTACTTCCAGGTCAAGATGAGACAGGTTCGTCTCCTTGAATTTGGTGATCATCTCCGATACATTGATCGAATCAAAATACTGTTCTTTCTTCTTGCGAAGCGATTGAAGATGATTGAGGCAATTGTTAGTGACCGCACGAATGAGGTAGGCTTTCGTGTTCTCAATCTTTTGATGATCGATACTCAGCCATTTTACGAATGTCTCCTGCACAATGTCTTCCGCATCCTGCTTGCAGCGCACCAGGTTATAGGCGATGGTTTGCAGCAGCGGTTGATAAAGTGTTATGGTCTGAGCGTGATTCATATAAACTGACCTGCAAGTTAACCCTAAATTTTCAATTAATAAACAGTGCCTAAACGCCAGATCATCAGCTAACATGCGTTCATAAAAAGGAGGATGAATTGACCTATTAATTCCCCATCCGTCAGGAATTGATAAATCATGAGGAGTTGTCATTTTTACAGCCGAACTTTGTATCGGTTTTTAGAATTATAAGGTCAATGAATCAGACAACATCACTAACACCGGAAAAACGCAGCAAGCCCATCCTGAAACAGGAGATCGCTTTTGCGCTGATACACCTTGCACCATTGGGCGCATTGTACACAGGTGCCACCACTTTCGACTGGATTTTGTGTGGCGTATTGTATGTTATTCGTATGTTCTGGGTAACCGGTGGCTATCACCGTTACTTCTCTCACCGCTCGTATTCCACCTCGCGCTGGTTTCAGTTTGTAATTGCATTTATGTCACAGACGTCAGCACAGAAGGGCGCCTTGTGGTGGGCGGCACATCACCGTCATCACCATCGCCACAGCGATACTCCTGCTGATCCGCATTCCATGAAAATCTACGGCTTCTGGTATTCGCACATTGGCTGGATCGTAGGACCCGATTTTAAAAAGACCGACTATAAAACCATTGGCGACTATGCCAAGTATCCGGAGCTGGTGTGGCTGAATAAATACCACATGGTGCCCGCACTGGTGCTGGCGCTGGTATGTATGGCCCTGGGCGGATGGGTAAACGGTGGAAGCGTAACAGCGATGTTTACTACCGCAGGGTTCTCTACGCTGTTCATTGGTTTCTTTTTGAGCACAGTGATTCTGTATCACGGTACGTTCTCCATTAATTCAATCATGCACAAGTTCGGCCGCCAACGCTACGAAACAGGAGAAGAATCAAAAAACAGTCCCTGGCTGGCATTGATTACACTGGGTGAAGGCTGGCATAACAACCATCACTATTATGAAACTGCTTCACGTCAGGGCTTCTTCTGGTGGGAGTTTGATTTTACGTGGTACATCCTCAAAGCCATGTCGGCGGTGGGCCTTATCTGGGATATGAAGGGAGTGCCTGATCACATCAAGTATTCCAAAAACCGGAAACATGCACAGGAGCTGCGCAGGCAATACGATGCATCGCGCCCGCCGGTAGCCAAAGATGGAGTAACGTCTTCCAGTAAAGCAGAAGAAGAAGAAAATGCTTCCGTCCACTGAAGAAAACTTTCTTGAAAGTGCCCGTAAACTTTTCCGATACTATAAAACATTGGGAGAGAAAGCCATTGATCAGCTCGATGAGGCACAGGTACGGGCCAGGCCAAATGAAGAAAGCAATAGCATCGCACTGATTGTTCATCACCTCAGCGGCAACATGCTTTCACGCTGGACGGACTTCCTCACCACCGATGGAGAGAAGCCGTGGCGCAACCGCGAAGCCGAGTTTGAAGAAGGCTATGCGGATAAGAAGGCGATGATGGAGGCGTGGCATGCCGGGTGGAATTGTTTGCTGCAGACACTCGACTCACTGAATGCCGGGGATCTTTCCAAAATCATTTACATCCGCAATGAAGGGCAGACTGTTTTGGAAGCCATTCAGCGACAATTGGCCCATTACCCCATGCATGTGGGCCAGATTATTTACCAGGCCAAAATCCTGAAAGGCGTTGATTTCCAATCACTTTCTATACCCAAGGGGAATTCGGCCGCTTATAATCAGAAAAAATTTGAGCAGGAAAGAGAAAGAAGACACTTTACTGATCAGGTTTAAATTTGGAAATTTAGAATGGTGCATTAAATTTGCACTCCCTTAGCCGAAAGGATAAGAAATAAGCGGGAGTAGCTCAGTTGGTAGAGCACGACCTTGCCAAGGTCGGGGTCGCGAGTTCGAGTCTCGTTTCCCGCTCAGTTGTTCAGTTAACCGTAACACGTTAACCGTGAAAAGTGTGAGATCAGTCTCACACTTTTTTATTTGGTTCTCATTACGATTGCCATCTAAAACGACTTGTTTTTAGCGATAGCACACCTGCCCGGGTGGTGAAATTGGTAGACACGCAGGACTTAAAATCCTGTGGATAGTAATATCTGTGCGGGTTCAAGTCCCGCCCCGGGTACTCTCATCAAATTCAAAGCCCTGTATATCAGGGCTTTTTTATTGGCCTTGTGTCTGAATTTTTTTAATAATCGGTGATTTGGTTCTGAAACAATGAAGGATGAAAATAAATTATCTATCAGGGTGCGTATGAAGCAGAGACAAGAAATCTTCGCTGATTTTTGTCTCTTGTCATGAAAATCTCAGCCACTTATTCATTCTTTGGCCAACCTTATTCTCTTTAAAGTAAAACCATAGGGTTTGTTAAAGCTTAATTTTTATCCCAGCATTAACAACAAATCCATCGACAGGTGCATAAATATCTCTGAAAATAGGATTAGAAATTGAACCAGTATAAATGGAATCAAATCTCGTTTGGCGTGTATCCAGAAAATTTTCAAAGTTGGCGTAAAGAGAAAAATGCTCCCAGAGTTTTTCAATCATCAGACCACAAATCCAATACTCTTTTCCTGTTGTACCATCACTTAGTTTTTGAGGACTGAAGTAATATGCTTCCAGTCCTACTTTCCATTTCTCTTCTATTTCATACATCAAGACATTATTTAATCGATGCTTTGCTGTAAGTGGATTCTGCTTCACACTGCCATCATTATGAATGCGTGTATCCGTGAATGTATAGCCAAGAAACAATTTAAAATTTCCATAATCCATTTTAATGTTTGTTTCAGTGCCTTTGCTATCAGTAAATCCTGTCAGGTTAATAAACTGATAGTTGCCCGATGCAACGGGAGAGAGAGACAAGGGATCATTCAGGTAAGTGTAAAAGAAAAGATGATTAATACTCAATCCGATTTCCCCGCCAGCCAATGAAGTCTTGTAATTAAAATCCCAGTTACCACCATAAGATCTTTCCAGTTTATTAGTTGAACTTGATATAGGAAGAACATTTCGGTATTGGATACGTTCACTTTCTTCTGTAAAAATGGTTGGAGCTTTATACCCTAACCCACCGCCCAATCGTGAGGAGAAGGCCAATGATGGCTTAAAGAGTAGAGATACCCTTGGAAGCAGTGCAAAACCATAATCAATAACATAGTCGCCTCTAAGGCCAGATTCAAGCCTGAAGGTTTCAGATAGCTTCAAGTTGTTTTGGACAAATGCTCCCATCGTTACCTGGCTATAGTCACGAAATGGAGTAGAAGTGGTTTGTGTTTCAGAAAATCCATCAGTCCATAGATTGGCTCCTCCGATCCATTCGCTGTTTTCAAGATTGGATGAATAGTTAAGTTCAGTGAATGTACTGTTCTGTATACCATCGAATGTATACCCAGGAGTATTAACCACACGCTTAAAGTGGTTGACACTATTTTTGAAGTTCAGCTTGTTCTTTTGGTTAAACGTATGGGTAAATGATAGCTGAGTAGAAAACCGATCTGAGTTATTCTTTTCAAAATAACGGTGTGTTGCATCACCCTTGCCATCAATGTAAAGCAGATCACCTCCTATCCGCTTCTCCGTGATGTAATTCAATCCTACATCTAGCTTATTCTTATCATTGAGATCAAAGAATAGTTTTGGGTTAACAGTATAGCGATCAAACTTTGGAATTGCCGAGAGATCAATCTTGGCTGGATCATAAAGGGAGTTGCTGTTTCTCCCTAAAAACAAGGTCACTCCTACCTTACCAAGTTTTTGGCCGTAATAACCATTCAGATCTAACCCTTTTGCTGAAGTTCCATTAATGAAGAAGCGTAGTTCACGTTCGTCTGTTGGCCGCTTGCTGATCAGGTTAACCAGACCTGCTATGGCACCACCACCATACAAGGTAGAAGATGATCCTTTGATCACTTCAACCTGTTTCAAATCAAGTGGTGGAGTCTGTAGTAATCCGAGGCCTCCGGAGAATCCCGCATACAAAGGGAAACCATCTTTGAGAATCTGAGTGTAACGACCGTCCAGACCTTGAATACGAATGGAAGCATTGGCCGAGGTAGCCGAAGTTTGTTGTGTTTGAATCCCGGTGCTTTCATTTAAGAGCATGCGAATATCTCCAGGCTTCATGTTTCCTTTCTCTTCCAGTTCCTCACCAGCAATGAATTCAACACGGGTAGGGATATCTGCAATAGTTCGGCTGCTTCGTGTTGATGACACAACGATTTCTTCTAACTCCTCGCCAGCAGACTGAAGAGAGATTTCAATAGGGTCAGTAGAACTTAACGGAAAAGAAAGAATGATTTCCGCCGTTTTATATCCTACAGAACGAACCTCGATGATTTGTTGACCATCGGGTACATTTTGAATTTGAATGAGTCCTTTTTCACTTGCGCTTGTTCCAAGGGTTGAGTTTTTAATGAGAGCAGTTGCGCCAGGCAGCGGCTCTGATGTTGTCTTATCTTTTACGACTGCATTGAAAAGATTTTGACTGTATATTGATGAGTATATAAATACACTAATGACGACACATGTGATGCGCATATAAATTGCTTTAGATAGTAAATGACTGAATAATTATCTCTTAGAATGAGAGATTACAATAAGAGAGTATTACGCAATTTTTGGGGGCTGCCAGATAGCAATCACAATTTGTGGTACCGTGTCTATCTTATAAGTGGTATTCTCTATGATTGAATCTTGTGAAAACGGAGTGAATATAAATTCACTAGATGAAAAAGAGTAAAGTGTGCAACAGGCACTAATGCAGAAAGGAGAGCACACCTCCGGTGTTTCTTCATGTTGGCTTTGGGTTACACCTGATGCAGTAAGAGATTGCTCATTACAACCATCATAGCATGGATATGCGGCTAGTACGGCCAAGTATAGTGCAAATAGGATGCGGATCAATCTCACGCCTCAAAAATAACTATTTTAACTATTTGATCTGAGATTGTACTAAAGCGGTAATATCGAGAACTGGATGAAACTTAGATTTAATGAAACCAGCGGGATAAGAGGTAAGCATTTATTGAGATGCTATTAAAAAGCAATAGTTCGTTTAGGGCAATTTCCAGAGCATCAGCTAGAGTACTTAGAGTACTTAAAGTCGCATTGACTTCCCCTCTCTCAATTCTTCCTATCTGACTTATTGGAATACTGGGTTCATTGGCTAATACCTTCTGAGACATCTCCATCTCTTCACGCAAGCTTCGCAGATGCTTGCCAAATTTCTTTAAGAGCTTAACGTTCTTGCATTGTTCAATGCAGAAGTTCCTGATAAAGTGGTCGAAATTTACTCATGGCATATATAGTAGTTGCTCGCAATACTCGTTTGTTCATTTTTGTGAACGGATTATGCAGGCCTATTTTTTCACCGAACAATCACTTCACCCATCTTCATCCGCAAAGCCCTCGCCATCGCATTTAATGTAAGTAGTGAGATATCAGCAAGCCCTTGCTCAATGATGATAAGTTTATAGACAGGGATGCCTGTTTCATCGCTCATGGCAAGAAGTGATAAACCGCGGTTGGTACGCAGCCGTGTCAGGTGCCTGCCCATTTTCTTCATGCGCCAGGTGTGGTGGATCATCATGCCTTGCTTGCGGATTTCTGTTTTTTCACCCTTGGTGTCTTGTCCTCACGATCTCTTGCTTTGATCAGGGCAGTATAGATTTTGAGTGCTCTGCGGGTGATGACTTTATGGTTGAAAGTAATGTCATGACTTCCTTTTTCAATCAGCTGATAGTAGAGGTTGTACGTTTCATCGGTACCGTCCCACATGCGCAAGCTGGCCAGGATCAGTGCATCCAGAAACGTTTCGAAATAACATTCGGTGAGCCCGATAACCTGTAAATGCCTGAAGAGCATTCTGCTTTGTAATTCATGACGGATAAGGTAAATGGGAATTTCGATCTCTTTTGGAACCTTACCCTCTTTCTGACGAATCAGTCCATAGCCATGATGGAAATTCAATGGAATGGAAAAAAACGGTTGACTTGATGTTCTGGTAAGCGAAGCCTTTAATGGTTTTACTTTCACGGCTAATCAAATTTCATGTTTTATAAATATCCATATTATTCATCTAAATATCCATATTAGGTGTATTAAAATATATAATATGTGTACTATTACAATTTTAACGTTCTGAGTATCAGGAGGTTTAATTTTTAAAATGTCGGTGATCTTTCTTACTTGTGGACTAAAGAATTTGCCTCGTAAGGAACAGAACGACAATGGGAGAAAAGATTAACAGGTTGAAATCTGTTTTGGTAGACAAGGATATGACCCAAAAAGAACTGGCAGAAAAGCTAGCCGTATCCAAGAACACCATTTCACGTATTTGCAGGAATGAAACTCAGCCCTCTTTAAAGTTATTACGCCAGATTGCCATTCTTCTTGATGTGGAGCTGTGGGAGCTTCTTGTTCCGATAAAACCAAAAAAATAATCATCCGAAGAGATTTGGCATGGCTGAAAAAATCAGAATCAACCGTCTGAAAGTTGTGCTGGCCGATAAAGACATTAGCCATAAGGATTTCGCGAAAAAGGTAGGTAAAACGCCCAATACGATCACCCGCATTTGCAACAATGAGCAACAGCCTTCTCTGGTAGTGCTGCGAGAGATGGCCCTGGCTCTGGATGTGGATATCTCGGAGTTACTCGTACGTACGAAGAGTTTACGATAGAAGTTTATTCGTATAGTTGCGGCTCTCCTTTATTCCCAATAAAGATAAACCCAGCTACGTCATCCTTTTTGATCCCCCTTGCCTTCCTTAAGACTTCGGGATTGCAAATCGCATCGTTCAGTCCGGGATTTTGCCGTCCCCACATCCGGCACAGCTAATCCTATCATGTTATTCAAAGCAATTGTTAATAACTGTTAAATGGTAGTTTCTCTCCGGTCTTTCAACCAGAAGTATGGGAAAATTGCCGCCTACCAAACTTTGCCAATCGAATGTGTTTTTAATGCCTTTATGTATCAATTTTGCAGTCCACAAATTCAATTTATGCGTGCAGGTATTCGTATTGCAGGACTCATTGTTGTAGTCAGCTTATTTTTTGCGGGTTGTAAATCAAAGAAAGACACCCAGGGTGGTGGGCGAGGTAATGCCCGCCAGAAAGGGGAGCTTTCGGTAGAAGGTTTTGTGGTTGGCCCCAGCTCGGTAAGTGAAGATGTAGAAGTAGCGGGTACGCTCATGCCTGCAGAAGAAACGCAGATCCGTGCGGAAGTAAACGGCCGCGTGGTGCAGATGAATATCCAGGAAGGTACCGTCATCAGCAAAGGCACACTGCTGGTAAAATTATTCGATCAGGACCTGCAGGCGCAGCTCAACAAGCTGGAGGTGCAGTTGAAAATAGCGGATAAAACCGTAGAGCGTCAGAAGGAATTATTATCCATCAACGGTATCAGCCAGCAGGACTACGACCTTAGCTCGCTCAATGCCGATAACCTGCGTGCCGATATTCAATCCATAAAAATTGCTATTGCCAAAACGGAGATCCGTGCTCCTTACAGCGGCCAGCTCGGGTTGCGCTATATCAGTATGGGTTCGTATGTGGGGCCAACGGATATCATCACCACACTGCGTGAAGTAGATCAGCTGAAGATCGAATTCTCTGTGCCTGAAAAGTATGCGAAGAACATTGCGAAAGGGTATACCGTAAAATTCAGAGTAGACGGTGGCAAGCAGGAGCATGTTGCTACGGTAATGGCGACAGAAGGAAACGTAGATCCCTCCACTCGTACATTACGCATCAGGGCACTGGTGAAAGGAAAAAATGCGGAGTTGGTACCGGGGGTGTTTGCACGGGTAAATCTTCAGCTTGGTCAGGATGACAAGGCACTGATGATTCCATCACAGGCGATTATACCCATGGCGAGAAACAAGCAAGTCATCGTATTCCGTAAGGACAGCGCTATCTTCCGGGTGATAGAGACGGGTGTGCGTGATTCGGCCTACGTGCAGGTAACAACGGGTTTGCAAAAAGGAGATACGATTATCACAACGGGCCTGATGGCGATACGGCCAGCCACCAAAGTGAAAATAGCCAAGGTTAATCGTTTACAATAAAGAAGTAAGAACCAGATGAATATTTCTGAGTTAAGCATAAAACGGCCGGTACTCACCTTTGTGATGAACATCATACTGGTGTTGTTTGGTGCCATTGGGTTTTCCTTTCTGGGTGTGCGCGATTATCCCGCCATTGATCCGCCCAATATTAACGTAAGCACCAGCTACAGTGGGGCCAATGCCGATATCATCGAATCACAGATTACCGAGCCGCTGGAAAAATCGATCAACGGTATTGCCGGTATTAAAAACATTACCTCCCAGTCCAGCGTAGGGCGGAGCAATATCAACATTGAGTTTGAGCTGGGGGTGGATATGGAAACCGCGGCCAACGATGTGCGCGATAAAGTTTCTCAGGCGGTACGTACACTACCGCAGGATCTGACATCACCTCCTGTGGTTTCCAAGGCAGATGCCAACTCTGATTTTATTCTGAGTATGACCGTGCAAAGCAACCTGCGCAACTCACTGCAATTAACCGAGTATGCGAACAACGTACTCATGGAGCGCCTGCAAACAATTCCTGGTGTAAGCAGCATTATGATATTGGGAGAGAAAAAGTATGCCATGCGTATCTGGCTCGATCCTTCCAAGTTAGGCGCTTACAATCTTACGGCACTGGATGTGCAGGCGGCATTGAACAGGGAAAACGTAGAGCTGCCTTCTGGTAAAATAGCAGGTGATGCCACGGAACTTACTGTAAGAACATTCGGCCGTCTTTATACGGAAGAGGATTTTAGTAATGTCATTATCAAAGCCGATGCTTCCGGTAATATACGCCTGCGTGATATTGGCCAGGCAGTACTTGGCCCTGAAAACGAAGAGCAGATGCTGCGTGAAAGCCGTGTGCCCATGATTGCCATGGGGATCATTCCACTGCCGGGTGCCAATTATGTGTCGATATCAGATGAGTTTTTTAAACGACTGGATCAGATCAAAAAGGAAATGCCGGCCGATATTACGCTGGATGTTTCTACCGACCAGACCAAGTTCATCAAACGCTCCATCTCTGAAGTGGAAGAAACACTGATCATCTCTTTCCTGCTGGTGGTGTTGATCATCTATTTGTTCTTCCGCGATTTCCTGATTGCCGTACGTCCGCTCATTGATATACCGGTTTCGCTGGTGGCTACTTTCTTCATTATGTACTTGTGTGGGTTCTCCATCAATGTACTGACCATGCTGGGTATTGTGCTGGCCACCGGGCTGGTGGTAGATGACGGTATTGTGGTGACGGAGAATATTTATAAAAAACTGGAGCAGGGTATGGACAAATACCAGGCCGCCATAGAGGGCTCGAAAGAGATTTTCTTTGCCGTAATTTCCACCTCCATTACACTGGCGGTGGTGTTTTTGCCCGTGGTTTTCCTTCCGGGATTTGTGGGTCGTCTTTTCCGGGAGTTTGGTATTGTAGTCGCCAGTGCCGTGTTGATTTCCGCATTTGTGTCGCTAACACTTACACCGATGCTTAGCGTGAAGCTTACGCGAAGCGGACATAAGCATTCGTGGTTCTATAATTTCACCGAGCCGTTTTTCGTAGGCATGGAAAACGGCTACGAACGGCTGCTTACTTTATTTATGAAAGTAAGAGGTTTGGCCTGGGTGATTATTGTGTTAAGCATTACAGCCGCTTATTTCATTGGCACCACTATTCAGCAGGAGCTTGCCCCGCTGGAAGATCGCAGCCAGTTCAGACTTACCTTATCGGCTCCGGAAGGAACATCGTACGACTTCATGGACATGTACGTGGATAACGTAACCAAATTTGTAATGGACTCCGTGCCGGAATACAAAACCGCCATCGCCAACACTGCGGGTGGTTTCGGTGGAGGTTCGTCCAACTCCGGCTCAGTACGTGTTAACCTGGTTGACCCTGCCTACCGTGATCGTTCACAGCAGCAAATTGTAGATGATGTGAACAAGTCACTTCCCCGTTTCCCGGAAGGAAGAGTATTTATATCGCAGGAGCAGACCATCGCGGTAAACCGCAGAGGTGGCCAGCCGGTGCAGTTTGTTATTCAGAACAATGACTTTGAAAAACTGAAAGCTGCTATTCCAAAAATGCTGGAAGCCGCCAACCAAAGCCCGGTACTACAAAATGTAGACATCGATTTGAAGTTTAACAAACCGGAATTACTGGTAAGCATCAATCGCCTCAAGGCAACACAATTGGGTATCAGTGTTCAGGATATTTCCCAGACGTTGCAGTTAGCATACAGTAATCTTCGTTTTGGTTATTTTACGAAAGAAGGAAAACAGTACCAGGTAATCGGCCAGGTGGCGCGCGCCAATCGTGATGATCCGGATGATCTGAAGCGGCTATATGTGCGCACCAATTCGGGTACGCTGGTTTCTATTGATAACGTGGTCACGGTAGAGGAGTCAGCCACACCTCCATCCATCTATCACTTCAATCGCTTCAAGTCGGCTACCATTTCGGCGAGCCCGGCACCGGGCAAAACAATCGGTGATGGTATTGCCGTAATGCGCCAGATTGCTGCTGAAAACCTGGACGACACATTTGTGACTTCGCTGTCTGGCTCTTCGCGCGACTTTGCAGAAAGCTCCGGTAATACATCCTATGCATTCTTACTTGCCCTGGTACTGATCTACCTGGTACTGGCCGGTCAGTTCGAAAGTTTTATCGATCCGCTCACCATCATGTTTACAGTGCCGCTTGCCGTGTGTGGAGCGTTCATTTCGCTGTGGATGTTTGGACTCACGTTAAACATCTTCTCACAAATCGGTATGATCATGTTGATTGGCCTGGTTACGAAAAATGGTATTTTGATTGTAGAGTTTGCAAATCAAAAACGCGAAGAGGGTCTTGAAAAAGTAGAAGCAGTAATAGAGGCTTCGCGCCTTCGCCTTCGTCCTATTCTGATGACAAGTCTGGCCATGGCACTGGGTTCATTGCCTCTGGCCTTATCATTAGGCGATGCGTCTACCAGCCGTATTCCGTTAGGGGTAGTGATTGTGGGTGGTGTGATGTTTTCGTTGATCCTGACGTTATTCGTAATTCCGGCTATCTATTCATTCCTGTCAAGAAAGAGAAAGTATGTAGGAGAAACACTCACTCAAGCCGAAGAAACTAAACAGAATAAGGAACTCGCGTATGAAGGTTAAATACTCGCTACTGTTTTTTGTAGTGTTATTTCAGGTGGGCAGGGCGTCGGCTCAACAGCAAATATCATTGGAGCAATTTATAGCATTGGCGCTTGAAAAAAACTATGATATAAAGTTGATTCGAAATCAATCGCAGGCAGCAGCGACCGACAAAGAGTATGCTTATGGTTTGCTGCTTCCTCAGGTTAATGCAACAGGTGCCTTGGGTTGGAATAACAATAATCAGCGACTGGAGTTTGCGGACGTAACACGTAACAGTAGTGGTCAGGCGAAATCAAATAGCACCACAGCAGGTGTTCAGCTTAACTGGGTATTGTTTGATGGGACGAAGATGTTTGCAACCATGAACCGCTTTAATGCAATAGCTGTACAGGGTGAATTACTCGTAAAAGATCAGATGGTGAACACCGTTGCAACGGTGATTAATAACTACTATAATATCGTACGACAGAAACAACAACTGATGGCCATCAAAGAGCAGATGGGCGTAAGCGAAGAGCGAGTGAAATTGGCAGAGCGGAAACTGGATGTAGGAACGGGGGCGAAGCCTGAACTCTTACAAGCGAAAGTAGATTATAATACACAACGTACTCAGGTTGTTCAACAAGAAGCAATTATACTTCAGCTAAAGGAGCAGATGAATGCATCGATTGGTGATCAGCTTCCAAAGGAGTATGATGTTACGGATACAATTGCAATCGACCTGAACATGGATCGGGATCAAATTTTCAGCGAACTCGAAAGCTCTAACTATAGCCTGCAGGCTTTGCGTGCGAATAAGGAGATTGCTCAGTTTTCATTAAAAGAACGTAGGGCAGAGAGATCTCCGGTTATCAGTTTTACCAGTGCGTATAACTATAATCAGACGGATAACGTAAAGTTGATTAACCCTTTTGGGACAGTATACAGTAAAACAACAGGCTATAACTATGGATTCAATGTTGTAGTTCCTATACTTAACAATTTTGTCACTCACAAATCAGTACAACAGGCGCACATTATTTATGACCGTCAGGAACTGATTTATAATCAGCAGCGATTAAACATAAACGTAGCCCTCAACAATGCATGGACTAATTATGAGAACGCCAAGAAAATACTGATTATTGAAGAAGAGACGGTGCTGCTTGCCAAAGAAAATGTTATGATTGCTCTCGAAAGTTTTAAAAGAGGAATAGCTACATCAATTGAATTAAGAACAGCACAGCAAAGCCTTGCAGATTCATACAACCGTCTTATCGCAGCTCGCTACAATGCAAAAATCTCGACCACCGAGTTAATGAGGCTAAAAGGAGCTTTGTTGGTAAGTCAATAAGCTTTCGCTTTTTTTTCAAGGAAGAAACTCCCAATTTCGTTTTTGAAATTAACCCACATCAACATGAAAAAGCTATTCATTATTGCTTTCTTTCTATTCTTTGCCGCCTTTGCCAACAAGGCATTCAGCCAGACTGTGTATGCTTCTGATAAAGGAACAAAATACCATACGGCTGATTGCAAACTTTCCGGTGATGCCAAAGACATGACACTGGCAGCCGCGAAAAAAGCAAGCAAAACAGCCTGTGGCGTATGCAAGCCGGAAGAGCATTTTAAAGACAAGACCGTGCAGTGCTCGGGCAAAACAGCCGATGGTTCTCAGTGCAAGAGAATGACCAGCACTAAGGAAGGCAAATGCTACCAGCACAAAACCACTTAATGGGTTTTAATGTCACAACAACGTCAACTCCATCCCCAGGGCCCTGTGTTTTCACGAATCATCGCAGGTGCCTGGCGATGGAATACCGTATCCGCGGATACACTGGAAAGGCTCATAAAAACCGCTTTGGATCACGGCATCAATACATTTGATCATGCTGATATCTATGGCGACTACAGCAATGAAGCGCTGTTTGGTGATATGCTGAAGAAAAATCCCTCCTTGCTCAAGTCCATGAAGCTGGTAAGCAAGTGCGGGATCAAGTTGCTTTCGCAGAAGAAGCCGGAACATCGCGTGAAGCATTACGATACCTCAAGGGCGCACATCATTGCTTCCACCGAAACGTCATTGCAGCGATTAGGGACAGATCACCTGGACTTGCTTTTGATTCATCGGCCCGATCCTTTAATGGATGCCGCTGAAGTAAGAGATGCATTTATTCAGCTGAAGCAACAGGGCAAAGTACTTCACTTTGGGGTTTCCAATTTTACGCCAGCGCAATTCGATTTGCTGCAAAGTCATTTGCCTTTTCCTTTAGTGACAAACCAGATTGAAATTTCGCTCTTCAATAATCAATCCCTTTTTGACGGAAGTATCGATCATCTGTACCAGTTGAAAACTTCTGCCATGGCCTGGTCGCCACTGGGTGGAGGCAAGCAGATGCAGGGAGAGGTTATTCAAAACTTAAATCACCTGAAGCGGAAGTACACGGCCACGGAAAGCCAGTTGCTTTATGCCTGGCTGCTGAAACATCCATCCGTGATTTTCCCGGTGATAGGAACAACCCAACCGGAACGCATAGTGGAAAGTGTTAAGGCGCTGGACATCTCCCTCGACCGGCAGGATTGGTTTGAGATGCTGAAATGGGCCACAGGGAAAGAGGTGGCGTAAATTTTTAAATGAGAATTGAATTACACCGGATGAGAGCCATATGATTGCCACAGCGAATAATCGTTCTCATTTGATCAGGTATCGTTTCTAACGGTAGAAAGGGATGTTATGATTGCCCAGGAGCGCCATCACCATGGTCAATGGCTGGTACTTTATATCAGACATGAAGACGGATTTTTAGCTGTTCTCTGCTCCCAGGGAGCATCGTGTACCTCTGACACTAACCTTACGGCTAACCCCAACCCGGGTAAAGGTTAACATTTTTGATTTCTGCCCGACTCACAATCAGTTGGATTGATATTTCGGAAAGTAGATTGTTCCATTTATCTTGGGCGGAAACAATTCTCCCTTCATTTTTGTATTGTCTCCAAACGATTTCATGTCAAAATCCTCAGCACAGAAAAAACCAGTTGATCTCACCGGCCACGACTTTATCGAGGTAATCGGTGCGCGTGAGCACAACCTTAAAAATATCAGTATCTCTTTTCCACGAAACAAGCTGGTGGTAATCACAGGCATCAGCGGTAGTGGAAAATCGTCTCTTGCTTTCGATACCATTTATGCCGAAGGGCAGCGCAGATACATGGAAAGCTTTTCTGCCTATGCACGCAGTTTCCTTGGCAACCTGGAACGCCCCGATGTAGACAAGATCAACGGGCTGAGCCCGGTAATTTCCATCGAGCAGAAAACCACTTCGCGCAATCCACGCTCCACAGTAGGTACGGTTACCGAGATTTACGACTTCATGCGGTTGTTGTATGCGCGTGCAGGTGAAGCTTATTCTTATCTCAGTGGTGCGCCCATGGTGCGCCAGTCCGAAGATCAGATCATCGACATCATCATCAACACGTACAAAGGAAAAAAACTCACTCTGCTTGCTCCTGTGGTGAAAGGACGTAAAGGTCACTACCGCGAGCTGTTTGTGCAGATACGTAAACAAGGCTATACCAAAGTACGCATAGATGGAGATGTGCAGGAGATCACAGCCAAGATGCAGCTCGATCGTTTCAAGATTCACGATATTGAGATGGTCATCGATCGCATTGTGCCCGATCCTGCTGATCGTCATCGCGTAAGCCAGTCGGTCAACAAAGCACTGAAGGAAGGTAAAGGTGTAATCATGATCATGGAAGAGAACGGAAAAGTGCATCACTTCTCCAAATACCTCATGGATCCGAAAACGGGATTGTCTTACGATGAGCCTGCACCGAACAATTTTTCCTTCAACTCACCGTATGGCGCTTGTCCTACGTGCAATGGCCTGGGCCAGATCGAAGAGATCACCGAAGATTCAATTATACCGGATAAAAAATTAAGCATCAGCCGGGGAGGTATTCTGCCACTCGGTGAATACCGCGACATCTGGATTTTCAAAAAGATAGAAGCGATACTGAAACGCTATAAGCTTACACTCACCACCCCGGTCAAAGATATTCCCAAAGATGCCCTGAAGGTGCTCATGTATGGTGACGATGAACCCGTAGCGGTGGCATCTGTAAAATATCCGGGCACCGATTGGAACACCAAGTTTGAAGGCATTATCAACTTCCTGCAAAAGCAAAAAGAAGAAGGCTCGGATGCCATACGCAAATGGGTGGATGACTTCACGATCATAAAAGTATGCCCTGAGTGTGCAGGCCTGCGCCTGAAGAAGGAATCGCTGCACTTCAAAATTGACAACAAAAATATTGCTGAGCTATCGCAGATCAATATTGTAGAGTTGAATAAATGGTTCGATGGATTGGAGGGCCGCATCAACGAGAAGCAACGCGTTATTGCTACGGAAGTATTGAAAGAGATTCGTAAGCGAATCGGGTTTTTATTGGATGTCGGCCTGGATTACCTGCATTTGAATCGCTCTATCCGAACATTGAGTGGTGGAGAATCACAACGTATTCGGTTGGCCACGCAGATCGGCACACAGCTGGTGGGGGTGTTGTATATTCTGGATGAGCCCAGTATAGGCCTTCATGCGCGCGACAATGTGAAGCTGATAAAAGCACTGAAAGACCTGCGTGACCTCGGCAATTCCGTAGTGGTGGTGGAGCATGATAAAGACATGATGCTGGAATCGGACTACATCATCGACATTGGCCCGGGTGCAGGAAGGCACGGAGGTAATGTAGTAGCGCAGGGTGATCCGGAAACATTTTTGAAGATCAACAGCACTACGGCAAAATACCTCAGTGGCAAGCTGGGGATAAAACAACTGAAAGAACGAAGAAAGGGTAGCGGTGAAAGTCTGGTGCTGACCGGTGCCGAAGGAAACAATTTAAAGAATGTTGATCTCACTATTCCATTAGGAACGTTTACGTGTATCACAGGGGTATCGGGTAGTGGTAAATCCACACTGATACATGAAACGCTATTCCCTATTCTCAATCAGCACTTCTTCAACTCACGTACGGAGCCATTGACTTATAAAAACATGGATGGGCTGAAGCTGATCGATAAAGTTATAGAAGTCGATCAGTCACCCATTGGAAGAACACCACGATCCAATCCGGCCACCTATACCGCTGTATTTACCGACATCCGCGATCTGTTTGCCCAGATGCCGGAAGCAAAAATTCGTGGATATAAAACAGGACGCTTCTCCTTCAATGTAAAAGGAGGGCGTTGTGAAACCTGTGAAGGCGCCGGATTACGCTTGATTGAAATGGAATTCCTTCCGGATGTTTACGTGCCGTGTGAAACATGCAAAGGCAAGCGCTACAACCGTGAGACATTAGAAGTTCGCTTCAAGGGGAAATCCATTTCAGATGTGTTGGATATGACGGTAGAAGAAGCCGTGACTTTTTTTGAAAACCAGCCAAAGATTTTAAGAAAGATTCAGACTTTAAATGAAGTGGGGCTTGGGTACATTTCCTTGGGTCAGCATGCCACTACTTTATCCGGGGGTGAAGCACAGCGTGTCAAGCTGGCCACCGAATTATCGAAACGCGATACCGGCAAGACACTTTACATTCTGGATGAACCCACCACCGGTCTTCACTTCCAGGACATTGCCCACCTGCTGGATGTACTTCAGAAGCTGGTAGACAAAGGCAATACCGTTTTAGTGATTGAACACAACATGGATGTAATTAAGTCAGCCGATCATATTGTCGATCTCGGTCCGGAAGGTGGAGGTAAAGGGGGGCGTATTGTGGCGCTCGGTACTCCCGAGGTCGTAGCCAATAATCCCGCCAGCTACACCGGAAAATTCCTGAAACTGGAGCTGCAGAGTTGACCGTTTATCAAAGAGTAAATCAGTTCACTTTTCATTTCAGTAAGTTTGCGCTGTGAATGAGTTGCTGAATAAGAGGCGATTATACTGGACCTTGCAGATAGGGGGGTGGATGCTCTACGCCATTTTCCAGATTGTATTCAGTGTACTGGCATCCACCACACAAACCATTCGCCCGCAGCGGGTCGTGTTTCTGCTCTTTGAAGCACTCCTGTGCCTGCTCATCACACAGGGATTTCGGTATGTGATTATGGAATGGAAGTGGATGAGCCTTAATCTCGTTCGTATTGTTCCCCGTGTGGTATTTGGTGTTTTTCTGCTGGCGATTGTTTTGATTTTCCTTCGCATGCCCGTCTCGATAGCACTCGGCAGATTCAATCCGGGTGTTGACCTTTTACCTGAAACAATTATAAGTGGCGTGATCACGTATTCACTTATTTTCTTCTTGTGGTCAGTGATGTATTTTGTTTACAATTATTTCGAGAGCTATAATAAATCGCTGAAGCTGGAAGCATCGATCAAAGAGATTGAGTTGAGTAATCTTAAGTCACAGCTCAATCCGCATTTTATTTTTAACGCGCTCAACAGTATCCGTGCGTTGGTAGATGAGAATCCACCCAAATCAAAACAAGCCATCAATCAGCTTTCCAATATTTTAAGAAACTCGTTAGTGACAGAGAAGCGTGGTCTCACCAGCTTTGATGATGAGTTGAAAGTAGTGAAAGACTATCTTGGTCTTGAAAGCATTCGCTTTGAAGAACGTTTGCAAACAGAATTTGATATCGATCCTGAATCAAGCAGCTTCCTGGTACCACCATTGATGATTCAAACGTTAATTGAAAACGGGATCAAGCACGGTATATCCAAACTGACGGAAGGGGGGATCATACAGCTGAAAACAAAAGTGACGGATGATCACTTAAAAATACATATCCGCAATAGCGGTAAGTTCATTTTTAATGGCAACCGAAGTAAGACCGGTGGTGGAGGATTGGGTTTGGAAAACACCCGTCAACGCCTGAGATTGATTTATGGAGACGAAGCCTCCTTCAGAATATTAACTGAAAATGATAATTTTGTCCTGACTGAAGTAATAATTCCTCACTTGTACTAATTAACCACACATGAGAGCATTGATTGTTGATGATGAGCGCCTGGCGCGAAAAGAGCTGATGAAATTGCTGGAAGAACATCCTTCTATCGAAGTGGTGGGTGAAGCAATGAATGCAGACGAGGCGGAGAAATTGATTGAGGAGTTGAACCCGGATCTTTTGTTTTTGGATATACAAATGCCGGGCCGTACGGGCTTTCAATTGCTGGAGTCATTAGACTCTGCTCCTCTGGTCGTATTTACCACGGCATACGACGAGTTTGCACTGAAGGCCTTTGAAGTAAATGCATTGGATTATGTATTGAAACCGGTTACTGCAGAGCGCTTGTCGGAAGCGGTGCATAAGGTAATGGATAAAGAACGTTCCAAGGCAGGTCGTGCACGCGATAAAAAACTGGGCCTCGAAGATCAGGTGTTTGTAAAAGATGGTGAACGATGCTGGTTTGTGAGCCTTGCCAATATTCGTTTGTTTGAATCAGATGGTAATTACATCAAAGTCTATTTTGATGTGAACCGTCCTATGATTCACAAGTCGTTGAATGCGCTGGATGAAAAACTGGACGAGCGCGCATTCTTCAGAGCCAGCAGAAAACACATTGTGAATCTGAGCTGGGTGGAAAGTATCGAGCCGTGGTTCAACGGTGGTCTGATGGTGAAACTCAAAGGAGGAGACAAAGTGGAGGTGAGCCGAAGGCAGGCGGCGAAATTTAAGGACATGATGTCTCTATAAAACAAAAACTCCCGGCTTGCATAACCGGGAGTTTTTGTTTTAACAGAACCTGATTTATTATGATCTCGAATTTTTGATTTTAGTTTTAAACTTTTTAATCTGATTTCGCAATGCTTCCGTAGCCATATCGGTAGCTACTTCAAACGAGCGAGCCTGTTCCTTGGCAAACAGATTGTTGCCGGGTACATTTAATTTTATTTCTACTGTTTTGTTTTCAACACCTTCGTTGTTTAGTCGAAGAAAAACCTCTCCATCGACCAGGCGGTCGTAAAAAGTTTCGAGCTTATCTACCTTCTTCTGAATAAAATCAATCAGCTTACGGTCTGCATCGAAGTGAATGGAGTGAACTTGTAACTTCATAACAATAAAAATTTAAATGAAACATTAATTACAAAATCCGGACGTTAAGCCTGCCGGTAGGCTGGTAGAATTTTTATTTCATAGTGTGTTGTTAGTTTCATAGTATAAAAATCATGCCTTCAGGCTTTAGGATGTGCCTGTTCAAATACTTTTTTAAGCTTCTCCATAGAGTTGTGCGTGTATACCTGGGTGGCAGCCAGGCTACTGTGCCCCAGTAAATCTTTCACCGCATTAATCTCTGCCCCTTTGTTCAGCAGATGAGTAGCGTAAGAGTGGCGCAGCACATGCGGACTGGTTTTCTCGACTGATGTGTAGTGTCGGAGATGTTTTTTTACAATACGATTAACCAGTACAGGATAGAGTGCTTCACCCGAGTCAGTAACTAATAAATAACCATGCTCCTTCATTTCCACTTCCCTGTTTCGGGCTATGCGATAGTCCTTGATTATTGAAACGATATTATTCGAAAAGGGGATAACTCTTTCTTTGTTTCTTTTACCTAAAACTTTCAATGTCTGATCATGAAAATTGATAGCTGATTCCTTTAATGTGATCAGTTCAGATAAACGCATGCCGGTGCCGTAAAGCAATTCAAGAATAAGACGTGCGCGTAGTCCATGATGATCATGACTCAAATCATCGTTATGATCAAGGAGATTAACGATATCGTTTTCCCGAATGAAGTGGGGTAGTTTCTTTTTGGTTTTTAATACCTTGATCTTCGTCATCGGATCTTTGATGATCACTTCCTCACGAAGCAGGTATTTATAAAAGGAGCGAAGGCAGGCTATTTTTCTGTTGACAGAAACAGGATCCAGCTCAGCGTCCACAAGGCTTACTATCCATGAGCGGACTATACCATATTCAATCGTCTCAACAGTAAAATCAGGATAAGAAGAGCGAATGAATTCAGAGAACTGATCGAGGTCATTCTTATAGGACACTATTGTCTTAAGACTATAGCGTTTTTCAAATTGAAGGTATCTCAGGAAAGCTTCTACCATCTACACAAACCCCGGATTGTATAGAGGCAATATAAAAAAATAACCCCTCTAAGGAAATCCTTAAAGGGGTAGTGTGGATGGAATGTCTATTAAATGTTAATAATTCTCCTTAGCAAATTGCTTTTGGCGATAAGCTGCCTTGAGAATTTCAGTTCTTCTGGTTACAGATGGCTTTTCGAAAGCTGTTCTCGCACGCAATTCTTTCAATACTCCTGTCTTCTCGAACTTCTTTTTGAAGCGTTTTAGGGCTTTATCA
The DNA here is from genome assembly GCA_023251155.1 of Flammeovirgaceae bacterium. Taxonomy (GTDB): domain Bacteria; phylum Bacteroidota; class Bacteroidia; order Cytophagales; family Cyclobacteriaceae; genus ELB16-189. Next base: position 68,189 of record JAHEZH010000001.1, on the reverse strand, counting down.
ATCGATTCGTTCTCTTTGATGTTGATGATTAGCATCTTGTTATCTGTTAAGGGCTGCAAATATAGGGCTACGCCATCCAATTTTGCAAACATTTATTTTAAAATAGCCCTGGAAATCACCAGTTTCTGTATTTCGGAAGTTCCCTCTCCGATGGTACAAAGCTTGGCATCACGGTAATATTTCTCTACGGGGAAATCTTTGAGATAGCCATACCCCCCAAAAATCTGCACGGCTTCATTGGCAACATCTACCGCCACCTCAGAAGTGTACAGTTTGGCCATGGCAGACGCTTTAGTGACACTCATCCCCTGATTCTTTAAGTCAGCAGCTCTGAAAGTGAGCAGGCGCGCGGCTTCGATCTTAGTAGCCATATCGGCCAGCTTAAAAGAGATACCTTGAAAGGAGGAGATGGGCTGGTTGAACTGATGACGTTCTTTTGAATACTTCAATGCAGCTTCATAGGCGCCCATCGCTATACCTAATCCCAGCGCAGCAATTGAAATTCTTCCTCCATCAAGTACTTTCAATGATTGAACAAATCCTTCCCCCTCGTTACCCATCATTTGGCTTTTGTGAATACGACAGTCTGTGAAAATCAATTCGGCGGTTTCAGAAGCCCTCATTCCAAGTTTATTTTCCTTTTTGCCTGAATGAAAGCCAGGAGTTCCTTTTTCGATGATAAAAGCAGACATACCGTGCGAGTCTCCGATTTCGCCCGTACGCGCAATGATAACCGCCACATTTCCTGATTTTCCATGTGTGATGAAATTTTTGGCTCCATTCAACACATAATAATCGCCGTCTTTTACAGCCACTGTTCTCATGTTTCCGGCATCAGATCCGGTGTTGGCTTCTGTTAAGCCCCAGGCACCAATCCATTCCGCAGTGGCCAGCTTTGGCAAATACCTGCTCTTCTGCTCCTCGTTACCGAATTGAAGAATATGACCGGTGCATAATGAATTGTGAGCAGCCACAGATAACCCAATTGATCCATCGATTTTGGCGATCTCCGAAATAGCGGTTACATATTCCGAATACGAAAAGCCAGAGCCGCCATATTCAGTCGGAACCAGAACACCCATCAGTCCAAGTTCCCCCATCTTTTTAAAGAGCGGAACAGGAAACTCCTGAGCTTCGTCCCACTCCATTATTTTGGGAATAATTTCCTTTTTACCAAAGTCGTGCACCATCTGTGCAATCATTTTCTGGTTCTCTGTTTCTTCAAAGCTTATTCCGGTTTCGATTGATTCAGTTAATACGGCCATATGTTTTCATTTTAGCGTTAGGGAGATCAAAAGTAGTCCAATAAAAACTCTCCTACAAACGAATGTTAGTTTGTGGTTATTTACTTTGTTTTCCACATTATTTAAAAGGATAATCGGCTATTTTTGCCGGCCCCCTTAAATATTTAAAAAATGAAAATTGCTGTAGTTGGAACCGGGTACGTTGGTTTAGTAACCGGGACATGTTTTGCCGAAACAGGAAATACGGTTACCTGCATCGACATCGATCAGGAGAAGGTAAAAAAACTTCAATCGGGTAAAGTGACAATCTATGAACCCGGATTGGAGAATTTATTCACCCGAAACATCAATCAGGGAAGATTAGCTTTTACCACTGACCTTGCCGAAGGAATCAAGGATGCCAAGATTATCTTCCTGGCGTTACCCACGCCACAAGGTGCGGATGGAGCCGCTGACCTGAAGTATGTTTTAAAAGTAGCTGACGATCTGGGTCCATTGCTGGCCGATTATACCGTGTTGGTGGATAAGAGCACGGTTCCGGTAGGTACTGCTGAAAAAGTGGCTGAACGTGTGAAAGCAAAAGCCAGAGTGGAGTTTGATGTAGTATCGAATCCTGAATTCCTTCGTGAAGGAGTTGCCGTTGAAGATTTTATGAAGCCAGAGCGTGTCGTCATTGGTACTGATTCGGCCAAGGCCCGTAAGATCATGGAAACACTGTATGCCCCTTTTGTACGCCAGGGCAACCCGCTGATTTTTATGGACGAGCGTTCTGCAGAATTAACAAAATATGCAGCGAACTCTTTCCTGGCAGCGAAGATCACCTTTATGAATGAGATAGCTAACCTGTGTGAGAAACTGGGAGCTAACGTGGATGATGTGCGTAAAGGAATGGGAACCGATAGCCGTATCGGGAAGCGGTTCTTGTTTCCAGGTATCGGTTATGGCGGAAGTTGCTTTCCTAAAGATGTACAGGCACTGGCCAAATCATCAGAAGATGTGGGTTATGACTTCAAGATACTGAACTCAGTGATTGAAGTGAATGAGGACATGAAGACCCGATTGATCCCTCAGGTAAAAAAATACTTCAAGGGATCGCTGAAAGGAAAAACAATTGCCATGTGGGGATTAGCCTTCAAACCACATACAGACGACATTCGCGAAGCACCCGCTTTGTATAATATCGATCTTCTTGTGGCGGAAGGTGCGAAAGTGAAGGTGCACGATCCGGAAGCGATGAGTAATGTAAAAAAACTCATTGGCGATAAGGTAGAATACTGTGAGACACCTTATGAAACACTTCACGATGCAGATGCCTTGTTCATTGCCACCGAATGGCCGGAGTTCCGTACTCCTGATTTCGATAAGGTAAATGCATTATTGAAGAATAAAGTCATCTTTGATGGACGTAATCTTTACGATCTGGAACAGATGAAGGAATTGGGTTATACATATTACAGCGTAGGCAGAGAAACAATCCATGGCTAAGAAACGAACCCTCATCACCGGTGGAGCCGGATTTTTAGGATCTCATCTTTGTGATCGCTTTATTAAGGAAGGCCATCACGTGATTGCAATGGATAACCTGATTACAGGTGATCTGCGCAATATTGAACACTTGTTCAAGCATCCTGATTTTGAATTCTATCATCACGATGTTTCCAAGTTTGTGCACGTGCCGGGTGAACTGGACTATATCCTTCATTTTGCTTCACCGGCCAGTCCTATTGATTATTTAAAGATTCCCATTCAAACATTGAAAGTGGGATCATTAGGTACTCACAATCTGCTTGGTCTTGCCCGTGCCAAGAAAGCGCGCCTCATCATCGCTTCGACTTCAGAAGTATATGGTGATCCTACTGTACATCCGCAGCCGGAAGAATACTATGGTAATGTAAATACGGTGGGGCCACGTGGCGTGTATGATGAAGCCAAGCGTTTTCAGGAAGCGATGACGATGGCGTATCATACGTATCATGGATTGGAAACCCGCATTGTGCGTATATTCAATACCTATGGCCCGCGCATGCGACTAAATGACGGGCGTGTATTGCCGGCATTCATTGGTCAGGCATTGCGTGGGGAAGATCTTACCATATTCGGGGATGGTTCACAAACACGTTCCTTCTGCTATGTGGATGATTTGGTAGAAGGCATTTACCGTTTGCTGATGTCTGACTATGCCCAGCCGGTGAACATTGGTAATCCGGATGAAATCACTATCAAGGATTTCGCCGAAGAGATTGTAAAGCTAACGGGTACAAAACAAAAAATTGTTTACCATCCACTTCCTAAAGATGATCCAAAGCAGCGTCAGCCAAATATTACAAAGGCAAAAGAGCTTTTGAAATGGACGCCAAAAGTATCTCGTGCCGAAGGGTTGAAAATCACTTACGATTATTTCAAATCATTGCCACAGGAGGTGTTATTCCAGCGCGATCATAAAGATTTCGAAGGGTATAAAAAATAAACGATGACCAGCGAGTTGCCATTATATGGCATGGCTTTTCTCTATCTGGCAGCAGGCATCAACCACTTTGTTAATCCGGGATGGTATTTAAAAATTATTCCATCCTGGATTCCTTTTCATAAAGCGGTTAATTATTTAAGCGGAGTGTGTGAAATTATTTTTGCAATAATGCTCCTTCCCATGGCTACGCGAAGTGCAGCCGCATGGTTAATCATAGCCCTTCTTATCGCAGTACTTCCGGCCAATATTCAAATGAGTATCAATTTCTGGAAGAAGAAACACCGCTACTTCTGGATCACCCTTGTGCGCATACCCTTTCAACTGGTACTGATGGCCTGGGCGTGGCTTTACACGAACTAAGTCTACTCTTCAATGATTTCCTGAACTCTTCCGATCTGCCCGTCTTCCAGGCGCACTTTTATTCCGCGATGATGCCTGGGTACACTGGTAAGTAAGTCTTTAACAATACCTTCGGTAAGAATACCTGTACGCTGATCTTTCTTCAGTATAATTTTTACCAGTTGTCCTTTCTTAATGTTTGCTCTGATTGTTCCGTTCATTGCGCTGTTCTATCTGCTCCTAAAGATACCTGTAATTTTTTTATGTGACTCTTTGTGCGAAAGTGTATTACTAATACAATTCACCACGTAAATAGTATTCGTATGGCAGAAATCACGAACTCTTCCCCACAGAATAAAGGTGGCAAAGTAAGAAGCAGAAAAATGTCAACGCGTATTGACATGACACCGATGGTAGATCTTGCTTTCTTGTTGCTCACCTTTTTTATGCTGACAACAACTTTTCTGAAATCACGAGTGATGGAAGTAGACATGCCGGAGAAATCAATCGCTGCTCCGCCACCCATCAATGTAAAAAAGGTACTAACACTGGTGCTGGGCGCAAATAATAAAGTGTACTGGTATATGGGCTATGCCGAACCGCCCTATAAGGCTACTGATTTTTCCCCCGGCGGAGTTCGCAAGCTACTCATGGAAAAGAACGCACAAATAAAGGGATTGTATGTGTTCATAAAACCATCCGACAAATCCCGGTATCAAAACATCGTAGATATTTTTGATGAGTTGTCCATTGCAGGCGTAAAGCATTTTTCTGTAACCGAAATTACGGAGGAAGACAATAAACTGATTAAAGAAATCAATTTCACCAGTCAGCTTAATCTACCTTAGCTGATCAGATATTCCACCAATAGGTAAACTTCAATACCAGCGCTCTGTTCTTCACGAAGAAGGTCTCGGGTAAATAATTGTCGGTGTAAACGATAAACAGATCGGATGCGGGCCGGTAACGCCATTGAAAGCGCGCATTCAGATTGACATTGTTACGTTGATCGTTGTACTGTGCAAAACCGGTGATGAAGAGCGTGTTGGTTAACGTTACATCGATGCGAGGCCCAATTAACCAAAATGTAGTTTGCCCTGAGCTTTGCGGTATGCGTATATCATTGTATGCAGAAGTAAGAGTAATACCCACATAAGGCTGAAAGCGATAACCCAACTCACCGGATACACTTAGCCGTGAGCCATGATTGTAGTAGCCTCCGTTTCTCAGCGAAGCAGCATACGTAAAAAAGCGTTGAGGTTTCGATGTGAAATCAAACCCGTACGAATTCCAATAGTGTTGTGTGCCTGTTGCTAATGTATCACGGCCTGAGTTGGTAGGATCGAAGCCTTTTAAAAGTTTGACATAATTATGAGCCGTCCACAGATTAAGCCGGGCTTGAGTGCGTAGCGTGATCAGGTATGAAAACGTGGTTTCATTATCGGTGGCTCGAAATGAATTATTGAAAAACAGGCTGGACGTTGCCTGTGGGCCATGACTGAGCACGTGCGTTCCTTTTGGAAAAAACAGATAGCTCATCAATGGATTTAACCTGACATAACCCTGCCGGGGAACATAACCGACTTCAGCATTATAATTTTTGCCCACGTATTCCTGCTGCCAGGAAATCATCCATGCCCGATTGGTGTACTGAAGGTTGGCGGCATGCACAAAGTCCTTTCCCTTTTTATCAGGGCTAAATGATTTTAGAAACAGTATTTTTCCTGTCCATGAATTGTTGGATGAGGCCAGGTTGTATTCCAATCCCGCATTGCGGTTGTATTTAGTGTAAATGGGAGTAGTTGAATCTGCAGGAGGATCATAGTTGACCGCCGCCTTATTGATGAAAATGAACCCTATGTTTGAGCGTGCGAATATCCTTCGCTGCACGGCAATCACGCCGAAGTTGTGTGAGGGCAATGCCTCTTTTTCCACTTTTCCGGTTTGCATATCCATCAGGCCAATGCGCCAGTTACGGTTGATTTTTCCGCTGACACGCGCACCCATTTGTATAGGTACACCTAATCCTATTCTCCGTGAGAAGAAGGGCCGAATGGTGGCGTATCCAAAATTGGCGAAGAGATCACCGTTCTCCAGAAAGAATTGTCTTTTTTCAGGGAAGAATAATTCAAAGCGATCGAGGTTAGTTACCTGCCGGTCCACATCTACCTGCGAAAAATCAGGATTAACCGTAAGATCTAAATTAACCGAACTGGTTAATGCTACTTTGGCATCTGCACCAACATCTTTATTGTAAGAGGTAGCTTTATTGTTTTCATAATCCTTTAATCCGCTGGCAAGAGCAAAAGGAATAATAGAAACATTGGAATTGATTTCTGGCGGAGGCTGATCCCAAATCAATATACCGGTGTAAGCAAGTGAGGCGGTAGGAAATTGTCGTGGTACCGGAGCCCACGCGGATTTTTCTGTCGTTTTTAAATCGAGGCGACTGAAGTTAATGCCCCATTGCGTTATTCCTTTTTTGTAGCGGATGCTTTTAAATGGAATGGCTGCTTCAAATACCCATCGATCTTCGTACGTGGCCACCTGCGACTGCCACTTGTTGTCCCAGCTGAGATCTACTTTTCCTCCTTCATACATAATGCCATCCCACTGTGCCCCTGCAGCATTGGCACCAAATGAAAATCCATTAGTTTGATCATCGAATGGATCCATAAACAATAAAAAGTTATCATTCTTTCCAAAGGTGAAATCCCGTCTCAGTGATTCCACCATGTAAGGTCCCGGCAACAGGTGAAAGCACGTAGCGATGAGGTAAAGATGATGATCATCATAGCTCATTCGTACTTCTGTCTTTACTCTTGCCCTGCTGGTATCCATGGGCAGTACCATATAAAAATCACGGGCAACATCACTTTCTCTCCAGGCATCCTCCTCCTCAGCGCCATCTATTTTTATCGGTGCGGAGGTTTTGCGAATATGGTACTGATAGATTTCATTTTTCTTTTGCGCTATCAGCGGAGTAATGAAAAGCAGTGCTAAGAGAAAGGTACCTTGCCCGAACCAGAATGGATTGAATTTCATTTACTCATCGTGAGAGAAATAAATGTAGATATTTTCCCCGATTATCAAACTTGAAAAAGGAGAAAGGAGTTTTACCGATGAAACACCGCTGAGCGTATAATTAGTCCATGAGCAATCTCAAGCATCTCACCCACGTACAGGTCTTCTTCATTTGCTACATGGCGGATGTATTCCATAAAGATGCGATCTTCATATGGCGTTAATCGCACCAGCTGATAGTGAAGGGAGGGCAGCCGGTTGAAGGCATCTTCCCACCACTGATGCATGGCATCTTTTCCTTTTATCAATCCGTTGGTTTCAGGTAACCTTAGTTTGAGTTTAGGGCTATAGTGCTCTGCCTGAGTGTGATACAGTGAAAGCAGATTTTCGAGTTGCTTTGTGTTGAAAGCTTCTATCCATCGGTGGGCGATGTGAACCAGCTCTTCATTTTTCATAAACGGGAATTATAGAAAATGTAATCGCAATGCTTCGTATGACATGTCCACCTCAAGATAAACAGGCGCATCGTTGACACTGTGATAATTTAATTCAACCATACTTTTTCGGCTATTCTGAGGACTGGGGTAGACCCTTCCTACATTTGCCACATTTACCAATTCCATTTTTACTTCTTCTTCTTCCGTTACCCTTAGTTCTACAAACCGGATCATATCTTCAGTAGTTATTTCTGTAAGGAGCAATTTTCAAAGATGATGCGCAAGTAGTGCATTGTCCAATCTTAGCTCACGATTCCCATTTTTAGAATAAATTGGTTAACAAAGTGCCAAAATGTGCTCATTTTAATGATTTTTAAACCTTGGCATCATTTTTCCGAAGGTATTAAGGTCACTCTATTTTTTAACTGCGATGAATTATAGCACCCTACTCACCCATCTTTACTTCATGTTGATTCATGCCGATGGTAAAGTAAACGAACGTGAAATTGCGCTGGGGCAGCTCCTGGTTAAACACGAAGGTCTTGATGCCGAAGAGTTCAATGTCCAGATGATTTTGCTCAAATCAAAGGATCAATCGAAGCTCTATCACGATAGTGTTTTGAGCCTGAAAAAACTGGATCGCGAAAAACAGATTAACTGCGTTGCCTGGTTATGTGTGGTGGCCAATGCAGATGGTTTTATGGATCGCACGGAATGGCAATTTATTTATAAACTGTATCATACCGAACTTCATTTGCCGCTGGATGAGGTGATGAACAAGCAAAAAGAACTGAATCGTATTCAACGTCCGGCTATCTTTTCGGCCTTTCATGACCATGCTACCTTTGCCTCTTCATTATAATTCCATCTCGTAGAGATCAATTCTTTTCATTACTAAAACAATACGATACGTATGCGTATGGTATTCTTGTCATTCAAACTTAATTTGCGTCCTACTTAAATAGCTGACCATTTGGGTTGATTGATTCATGCACACATTACAACAACTTCGCTCGGGCGAACTGGCAGGGAACAGAACAATAAAGATTTCTGAATCGATTAAGGACTTTCCTGTTGAGCTGTACGGGTTGGCAGAAACATTAGAAGTGCTGGATCTTTCAGGTAATCATCTTCAATCCCTGCCGGATGATTTTTATCAGCTAAAGAAACTGCGCATCGTATTCCTATCCGATAATCACTTTACTCAATTTCCGGCAGTATTGGCGAAATGCATTCACTTGGAAATGATAGGCTTTAAAGCCAACCAGATAAAAACCATTCCTGAAGAGTCGTTTCCACCAAAGCTGCGCTGGTTGATATTGACCAATAACCAAATCGATCATCTTCCCAAGTCAATCGCTGAATGCAATCAGATGCAGAAACTGATGCTGGCCGGAAACAAGTTAAAAGAACTACCGCACGAGATGATTGCTTGCACGAAGCTGGAATTGCTTCGCATTTCGGCAAACCGGTTTGGGTCCCTTCCTCTTTGGTTGTTATCCTTACCGCGTTTATCCTGGCTGGCGTGCGCGGGAAATCCATTCAGTGAAAAGAAACATGCAGGAGCTCACCTCACCGAAATTTTCTGGAATGAACTACATCTGAAAGAAGAACTTGGTCAGGGGGCCTCAGGTGTCATCACCAAAGCAGCCTGGAAAAGTAACTGGCCGGCAAACACCTCGCGCGAGGTGGCCGTGAAAGTTTTTAAAGGTGAAGTAACCAGTGATGGATTACCATCGGATGAAATGAATGCGTGTATGGCAGCAGGTACTCATCCCAATCTGGTTAAAGTATTAGGTAAGATCGCATTGCATCCTCATCACAAAAAAGGATTAGTATTCGATCTCATTGATCCATCGTATACAAACCTGGGCGGGCCACCTAGTTTTGAAACATGCACACGCGATGTGTTCAGGGAAGGAACTCGTTTTTCAACTCAGGCGATAAGGGAAATTGCTGCGGGTATTGCATCGGCTTGTTTGCATTTACATCATAAAGGTATCATGCATGGCGATTTGTATGCCCATAACATTTTAATTGATGAACGGGCACATCCGCTCTTTGGAGACTTTGGTGCCGCCACATTTTATGATACAAAAGATGAAATGGTAGCTCCTGGATTACAACGCCTGGAAGTAAGAGCATTTGGCTGCCTGCTTGATGACGTACTGAAGTACGTTGCACCCGAAGACCGTGACCTGACTTTAACGAACACTCTTTCTCATTTGCGCGATGAATGCCTGCAGCCCGAAGTAATGAAGCGCCCTGACTTTGCACGCATTTATTCAAGCATCACTCAATTGAATTAATCCGATGGAAACATTAACGGTGTACGAAAGACTGGGAGAAGCAAATCTGAAATTATTGGTAGATCGTTTTTATGATCGGGTGTTTAATCATGAACAGATTGCTCACTTATTCAAAACGGATAAAGAACTGATTAAAGAAAAGCAGCGTTTGTTTTTAACACAATTCTTTGGAGGGCCTGCGTTGTATTCGCATCACTATGGCCACCCGCAACTGCGGGCACGTCATTTACCCCATGCCATTGGCGAGGAGGATGCGGTGGCCTGGCTATCCTGTATGTCAGAAGCGATAACAAGTCTTGCTATTGATGAGCCGCTGAAGGATGAGATGTTTAAGCGGCTGGTGCCTACAGCCATGTTTATGGTCAATAGAGAAAGCTAACAATGAATACAACTATTCATTGTTAGCTTGTTAAAATTCTAAAACCTAGTTCACATTCAACGTAAACGTAATATCCAAATCCGTCTCTCCGTCATTGAAGGTAGAGGTGGCTGACTTTAATTCAGGTTGATGTTTAAGAACGGTGCGGAAGTTACCAGCAGTAATAGTGGAAGACGTAGCCACCCACTCGGTGGTCAATCCTATTGGTAAATTGTTTTTATCAGTGTCTTTATAATTGATCGCATCGGCACGATTGTCGATGTTACCGTTACCTGAAGGGCTACTGAATGCTCCTTCTGTCCAGCTAAAGTAAAACTGATGTTCCACTCCTTCTTCTTCTACTTCATCGGTTACATTGTATTCCGCATCGGTAGGTTTAGCCAGTTCATTAAGCAATTGGATAGTTAACGTGTATTTCATGCCCTTTACAAGAGTAATCGGGCCATCCACTTTAATACTTTGTACACCCTCACCATCCGGGTCGGTTGCTGTAACCACCACTGCCGAGCCGGTAGCTGGAGTGAAGGTGAGCGTAGCCTTGGTGATTAACTCAGGGATATCTTCTTTTACCGGATCATCATCGCTACAACCCGTAAGGAAAACAATCAGGCCAGTAACCAATAACAGAGACAAAATTTTTGAAATGGATTTCATAAGACAATATTTAATGCAACAATGTTGCAAAGATAGAATTAAACTCTAAACAGCAAAATCCATTAGAAGCTGTATTTGAGCGCCAGTGTAAAATTGCGGCCAATATCATCGGCATAGTAACGCATGCGGTTAGTGTATTCGCGATACGCCTTATTGAAAAGATTATCCGAACTCAAACGGATGTCAAATTGAGATGTATTGGCTTTGAATGAAATGCCCGTAGAAAAGCCGGCAAGAACATACCCTGCCGGGGCTGCCATGAAATCAAAGTTGCTGTTATTATCCGCAAACAAATCAAAGCCCTGTGCATTGGCCTCATTGATATCGCGAACACTAACTACCCGTGGGGCAAGTCGCTGCCGCGCTACGTATTTTACTTTGGCTTCAGCAAAGAAATTTCTCCATTTCATTTTGCCCGGCACATTGTATCGTGCAGAAACATCATACCTGTTGGATGGAATCCAGATCAGGTAATCATCATTGGTTTCATCTTTAGCACGAAGCAATGAAACTTTGGAAGTAAACAACCATCCGTACAGCCCACTGTAGTGAACAGAAATATCCGATCCCAAAAAGGAAGCATCGGTTTGTGTGTAATGAAAGTAAGGGAAAATGCCTCGTATATTTTGTGTAACTCCTTTCGGCTGAAGATAGATATAGTTGAAAATGTAATTGATATAGCCAGTCACTTCGGCACTGAGTGGGCCTTTTGATATTTCATAGGTGTTCACCCATTTCACCGCTTGTTCTGTTTTGAAGCTACTACCCGAAATACTTTTTACCTCTGAAGTTGTTTCATCGAGTAACAAACCGTATTCAATGGCCGCAGCACTCTGGTGCGTACCCAGGCTGTAAAGCTCTGCTACATTCGGCGGGCGCCAGGTACTACCGATATTTGATATGAAAGCAGAATAAGTATTGATATGGTACTTTCCACCTATTGTACCGCTTGCGTTATTGAAATTCAATTTTGACTTGTACAGCTCGTTACGAAAATCAAAACCCACTACATTATAACTGCGAAAGTCATAGCGTATCCCTCCTTCCAGTTCCCACTTATTGCGTTTGTACTTTTCGACCAGGTAAATACCGCCCGATAAATTGGTAAAGTTGGGGATGAAAGGAATGGTTTGTGTTCCATCCATCTTGTTGTTGTCCTGCATCATTCCATTGATACCAAAAGAAGCATTCAGGTATTCATTTTGTTTGCGATCAACTTCAAGGTCGAGGGTTTGTGTAAATAACTTGTATCCCAATGCCGGTATTGCTTTTAATGCTCCTTTCCTGAAATCAAACTCCAGGCGCTTGTTGTATTGAAATCCATAAAGAAAGTGATAGGTGTTTTTTTCTTTAGTGATGTGCCCGTTTATTTTTAGCAGGTCATGTGATACTTCTTGTCTTGGTTGTTGAATCTGGTAACTAAAAGTTTCTGTGTACTGAGGAGGTTCGCGTTCCATGGCGGTGGCCAGATCCTCCGTGCTGCCTACGGCCGATCCACGGAGAATTCCAATCGTCGTATTGAAGTGACTGAAGAAGAAATCAATTCCTTTATTTTCCTTATGATAACCTGTTGCTGCAGAGAAATTACTTTCCGTAAAACCCGTATTGGTCAGGTTATAATCAGCAGTATGAAAATCTCCTGACCGTTTGCCAGTGCCCTGCACACGCCAGCCCCAGCCCTTCCAGTTTTTAAAACCGCCTTCCAGTGTTCCTGATACGGTTCCTGATCGTCCGTTACTCGAACCCAGTAAATGCAGTTCGCCACCAATACCCGGTGTGGATGGCAATTCAGCAGGGTTGACAATAACCACTCCACCAATGGCATCAGTACCATATTTAATTGCTCCGGCATCTTTAATCACAATAATACTGGTCGCGATAAAGGGATCAATCTCAGGTGCATGTTCGGCTCCCCATTGTTGTCCTTCCTGGCGAATGCCATTGTTCAGTATAAGCACGCGCTGACTGTGCACACCGTGAATAACGGGCTTGAAAATAGATGGTCCTGTTTGTATCGATGAAACACCGGCCATTTCTTTCATGGCTTCACCTAAACTTTTTCCTTGTACTTCTTCCAGTTGCTTGCCACTGAGCGATGAATAACTTTTTGATACTTCGAGATCTTCGTAGTGATCTTGTACGACCACTTCTTTCAACACCTCTTCATCGGGTAGCATCCGGTAAGTTTGTTGTGCATTGTTGAAAAGGTGAATGGTGCTAGTGATGGTTTTATACGAGATATAATTGATCTCCAATTCATAGTCTGCTTTGCACAAATTGCTGAAAGTGAATTCACCATTAATGTTGGTGATGGCATTCAGGTTTTTGTTTTTAATAATGACCGTTGCTCCGGGTAATGGTGTAGTTCCGTCCAGTACTTTTCCACTAAGTGTTAATGAACAGACTTCCTGGGCCTGAATGAAGTTAAATGAGAAGAAAAAGAGCAAGAAAATGATACTACGCATAAGTGCAACTGAGTTGCAAATATAGAACAGCCCAATTAAATACCTATTGGGCTTATATGAATGGTAAGAGTTGAATTACTGATCGATGAGATCAGAGGCTTTGAATTTCTGAATGATGTAATAGAGAAAATTGAAGGATAGTGGATCATCTTCATCATTCTTGGGTTTGCCAGTAGATGGCTTGCCGGCTTCGGCTGGTTTTTTTGCTGGTGTAGCTGGCCTCGTGATTATCGCAAGCGAATCTTTGCCAATTTTAGATTTGGTATCGGAATCCAGAAGTAATGTTTTATCATCAGTATTGGAACCAGTGTGAGCAGGGTCGTGAAGATCATAGCCAGGGATACCTTCTTCCTGGCTATAGGCAGTAGTTGAGCGGAGTAATCCCAATGTCAAAATGACTCCAAAAACCAAGAAATATGAAAAATTTTGCTTCACTTTAGCCTGATCTTAAATTGTAAACGGTTCTCTATTGGGATTAGTGGAGGCCAATGTATAAATTTTTTTGCATGATTACATGGAATGACTTCGAGAAAATTGATCTGAGAGCAGGAACAATTGTAAAAGCACAGATTTTTCCTGAAGCAAAAAAGCCTTCTTACAAACTTTCTATCGATTTCGGGCCGGAAATCGGAATTAAAAATTCGAGCGCACAAATTACTCAGCACTATCAGCCCGAAGAGCTGATCGGAAGGCAAGTAATCGGTGTAGTCAACTTTGCCCCCAAAAAAATAGCAGGATTTTCTTCCGAGGTTTTAGTGACCGGTTTCCCTGATCAGGACGGACACGTGGTGTTGAGTGCGATAGATAAACCAGTGCCTAACGGAGCACGACTATTTTAAAAATGACGTTTTCGGATCTTGAGAAAATAAGCGGAGGCAGAATCCTTCAGTTATTCCGCGACAGTGAAATCAAATACCTGGTGATGGACAGCCGTAAGGCGTTGATTGCGCCAGAATCTCTATTTTTTGCTATCAATGGAGAGCGGCATGACGGGCATCACTATATCCCATCGCTTTATGTTGCAGGTATCCGGCAATTTGTTTTAGAAAAAGAGATTGACATTGCCCCTTTTCCGGAAGCGAATTTTCTTATAGCCACTTCGTCATTAGCAGTATTACAGGCGATTGTTACAAATTACCGAAATCAGTTTGTCCTTCCGGTTATCGGCATTACAGGCAGCAACGGAAAAACCATTATTAAAGAGTGGTTGCATCAGCTGCTTGCGCCAGACTATAACATCGTGAAAAATCCAGGCAGTTATAATTCGCAGATTGGTGTACCGCTATCGGTATGGGCCATGCAGGCGCATCATCAACTTGGCCTGTTTGAGGCTGGCATTTCGCAACCCGGGGAGATGGAGAAACTGGCCCGGATTATTAAACCATCCATAGGACTTTTTACGAATATTGGCTCTGCACACAATGAAGGGTTTGAAAACCAGGCTGAAAAAATAAAAGAGAAAATAAAACTGTTTGCAACGGCCGAGACCATTGTTTACTGCAAAGATCAGCTGGAAGTAAGTGCGCTGATCGAAACGACTTATCGCGACAGAAAGCTATTGTCATGGGGAAGTGATCCATTGGCTACGGTTCAGATACACCGCCAGAACGGTGTGTCAAAAATAGGGTGGAAGTCCAGGGAATATACATTCACTATTCCCTTTCGGGATAATGCGTCGGTTGAAAACCTTCATCATTGTATTGTTCTGCTGCTTTACCTGGATGTTTCACCAGAACAGATTCAGGAACGGATAGCGCAACTGAAAGGAGTATCCATGCGCATGGAGTTGAAGCAAGGTATTAATCATTGCCAGCTTATCGATGATACATACAACAATGATTTGGGTGGACTGCAGATCAGCCTTGATTTTCTTGCGGGGCAACAGAAGAAAAACAAAACGGTGATCCTTTCTGACGTGTATCAGTCGGGCTTAAGCATGGACGAGTTGATTTCGCGCATCGAGACATTGGTTATTAAATCAGAAGTGACACGTCTTATTCTCATCGGTAACGGCTTCGCTTCGCATTCGCGCAAATGGAATGGTTTTAAAGGCCGTATTTCATTTTACGATACAACGGAATCTTTTTTGACTAACGTAAATCGTGATGATTTTCATGATCAAATTATATTGATAAAAGGGGCGCGTCCATTTCGCTTTGAGCGCATTGTGAATTTTCTGCAGAAGAAAAAGCACGGAACGGTGATGGAGATTGATCTTGGGGCCATGGTTCACAATCTGAACTACTTCAAATCGAAATTGAAGCCAGGCACCAAACTGATGGCCATGGTCAAAGCGTTTGCCTACGGAAGCGGAAGTGAAGAAGTAGCTAATCTTTTACAGTATCACCGTGTGGATTACCTTGGAGTAGCCTATACCGATGAAGGTGTCGAGTTGAGAAAAAACCAGATCACATTACCGATCATGGTGATGAACCCATCCGAAGAGAGTTTTACTACGTTGATGGAATATCAACTGGAGCCGGAGATTTACAATCTGCAAATACTTCGCGTACTGATTGATTATCTAAGAGGAAGGGAAATAAAAATTCACTTCAAGATAGAGACCGGCATGCATCGCCTTGGATTTGATGAAAAAGACCTGGAGGAGGCGATTCACCTTTTGAGAGCAAATAACAACATTCACATCGCTACGCTCTTTTCGCACCTTGCAGGAGCGGACGATGAACAGCACGATGATTTTACTCGTCAGCAGGCGAGGGTATTTGATAAGCTGTCACTGAAAGTGATGCATGAATTGAATATCCGTCCTTGGCGGCATTTGGTGAATACCTCGGGCATCATCCGCTTTCCGGATTTGCAGTTTGACATGGTCCGGCTCGGTATCGGATTGTATGGCGTTAACCCGACCAGCGAAAATGAAAGTTCACTGCAATCAGTGGCTACTTTAAAGAGTGTGATCTCGCAGGTAAAAACAGTTCCAGCCGGAACGTCAATTGGTTATGGCCGAAAAGGTAAAGCCGAAAAGAACACCACGATTGCCACCATTGCCATCGGGTATGCGGATGGATACAGCCGCGCCTTTAGTCAAGGCAAAGGTATTGTCTCAATAAATGGAAAGCGGGCACCGGTAATCGGGAATGTATGCATGGATATGACCATGATTGATATAACTAATATCGATGCGAAGGAAGGAGACGAAGTAATACTCTTTGGTAAAGAGCCATCTATCTACGAAGTGGCCGAAAGAGCCAATACCATACCTTATGAGATACTGACCAATACCAGTGAGCGGGTGAAGCGCGTATTCTGGTCGGAAGGCATATAAGAGGGTTGCGCCAACGAGAGAATAAATTGTTTTCTGTCATTTTTTAATGAAATTCTCACATTTCCCTCACCGGAACGGCCAAAAAATTTCAGTTTAAAATTCTGCAAAACTGTTTTTTTATGCTTTAAAAGCGGTTTTAACATTACGGTAACACACTAAAATCAGAATTTTATTCTGTTTATATCATAAAGCGATAACCGAATAAGGCAATCTCGCCGGATTACTCCATTCTATTGGGTATAGATCATACGTTGGGCAATAAAATAACGATGATGACATGAAATGCATTTTCTTACATCCTTCCATCCTAACGAGCGATTGCAAAGTGAGCTAGTTCGTGTTTGTCCACCTTTGCACTGTCAAAAACAAAAAAGACACAGCAAACAAAAAAACATATGAACACTAAAAGCATCGCACTCGTACTTTTCCTTTCCATCACGTTATCTTCTTTCGCTAAAACGATCGTGTCGGTAACACCTGCAACAGCAAGTGTGTACAATGTCAACTACAAGTCATTGGAAACTGGCCGCGTTAAGATCTCTATCTTTAATGAGAGGAATACCATGGTTTTCTCTGAAGTACTGAATAATGTGGCTTCATTCAACCGCCCTTATAATTTCAGCGAATTGCAGGCAGGTGTTTATACTATAGTACTGGAAGGTAAAGACGGAAAACAAATACAAACGATCACTCATACTGTAAACAAGCCCAGCACTTTCATTTCTGTAAAAGAAGTGGCTTCAGCAGTTAAGAAATATCAAGTGAACGTAATCAGCAGCACTACAGAAACCGTATCGGTACGCATTTATAATGCTACTTCTGATTTGATCCACGAAGAGACAATGACCGTAAACGGATTTTCCGGGTTCATCTTTGATTTGAACCAGATCAAATCAAATAACATCACGTTTGAAGTAAGCACTGCAAGCGGCAAAACGGAACGTGCTTCTTTCTAAGCTAAAGCTTTAATCTCGTAGAAAGCCACCCGACTCAAAATCGGGTGGCTTTTTTACTTACTAGCTTGAACAATCGGATGGAAAAGATTCCCCGCATTCGATTCCACTACCTGAAAAAAGACGGATGTAAACAGTTCGTTCATGTTTTTTTAAGATACTTCTGAAATAAACAATACCTTGACAAGGTGGTAATTTGGAAATGAATTGAATTTCGAAAGTGATGCGTACCTCATTTTCAAATTTTCACATCGAACCGTTTTCAAATTTATCTCTATGTCGATCAAAGTTGCGCTCCGTCATCAAATGTCCTACGATTATGATCGGGCAGTCAATCTTTCACCACATACGTTTCGGTTGCGGCCGGCACCTCACTGCCGAACTCCTATTTTAGCCTATTCACTAAAGATTGAGCCGGAGAATCATTTCATCAACTGGCAACAAGATCCGTTTGGTAACATGCTGGCGCGTGTGGTATTTCCTGAACAAACCAGGCGATTGCATTTTGAAGTGGAGGTGATTGCAGACATGATTGTGATCAATCCGTTCGACTTCTTCGTAGAAAAATATGCCGATGATTTTCCTTTCGAATATAATCATCAGCTGAAGAAAGAACTGGCTCCTTACTTTGAAGTGACCGAAAACGGGCCGCTGCTTCAGCAATGGATAAAAGGAATTAATATTTCGAAGAAGACACCCATTATTGATTTTCTGGTTGCACTGAATCAGCAGGTGTGGAAAAACACAAACTATACCGTTCGGCTGGAGCCAGGGGTGCAAACCTGTGAGCAGACACTGAGCTTGCAAAGCGGATCGTGCCGTGACTCCGGATGGTTGCTGGTGCAAGTGCTTCGTCATTTAGGTTTGGCCGCACGCTTTGCATCGGGTTATCTTGTTCAGCTCAAAGCAGATGTCAAAGCGCTGGATGGTCCATCCGGTACGGAGGTAGATTTTACGGATCTGCACGCATGGGCGGAAGTATTTATTCCCGGTGCGGGATGGATAGGTCTTGATCCCACTTCCGGACTGTTTGCCGGTGAGGGGCACATACCCTTGTGTTGTACTCCGGATCCGGTAAGTGCTGCACCCGTGACCGGTATGACGGATGTATGCGAAGTGACTTTTCATTTCAAAAATGAGGTGACACGCATTCATGAAGATCCGCGCGTAACACAACCTTATACCGAAGAGCAATGGGCAAGTATTATTGCCTTGGGCAATAAAGTAGATGAAGATTTTGCGCAGGGAGATATCCGATTGACGATGGGAGGTGAACCCACTTTTGTTTCTGTCGATGATATGGAAGCTAAAGAATGGAACACCGATGCGGATGGTCCGCAGAAAAGAAAGCTTGGCGCAGATCTGATTCAACGGTTAAAAAATCAATTCGCACCAAAAGGCTATATACACAAAGGGCAGGGCAAGTGGTACCCGGGTGAACCGCTTCCGCGATGGCAATATTCCGCCTACTGGCGCAATGATGGAAAGGTAATATGGAAGAATGAGGCGTTGCTTGATATTGGCAGCGAACCTTCTTCCTATAAAGTAGAAGATGCCCATCGGCTGGCTCAAGAGCTTACGAAGTTTTTGAACATTCCCGCAGCGCACATTCATCCCGCAATGGAGGATGTGTTTTACTTTTTGTGGGAAGAGAATAAAGTGCCGGTGAACGTGGATCCGTATAGTATCCATCTTAGTGATTCACTGGAGCGGCAAAAACTGGCGGAGCTTTTACAGAAGGGGTTGCAACATCCGGTTGGTTATGTGATTCCCTTGGAATGGAATCACTGGAGCAATCGCTGGCTTTCATCAAAGTGGTCATTTAGAAATCCACATCTGGTTCTTATTCCGGGAAATTCTCCTATTGGATTACGTTTGCCTTTGAAGTCATTGGCGCACGTGGATGAATCAAAAACACAACGCAAAGTAGAGCGAAGCACATTCGATCCATTGCCATCGCTGAAGAATTACCAGGATCAGGTTCAGCATCGGTATCATCAGCCCGTTACCGAACAGGAATTACCAAAGGAATTCTTTTATGAGTCAAAAGAAGAAGAGGAGAAAGACGATTCGAAATCCAAAAAACAACCGGAAGAAAAGATAAAGACCACGTTTGATGTCTACACGGTAAAGACGGCCTTGTGCATTGAAGTGCGTGAAGGGAAGATTTACTTTTTCATGCCACCGTTTTCTTATGTTGAGCATTATCTTGATTTGCTTGCTTCGATTGAGGCCGCCGCTGAGAAATTGAATATTAAAGTAATTATCGAAGGGTATGAACCACCGTATGACAATCGGTTAACAAAACTTTCCCTGTCACCGGATCCCGGAGTGCTGGAAGTGAACATACATCCTGCCCGGACGTGGAGAGAGATGGTTAATAACTATGACATTCTTTTTGAACAGGCGCGCCTCAGCAGATTGGGTACAGAGAAGTTTATGCTGGATGGAAAACACAACGGTACCGGCGGAGGTAACCACATCACAATTGGTGGGATTACACCATCGGATAGCCCGTTGTTACGCAGGCCCGATTTATTACGAAGTTTGATTACCTACTGGCAGCATCATCCGGGACTTTCGTATTTATTCTCCACTCAATTTGTCGGGCCCACGAGTCAGGCACCGCGTGTGGATGAAGGAAGGCAGGAGATGTTGTATGAATTGGAGATTGCATTTAGCCAGATACCCGATAAAGGCGATATTCCTTTCTGGATGGTCGATCGTATCTTCCGGAATTTACTGATTGATATCACCGGCAATACACATCGTGCGGAGTTCTGTATTGACAAGCTGTATTCGCCTGATAGTTCAACGGGGCGTCTTGGTTTGTTAGAGTTTCGTGGGTTTGATATGCCACCGAACAAACAAATGTGTCTTGTACAATTGCTGCTGATCCGTTCATTGGCGGCTCGCTTCTGGAAAGCACCGTATAAACATAAACTCACCCGATGGGGAACGGAGCTGTACGATAAATTTATGCTGCCTCATTACGTAGAGCAAGACCTGGCAGAAGTAGCACGTGATCTTCAGGAACAGGGTTATCCGTTTCAGCTGGAATGGCTGCAAACCTTTTTTGAATTCCGTTTCCCTATCTATGGTAAAATTCAGGTACAGGAAATGGAATTGCTCATTCGCATGGGCATCGAACCATGGCATGTGCTGGGCGAAGAATCGGCACGCGGAGGTACTGCCCGGTTTGTGGACTCATCGGTAGAACGCGTAGAGGTGAAAGTGAAGAACTTTAACATGGATCGTTATATGATCACGTGCAATGGTGTACCTGTTCCTCTTCAGGCGACAGCTGTAAAAGGTGAATATGTAGCAGGAGTGCGTTATCGCGCCTGGACACCTCCATCGGCATTGCACCCTTTATTAGGTAAAGATGTGCCATTGGTATTTGATGTGGTCGACACCTGGAACCATCGTGCCATTGGCGGATGTACCTATCATGTAGCTCATCCGGGCGGAAGAAATTATGATACTTTCCCGGTGAATTCGTATGAAGCCGAGGGGAGACGAATCAGTCGCTTCTGGAGTGAGGGACACACGCAGGGAAGTTTTACTCCTTCGGAAAGCTTCAGTGTGGCATCCCGTTATATTGAACAGAATCAGACGCCAAAACATTTTGATCCGCCACCGTTGAAGATAAGTCCGGAGTATCCGAGAACATTAGATTTGAGGCAGTTTTAAATCAGAAACAAAACAGCATTTCCCATTACGGGAACCATTAACTATCTTTGCCAAAAGATTCAGACATGAGAGTAATAGCTAAAAAAATACTTCGTGAGTTTTGGATAAAGCATGCTGACGGTGAACAGCAACTCAAATCGTGGTATAATGAAGTGGAAAAGAGTGAATGGAAAAACACAAACGAAATAAAGAAGGAATATCCTACAGCAAGTGTTCTTGGATCAAACAGATTTGTTTTTAATATAAAAGGAAATAATTATCGACTGATTGTTAAGATTAATTTCCAATACCAGATGATATGGATTCGGTTTATTGGTACGCATAAAGAATACGATAGGATTGACGCGAACAAAATTTGATCTTATGAAATTAAAACTCATAAAAACTAAAAAAGATTACCAGCAGGCACTGGCAAGACTTGAGGTGATTTTTGATGCTAAGAAGGGATCTCCGGAAGGAGATGAGCTTGAGATTATGGGAATTTTGATTGATCAGTATGAGAATGAACATTTCCCAATTGACCTGCCAGATCCTATTGAGGCAATCAAATTCAGAATGGAACAATTGGGTTATACACAAGCAGACTTGGCAAAAGTAGTGGGCTTAAAAAGCAGAGCGAGTGAAATATTGAATAAGAAAAGGAAACTTTCACTGGATATGATCAGGCAGCTTCATGAGAAGCTGAATATTCCTACAGACGTTTTAATTCAAGCCTACTAATCTTAAATAAGCTGCTGAAATAAATCGATATCTTCGATACCTTTACTCGCACGCATAATGAGTAGCACAAAACAAAGTCTTTCATCTAATCAACTCATCGAAACCTACTTCACCAACCAGGTAGGCTTGGATGAGTGCTTTCAAAATACGGAAGCGAAAGATTCGTGGAAGCAGTTGTTAAGTAATATTGAAGGACTAGGTACTGCCGAACTAAAAAACCGTCAGCAGGAATTATTAAAGCTGCTGCAGGAAAACGGTGTTACCTATAATGTGTATGGCGATACCAACGGACTCAACCGTCCTTGGTTGTTAGATACCATTCCGTTGGTTATCTCTGCCGCTGAATGGAGAGGAGTAGAGCGGGGTATGAAGCAGCGCGCTTATGTGCTCAATAAAGTATTGGATGACCTGTACGGTGAACGAACATTATTAAAGAAAGGCATCATTCCACCGGAACTGATCTATGCCCATCCGGGTTTTCTTCGTCCGTGCGATAAAATAAAACTGCCGGGTGAATTTCAATTACCACTTTACGCAGCGGATCTTTCACGCGGACCGGATGGAAAGGTGTGGGTAGTGAAAGATCGCGCCCAGGCTCCTTCCGGCATGGGTTATGCACTGGAAAACAGAAGTGCATTGAGCCGGGTGTTACCGGAATTATTTCAGCAGCATCAGGTAGCCAAGTTAGGTGGGTTCTTCAATAGCATGATGCAATCACTCATACAGATTGCCCCACAGGGAAAAGAGAATCCACGCATTGTCTTGCTTACTCCCGGTCCGCGTAATGAAACGTATTTCGAACATGCGTTTCTGGCATCGTACCTTGGCATCACCTTAGTGCAAGGCGAAGACCTGATCATGCGCGATAGTTTTGTATGGATCAAAACGGTGGAAGGTCTGGAGAAAGTAGATATTATATTCCGCAGAGTTGATGATACATTTTGTGATCCGTTGGAACTTCGCGAGGAATCACAATTGGGGATACCGGGCTTGCTTCAGGCCATCCGCAAAGGAAATGTAACGGTGGCCAATCCACTGGGCAGCAGTATTCTTGAAAATGTAGGACTCATGGCTTTCCTGCACGGAGCCTTCCGTTATTTTCTGAATGAAGATCCCATTATACCAACCATAGCCACGTGGTGGTGTGGTCAGAAAAAGGAAATGGATTATGTGATCGAGCAGATCGATCGTTTGGTAATCAAGAACATTGATCGTACCAGCAGCTTTAAAACCGTGATGGGCAGTCAGCTCACGAAAGCAGAAAAAGAAGTACTCATTCGCAAGATTAAGTTCGAACCTTTTTTATATGTAGGGCAGGAGGAAGTAAAGTTTTCCACTGCTCCGGTATTCACTAAAGATAAGTTAGATCCGCGCCACAGTGTGCTTCGCTCTTACCTGGTGGCCAACAAGAGCGGTTATGAAATGATGCGTGGTGGCCTTACCCGATGCTCTCCTGATCCCGGAAGCTTTCTGGTTTCCAACCAGGATGGAGGTATATCTAAAGACACGTGGGTAGAGGCCCCCTACCGGCCTGAAATCAATGTGGTGCATACCGCGCCGGATATGAAACGGAAGGCGGTGTTGCCAAGTCGTGCTGCTGAGAATTTATTCTGGGTGGGGCGCTACACACAGCGCGTAGTGCGTACTTCACGCTTTGTTCGCATTGTGTTACGCGCACTTACGCAGAAAGGGGTGAGTATAGGTAATGATTCAGAAGCGTTAAGAGCGTTGCTGCGAACAGTCACTTACCTGACGGATACCTATCCTGGTTTTATAGAAGAAGCGGAAGAGGAATTAAAAAATCCACTTACCGAAATACATCAGATTATTTGTAATGAAGAAAAACAGGGAAGCATTTTATTTACACTCAGTAATCTGCTTCGTGCAATGTATGCAGCGCGTGATCGCTGGACGGTAGACAGCTGGAGAATCATTGATGAGATTGAAAATATAAAAAGAAGAATAGCGGCATTGGAGCCCAGTGGCATTCGTCACGCACTCACTTTGCTGGATCAACTTACCGGAGGACTGCTTTCTTTCTCTGAGATGACGCGGCAAAGTATGTATCGCAGCGATGGCCGTACCATGTACCGCATGGGCCAGCTCATTGAAGAGATATTGATGGAGCTGGCACAGTTCAAATCGATACTTAGTGAGAAGCAGGAGGAAAGCACCGAGTTTCAATTGCTGGAAGCATTGCTGCTGAGTAATCAGAATCTTTCTTCGTATCGATCAGTGTATCGTACTTCGCTTGATGTTGCACCCACCATTGACTTGTTGTTTTTGAATAGTCAGAATCCGACCTCTATTTTATCGCAGATGGAGGGGTTGCTGAAATACTCTCGCCTGCTGGCGCAGAAAGAAGGTGGTTCTAATGACAATGAAATATCACGCTTGGTGTTTGAAAGCTATAGTCATGTGCGGCTCATGAATATAGAAAAGCTGATACAAACAGAAAAAGGAACGAAACACCGCAAGAAGCTGGAAGAATTTTGTAATGTGCTGCAAAGCCAGATGTACAATCTTTCATCACGCCTCACGGCCATCTATTTCAGTCACTCTACTTATCAGCCACAAGGCAACAAGGAAGGATTTCAATTTGAAGTATAAGTTTGACTTTAAGCAATGCGTTATAAAATCAAACATATTACCGAATACAAGTACCAGGAGTTGGTGAGCGCAGGGCATAATCGTTTATGCCTGGTGCCACTTACGTTGCCTGAACAAAAATGCATCTCGTCTGACATTAAGATTTCACCCAAGCCGGATGAACTGACTTACCGCACCGATTTTTTTGGTAATACATTGTTATTCCTCTCTATTTATAAAGAACACGAGCAACTGGAGATTGTATCTGAAAGTGTAATTGACATTGAGCACCGTGTCAATAGTGACCTTGCTTTTAGTTCTGATTTGTTGTGGAAGGAAGTGCGCGATCGCCTTCGTGTTCCTCACAATGACTACGTAGAGGTAGTGCAATACACGTTGCCATCCGTTCACATCCCCTGCAGTGAAGCGATCAGGGAGTTTGTGATGGATTGTTTTCCTGAAGACGCCACATTGTGGAGCGGCTGCCAGTCACTCATGCAAAAGATATTCACCTCACTGGAATTCAAACCCGGCTTCACCACCATCAACACACCTGTTGAATCCGTATTGAAATCGCGCAAAGGAGTATGCCAGGATTTTGCTCATCTTATGATTGCCTGCCTGCGTAATCTGGGTTTGCCTGCGCGCTATGTAAGTGGCTATATCGAAACACTGCCGCCTCCCGGTAAAGAAAAACTGGTAGGCTCTGATGCATCACACGCATGGGTAGCGGTTTATTTTCCCGAGATTGGTTGGGTAGAATTTGACCCCACCAATAATTTACTTCCCTCGCACAAGCACGCCACTGTTGCTTTTGGCCGCGATTATTTTGATGTAGCGCCGATTAAAGGAATTATCTTTAGTTCTGGCAGCCAAAACATTGTGGTGAAAGTAGATGTGAACCGCATCGATTGATCGTACACCCGTTATCCTCTGGCATCTTTTTTTATTAACTCCATCAGCCTTGCTACTTTTCGGAAGGGAAGGCAAATTCAGCAGAAGTCAAAACAAAAAACAGAAACACCATGCTTGCAGCAAAAGAGATTGAGATTAAAGGAAACAAAGTCAGTTATTTCGATGAAGGTAAAGGGGAAACCCCGATTATCTTCATCCATGGTTTTCCTTTCAATAAATCAATGTGGAAAGATCAGGTAACACTGCTGTCGGCAGACCATCGTGTGGTGGCGTATGATGTGCGCGGTCATGGAGGTTCGCAAGCGGGAGTTGAAGAGTTTACCGTTGATCGGTTTGCGGATGATTTGTTTTTATTGATGGATGCATTAAGTATTGATCAGGCTGTGGTCTGTGGCTTGTCAATGGGTGGATATATTGTATTAAATGCACTTAGCAAACAGCGTGAGCGCATCGCGGGATTGATTTTAGCCGATACACAATGCGCAGCCGATACCGAAGAAGGAAAAGACAAGCGAAGAAAGACCATTGCTTTTATCAGGAAAAATGGACTGAAAGACTACGCGGAAGAATCGATGAAGAACCTGTTTGCTCCGCAGAGCTTCACCGATAAGAAAGAGCAAGTGGCTTTTGTCAAAAACATGATCCTGCATACCGATGCGGAAACGATTTGTAAAACACTCGAAGCGTTGGCCACCCGAAGTGAAACCTGCTCTACATTAGATCGCATAACGATACCCGCTCAGGTATTGGTTGGCGCAGAAGACAAAGTAACTCCGCTGGCTGCCGCACAAAAAATGCACGGGCTGATTACGGGTTCACAACTTCATGTCATTGATGGAGCAGGCCACATGAGCAATCTTGAAAACCTCACTGCCTTTACGGAACATATAAAAGCATTTCTGAAGACTCATCACTTTTAATTATTTCAGATTGAGTTATGCCTGAGCTGCCCGAAGTTGAAAATTTCCGGAGTTTTGTCGATCGTACTTCGCTGCATCAGAAGATAGAAGGTGTCAAGCTGGCCAAGACAGATCGGCTTTTTGATATATCGGCAAAAGATCTCATCCACATTCTGGAAGGCAATGAATTTGAAAGTACCTGGCGGCATGGAAAGTTTTTGTTTATTCGCCTGAAGCAAAAGGGACATTTGGTTTTACACTTTGGTATGACCGGCGAGTTGTATTATCACACCCCGAACGAAAAGTCGCCCAAAGTATATGTACTGCTCATTCATTTTGAGAATGGAAAGAACTTCATTTTTTCAGACAGCAGAGGTTTCGGGATGATGGCCTGGACACAGAACATAGAGGAGTTCATCAAGAAGCGCGGCTATGGAGACGATGCATTGCAAATTGATCAGGATCGTTTTCTCGGACTTTTCAGAAAAAGAAAAGTGGCCATAAAAACAGCGCTGATGAATCAGCACCTCCTAGCCGGAGTGGGCAATGAATTCTCTGATGCCATCCTGTTTCAAACTAAGATACATCCGCTGAGTGTATCAGGTAAGTTAAGTATTGATCACCTGAAAGCAATCTTTCTGGTGATGAAAAAGATATTGAAAGAGGCGGTGAGTTACAATGCAGATCGCAACAAACTCAATCATTACTTCCTGTTAAATCAACGCAAGGCAGGCTTGGTTTGTCCGCGCTGCAAAGGCAAAACAGAATTTCAAACTATCGGTGGCCGCTCTTCTTATTTCTGCCCCTCTTGTCAGGAGCGATATCCATAACCGATTCGCCAGAATAATTTCTGCTGGCCTGTTTACATAGAGACCAATCTTGTTACTTTAGTATTCTCATCCGTTTACTCCAGTATGAAACAATTTTTGGTTCTTCTTTTTTTAATGACCGGTGCTGCCGTCTTCGCACAGCAAAAGGCCTATTACCGTATGCCTGCTATCTATAATAACTCCGTGGTGTTTACTACCGAAGGTGATCTTTGGAAATACGATATGGCTTCCGGTATATCCATGAGGCTCACTTCACATCAGGGCGTAGAGGCAGAGCCCGCCTTTAGCAGTGATGGAAAAAGCATTGTATTCACAGCAGAATACGAAGGGCCACAGGAGCTGTATATTATTCCATCGGAAGGTGGAGTGCCCAAGCGTATCACTTTTGAAAACATACGTGGAATAAAAGCCATCAAGTGGGCAGAGAATGGAAAGATACTGTATACCACAAGAACCCATAGCTTGTTAGACGACAACCAGCTTGCATGGCTTGATCCCAAAACGTTAGTCTCGGAACTCATTCCATTAGCGCAGGCAGCCGATGGAGATCTGGATGCAGCCGGAAATCTATATTTTACACGCTTCTCGTTTCAGGGAAGTAATACCAAACGCTACCAGGGTGGTACCGCACAGAACATCTGGAAGTTTAAAGGCAATGCAGCGTCCAATTGTCTTACCTGCGACTACACCGGCACCAGTCGTGAAGCCATGATGTATAAAGACCGTGTTTACTTTGCCAGCGATCGTGATGGTACGATGAATATCTGGTCAATGAATAATGAAGGTAAAGACCTGAAGCAGCACACTTTTTATAGTGGCTGGGACGTACAGGCCCCTTATATTCATCAATCTAAGATTGTATATCAAAAAGGAGCTGATATTGGTGTGTATGATATTGATAAAAATGAAGATAAGCTTCTTGACATCCGCATTCATTCGGATTTTGATCAGCGCAGACCACGGTGGATAAAAAATCCGGAAGAAAAAATAACTACCTGGGAGGTCTCCCCGGAAGGCAAATTTGTAGCGTTCATATCAAGAGGAAGAATTTTTGTGAGCCCGTCAAATGGAAGCCGCTGGGTGGAAGTGACACGCAAGAGTGGCATACGTTATAGCGGTGTTCAGTTTCTTGACGAGAAAAATTTAGTTTACCTGTCAGATGAAAGCGGAGAATTTGAAGTATGGAAAGTGGCTGCCGATGGAAGCGGTACTCCGCAGCAGCTTACCCGCAACTCTAAAGTATTGATCACTTCCCTCTTTGTGTCACCCGATGGCAAGTACATTGGCTATGGCGATAAAGATTTCAAGCTGATGTTATATACAGTAAGTACGGGAACGACTCAACTGATTGAGCAAAGTGAATATGGCAGCACCGTGCACACCGCAGCATGGTCGAAAGATGCCAGCTACCTCACCTATTTTACGGAGGAAGCAAATACCAATACAGTCATTAAAGTATTTGACACCCGCACCGGCAAAAAAGAAGGAATCACTTCCGACCGTCTCAATAGCTTCGATCCACAATTTTCCTACGATGGCAAATGGCTGTACTTCACTTCGGAGCGCGAATTCAAGTCGGTAGTAGAATCACCGTGGGGTCCAAGACAACCGGAGCCCTATTTTGATAAAATGACCAAGCTGTATGCGTTGGCTTTGGATGAAAAAGAAGTCTTCCCTTTTGCACAACCGGATGGATGGAATGAAACCAAAAAAGAGGCAGAAGAGAAAAGTAAAGATGACAAAGGGGAAACAGCAAAGAAGAAAAGCAAGCCAGCGGCACCTGCTCCTGCATCGCTCGACTGGCAAGCGGCTGCCAAACGATTGTATGAACTCCCGTTGGCATCACGCAATGTTTCACGATTACGCGTAGGAGAAACCCATCTTTACTGGACAGAAAATGAAGCAGGCGTGTATGACAAGCATAAGCTCTATGCACTAAAAGTGGGGTATGATAAAAAAGCAGAACCCACTCTGATCGCAGAAGACATTGCCGGGTTCGATTTATCGGCCAATAAAAAGAAACTCATTATAGATAAAAACAATTCGCTTTATCTCACCGAGGCAAACGGAGAGAAAATCGATCTGGATAAAACAAGGATAGATCTTTCCAACTGGTCGTTCCAGTTTGATCCGATCGACGACTGGAAGCAGATGTTTGCCGATGCGTGGCGCATGGAGCGCGATTATTTTTATGATCGCAATCTTCATGGTGTAGACTGGCTGTCTACACGCAAGCGCTATGAAACATTATTAGAACGAGTTACCGATCGTTTCGAGTTAGATAATCTCCTTGCCCAAATGGTAGCAGAGCTTTCGGCCTTGCACATCTTTGTTTATGGTGGTGATAAACGCAGAGCCCCCGATAATATTCAGCTTGGTTCATTAGGAGCAAGGATTCGGAAAGATGCTTCCGGAAAGGGATATACGATCGTTCATATCTATCAGGGTGATCCGGATTATCCGGCCTCACTATCGCCATTGGTTTCGCCCAATTCAAAAATCAAAGAAGGAGATATTATTACCAAAATCAATGATGTACCGGTGAGCGAACCCGTACACATTAATCAATTGCTTTCCGGCAAGGTGAATGTATGGGTGAAGCTGACATTACAGAACAGCAAGGGAGAAAATTATGATCAGCTGGTGAAACCTGTTTCCGTAGAACAGGAAACGAGTCTGCGCTATAGCGAATGGGAGCTAACCCGCAGGCAGGAAGTGGAGCAAAAATCCTCTTCAGAGATCGGATACATTCACCTTCGTGCGATGGGATCCGATGATATGAATGATTTTGTTAAACAGTTTTACCCGGTGTTTAATCGTAACGGACTAATACTCGATGTGCGGCACAATGGAGGAGGAAACATCGACAGCTGGGTATTGGAAAAGTTAATGCGCAAAGCCTGGTTCTACTGGCAGCCACGTGTAGGCAAGCCTTACTGGAATATGCAATATGCATTCCGTGGCCATCTGGTGGTGCTATGTGATGAAAGTACGGGCTCAGATGGTGAAGCGGTAACGGAAGGTATCCGCGCACTAAAGCTGGGGACTATCATTGGCACGCGCACATGGGGAGGAGAAATCTGGCTGAGCAGCGGAAACCGTTTAGTAGATAATGGTATTGCCACTGCGGCAGAACACGGTGTATATGCAGACGGTAAATGGCTGATAGAGGGCCATGGTGTTGATCCGGACATTACTGTTGATAACGAACCGTATGCGACCTACCAGGGAAAGGATGCACAGCTTGAGGCGGCTATTAAATTTTTGCAGGATAAAATTGCCAAAGAGCCAATCCCTGTTCCCCAGGCACCGGCTTATCCAAATAAGAGCTTCAAATACAAAGAGTAGTTCAGCACAAATCACTTAGGTCATTAAAAACAAAAATAGAATGATGAATACCCGTAGCTTGCTTGCACTTCTATTATCGGTACTGTTGTTGTCCTGCGAGCAGAAGAAAACAGCAACCGTAGAAGAAAAACCGGTTGAAGAGTACCGCCCCGCATTTCACTTCACGCCACCACAAAACTGGACCAATGACCCTAACGGGCTGGTGTTTTACGATGGAGAGTATCATCTTTTCTATCAATACAATCCGTACGGCATGACCTGGGGGCACATGAGCTGGGGTCATGCGGTGAGCAAGGATTTATTGACATGGGAACATCTGCCGGTTGCCCTACCCGAGTTTTTGAATGACAAAGGAGACAGCACCATGATCTTTTCAGGAACTACGGTAGTGGATAACAACACCAGTGGACTCTGCGAAGGTAAAGATTGCCTGGTGGCCGTTTACACCGCACACATTCATAAAAATGGGGAAGGACTAAAGCAATATGAGAACCTGGCCTATTCCAATGACAAAGGCCGCACCTGGAAGCAGTATGATAAAAACCCGGTGCTGGATATAGGGCTGAAGGATTTCCGTGATCCTAAAATTTTCTGGCATGATGCAACAAAAAAATGGGTAATGGTTTTGGTTGTTCCTGACAAATTCAAAGTACAGCTTTATGAATCAACAAATCTTACTCAATGGAAACTGTTGAGTGAGTTTGGTAATACAGGTGACGCAGCAAAAATATGGGAATGTCCTGATCTGTATCAGCTACCGGTAGAAAATGAACAAGGCAAAAAGAAATGGGTATTATCCTTATCGGGTAGCCATCCAGCAGGGCCAAGGTTTGTGGGTATGCAATACTTTGTAGGGGAGTTTGATGGAAACAAGTTCATCCAGGACAAAAATCAACCCGACACATCGTATGTAGAATATGGTAAAGATTTTTATGCCGGTATCGTGTACAATCATTTGCCGGCAGAAGACCGTACAGTGATGATCGGCTGGGCAAACAACTGGGCCTATGGAAACAAAATCCCTACCGTAGGTTATCGAGGAGCCATGTCGTTGCCACGCGAGTTGTCGTTGAAAAAGGTAGGCCCTGTTTATAAACTGATACAAAAGCCGATCAGAGAAGCAGTAGCTCTTCGTGATGAAGAAATTAAAGAGGCTGGGCAGGCGGCAGGTAAACAACTGGAAATAGAATTGGATTTAGCCGCAGATACCGATGCCGGAATAAAAGTTTTCAAAAGCGGAGATGAAGAAACCAGCATTGGATACAATAGCAAAACAAAAGAACTATTCATCGATCGTACCAAAAGCGGCAAGATTGATTTCCATCCGGATTTTTCCAGCATCGATCGTGTACCGGTAGACGGGAAAGACGGCAAAGTTCACCTGCACATTTTCCTTGATTCACCGATCATCGAAGTATTTGCAAATGAAGGTGAAGCCGTGGTAACCGAAACGGCCTTTGCTGCCGCAAATGGGTTTAAAATAGAGCCGTATGGAAACACCACGAATCTCAAAGTCTGGAAACTGAAGAGTAAATCAAAATAGAGAAGTCGTAGAAAACGGGTTTCAGAGAAAGACATTATTTCTTTTCTTTGCGGCTTATTCAATTATTATAAATATGAGATCAGTTATTTTTTGTTTAGTTGTATTGATAAGTGCCTCTGCATTGGCGCAGTCGAAGAAAGAATTGCAGGCAAAAGTAACTTCATTAACCAGTGA
This sequence comes from Flammeovirgaceae bacterium, assembly GCA_023251155.1. Classification (GTDB taxonomy): domain Bacteria; phylum Bacteroidota; class Bacteroidia; order Cytophagales; family Cyclobacteriaceae; genus ELB16-189. Next base: position 35,921 of record JAHEZH010000001.1, on the reverse strand, counting down.
AGTAGCTGCATTGAAAGCCGAAATCGAACAACTGAAGAAACCGAAAGAAGTGAGTTTGAATACCATACATGAAAAAGCAAGTTATAGTCTTGGCGTGCTGATGGGTTCTAATGTGAAAAATCAGGGTGGCGATTCATTGGTAGTGGAAGCAATAAATGCTGCGATGACCGATGTGTTTTTGGGTAAGCCACTAAAAATACAGGAGCAGGAGTGCTCTATGATTATACAACCTTATATGCAACAAGCAATGGAAAACAAAACGAAGAAAGCAAAAGCAGAAGGCATTAGTTTTTTAAATACAAACAAGACTAAACCGGGAGTAATCACTACGGCAAGTGGTTTGCAATACAAGAAGCTCGCGGAAGGTAAAGGCAAACAACCCACTGCAGATAAAAATGTCACCGTACACTATGCCGGAAGATTAATTGATGGACAGGAATTTGACAGTTCGATTAAGCGTGGCGAACCGGCCTCATTTGATGTGAATGGCGTGATCCCCGGCTGGACAGAAGCCCTGCAATTGATGCACGAAGGAGACAAGTTTGAATTATATATTCCTTCTGAACTTGCCTACGGAGAGCGTGGCGCCGGTGGTCAGATACCTCCTCACTCGGTGTTGATCTTTGAAGTAGAGTTGATCAAAGTGAACAATTAGAATTTACACAAGAGACAAATAAAAAACCTGAGTGAAGCGCTCAGGTTTTTTTGTTGTTAGCCTCTTTCTTCGTGGTCAGGTCTCGCATCACCACGGCCAGGTCTGCCGCCTTGTGACGGGCGCTGATCACCATTCCCTCTTCTATAGGCATGACCTCTGCGTTTTATCTGGTTGAGCCTGGCCCATTGTGGTTCGGTAAGCACACTCTTCAATTGTGCTTGTCGCTCGTTTCTTATTTTTTTAGCAAGGGTCTGTGCTTTCCCTTGCGACAGGGCAGTGTCTTTTCGGATCGTCATGAATTGCTTTGCAAAAGCAGCGTTGATCGATTTCACTTTGGCATACTGCTCGTCCGTCAGCAGCAATTCTTTTTTCAGGTATTCGGCGCGGTCATGACCTTTTTTATCATGATGCGGTTTACCATGATTTGCTTTACGTTGTGCGAAGATGAAAGTACTCACCATCATCAGGGCAATCAGCATTACATTCTTTTTCATAATCGTTTTGTTTTATTTTTCCCTTAGACTTTCCAACACCGCGCCAGGATTAATCCCTCCACAGCAGCTTTATACATTCATTGCCATCTATTCTGCCAACACGATGATTTGCTCGACAAAACGGGAATAAAAAATAAAGGCAATTCGATCTTCATTGCCTTCAGCAAACATTTGTGAAAGGAAACGGTGTGGTTTACCTAAAAAACGAAGTAGCTCAAAAGAAAAACAATCAGTAGAATAACCGCAATCCACTTTATCCATGCACTGTATTCGGCAAACTCATACCCGCATATAGGACACACTTTGCTTTTAGCATCGATATCCATAGCGCAGGAAGGGCATTCTTTCTTCTTCATAAAAACAAAAAGGAGTTCAGATAATCGCTCTGCAAGATACGCAGATCACTTGCTTGTTTTGATTAGGGGGAGAGTTGTTAAAAAAAACAAAGCCCCGGATTTTCACCCGGGACTTCCCTTCAGACCCCACACAATATTCTGATCAGCAATTAATCGCTTTGTCCGCCAACAAAGAACAAGGACTTATAAAGCGCTGTTCCTTCTAGTCCTTTCTTACCATGAACTCCACTCTTGCCAAACACTCCATTTCTGGAAGCCTGGTCGGATCCGTCACCGCGCAGGCCCCCTTTGCCACCATCACCTCCATAGCCCATATATCCTCCCCGATTCGTGAAGTTGATTTTACCGGTGAGCTCAACAATTTCTTTGCATTTAAAACACTGCAGTTTCATGGTTCCGCCATTCCCACCATTGCCTCCGTTACCGCCCATACCCCCATCACCTCCATTGCTCGAGCAGTGTATCGTTGCCCTGCTGCCACGGCTTCCCTTTCCTCCTTCGCCACCATCACCGCCATTGCCACCGGCCAAATTGACTATCAGCGATACGCTGATCTCCATTTGATCTGTTTCCAGAATAAAATCTTTTCCCGCTTCCCCATCACCTCCGTTGGTACCTGCTTCACCGGGTGTGCCACTCTTGCATGCGCCTGAAGGCTGCTCTGCATCTTTGCCTTTCTTGCCGGTGGTGCCCGCCACACCATTACCCATTATCTTACAGTTTGAAGCAATGCTTATTTGCTTTGCTTTAATGAAACTGCCTGAAGAAGCTCTGTTCAATATAAGGGTTGATGAATCGTGCATGATCAGTTCATCCACCACGAGCGTGTCTTCGGGCATCTCAAAAGCCTGATTTTTTGAAATGGTTAAGCTATGCTGATGGATTTGTGCGGATGAAAACCGTACAATAAAAATGAATGCAATCAGTAGCGCGGCCATGATAAGTGCATTTTTTCTTCTGCGTACCGCTAATTTTACGGGGTGTGAAATTCTCATTTGCTTTTGTGATTACGGTATACAAAAATAGAATCCGCCCACCGATCACAGATTGCTGTTATCCCGCTATACTTTCCAACGTACTATTTTCTCCATCCGATTGTTAATAGCAACAGATCATGGAATTATTAAAGAAAATGTTATAAGCAATTCTTCCTTTTAAAAAGCGGGTTGCCATCATTCGCGTTCACATGCGGATTCAAGAACGGATGCGGGTCTTTTCCCTTAATGCAATCGTAAAAACGAGATGTGTTTTACGTTTCAATAATGGTTCAGGGTGCCCAGTCATTAGTGCATGAAACAAAATGCAGTAGGGCTCTACGTCTAATCCAACGGATGTATGAAATGGAAGAAAAAGCACTACTTATGAAGGGGAGAGGATTTTTAAAAGCGGAAAAGCACTTAAGCGAAAAGCCTAGTCAATCTTTTGTCTCCATTGTTTCTTCTCAGAGTTCTTCTTTTTCTTTTCTATGCGGTTTTGAACCGAAGATTTCGATGGCTTGGTAGATTTTCTCGGTTTCTTTTCTTCGAAAGCTTTGATGAGCAGCTTTTCAAGCTTCAGCACCACTTCTTCTTTGTTTTGAATCTGTGAGCGGTTGTCTTGTGCGACAATCATCAGAACACCTTCCGTAGTGATACGCGAAGCCAGTTTCGTTAACAGATGATTTTTCAATTCATCGGTCAGCGAGGGTGACTGACTGATGTCCCATTTCAAAGTCACCTTGCTGTTGACCTTGTTTACATTCTGGCCGCCCGGGCCGCTGCTGCGGGAGGTAGAGAAGACAAGCTCTGGTTTTATACGTTGGATATCGATTTTGTTTTGCGGCATAAGTTTGAAAAATCAAAGCGCTTCTTCGTCGTAGATAATGGTCATCAATGTTTGACCAACTGCTTTTAATGTCTCTTTACTGATCAGCTCCAGATTGTCTTTGGTAGAATGATGATAATCGCCAAAAAAGCCAACCCCCGGCCGGTAATCAACGATATCAACAGTAGGTATTTTGGCAATCCGGTTCATGAACTGGTGGTCGTCTGTAATTTCCCCCACATTCTGTTTTACAAAAAAATCAGAGTAGCCAATTCGCTCGGCGGTGTTCCATACCTTTTCAACCACGCGCGGAGCAAATTCCAGCGACAATCCTTCGCGGTAGAAGTGAGCACGTTTTGCACCTACCATATCCAGCAAAATGGCATAGTTAGCCGAGTAGTTGGCTTTGTGTTTATGCCTGGCCCAATACTGTGAACCCAGGCACCACCAGGAGAGAAGCCCTTCCGGCAAGTCATACTCTTTGTGATCATGATCTTTTTCACCCCAGTCTTCACCATCAAAGAGAATAATATCGACACCCACAGCGGGGGCATTGGGTGCAGATTGAAGCTGCCGGGCAATCTCCAGCAGAATGCCTACTCCGCTGGCACCATCATTGGCACCATCAAAGGGCGCATCTTTCTTTTCTTCATCTTTATCTGCAAAGGGGCGCGTATCCCAGTGTGCAGCCAGCAGTAACCGCTTTTGTTTTTCGGGGGCAAAAGAGGCAATGATATTTTTGAGCTTCAGCTTTTGGTTGTCGTAGGTAGTGGCTTCAAAGTTCTGTTCGATGACACTTGCACCCGAATTCTTTAATCGGCTAATAAGGTAACCGGCTGCCTTCCGGTGCGTTTCTGTGTTCGGTACACGTGGGCCAAACTCCACCTGTTGCCTGACAAACTGAAAGGCAGAGTCGGCATTAAAAGCAGGAACAGCTACTGTTCGCTGAGGCTTTTCGTCCTTTGGTTTTTCCTTTTTGCAAGAGCCGGCAAGAAGGAGAATACCAAAGCCAATAACTAAAAATCGTACAACTTTATACATGAGTAACGAGGGGCAATACTGGTCAAAGAACACAATTATTTGCGATAAAATAAAAATCAGTTAACTTTGCATCAACTTCTTAAAAATAAACTAGAGGGGACCGCAAAGTCCCCTCTTTTATTATACTGTTTATGGAATTGAACGATAAAATCCGCAATCTGGCTCAGGCCACCCTGAAAGATGAAAGTCTTTTTATTGTGGACGTACTCTTTTCCCTGAAACACGGTCCATCAAAAAAAATGGTGATCATTATTGATGGAGATAAAGGGGTGAACATTGATGACATTGCCAACATCAGCAGGGATTTGTCCAAAGCACTGGACGATACCAATCTGGTGGATGACCAGTATCTGCTGGAAGTGACCACTCCAGGATTGGATCAGCCTCTTAAACTGAAACGACAGTTTAAGAAGAATGTAGGCCGCAGTCTGAAAGTCCACCTGAAGGATAAAACCATCATTCAGGGAAAGCTTGCCGCGGCAGGTGAAGACCACCTTACGCTGGACCAGGAAACAGGAGAGGGTAAGAAAAAAGAAATAAAACCCAGGGAACTGGGTTACGGAGAAATAGAAAAAGCATTTGTATTGGTATCGTTTAAATAATAATTGAGATGGACATTACCCATTTAATTGAGTCGTTTGCAGACTTCGCCAAGCAGAAGAACATCGACCGACCCACCATGATCCGCATCCTGGAAGATGTGTTTCGTAATATGATCCGCAAAAAATATGGCGTGGATGATAATTTCGACATCATTATCAATGCGGACAAGGGAGATTTGGAAATTTATCGTATCCGCGAGATCGTTGATGATGACTCAGAAGACATCTGGGATCATGATAAAATCAGCTTGACAGAAGCCAAGAAAATTGAACCTGATTTTGAAGTGGGTGAAGAGGTTTCTGAGCAGGTAGGTATTGAAGATTTCGGTCGCAGAGCGGTGACCACCGCCCGCCAGACACTGATGCAGAAAGTAAAGGATCTTGAAAAAGATATTCTTTTCCAGAAGTATAAAGACATCGTAGGCGAAATCATGGCCGGTGAAGTGTACCAGACCCTGAGCCGTGAAGTACTGCTTACCGATGGAGAAGGAAATGAAGTGGCTATACCCCGCACAGAGCAAATTCCCAAGGACAGGTACCGCAAGGGAGAAAATGTAAGAGCCATTGTACACAAAGTAGAAATGGTGAACGGTAATCCTAAAATTGTTTTGTCAAGAACCTCTCCGGTTTTCATGGAGCGTCTTTTCGAACAGGAAGTGCCGGAAGTATATGACGGATTGATTACGATCAAGAAAATCGTACGCGAACCAGGCGAACGTGCCAAAGTAGCGGTAGAATCGTATGACGATCGCATTGATCCGGTAGGAGCTTGCGTGGGAATGAAAGGATCACGCATTCATGCTATTGTGCGCGAACTGCAGAATGAGAACATCGATGTGATTAACTACACCGAAAACCTCGAACTTTACGTGCAGCGGGCATTGAGCCCTGCCAAGATTGTAAGCGTGAAAATAGATAAGGAGAAGGGAAGGGTTTCGGTTTACCTGAAGCCAGACCAGGTGTCGTTGGCCATAGGTAAGGGTGGATTGAACATCAAGTTAGCCAGCCGTCTGGTGGGTATGGAAATCGATGTATTCCGCGAATTGGATGAAATTCATGAAGAAGATGTGGATCTGGATGAATTCAGCGATGAAATTGAAAGCTGGGTTATCGATGAACTTAAACGCATCGGTCTGGATTCCGCCAAGAGTGTATTGAGTTTAAATAAGGAAGAACTGGTTCGCAGAACTGATCTGGAAGAAGAGACCGTAGAAAACGTTCTCGGAGTGTTGAAGAAGGAATTTGAATAAAATTTAATAGCAGAATCACGTTAATCCGATAAATCATAGTCAAATTTGAGCATGGCAGAAGAAAAAATGATACGGTTAGGTCAAGCATCGCGAAAACTCAATGTGGGTCATAATACCATATTGGAATTTCTCGGTAAAAAAGGCTTTACGGTAGAGAACAACCCTAACGCGAAATTGACCGCTGAGCAGTTTGCCATGTTGTCAAAAGAGTATGCCTCTTCGGCATCCGAAAAACTGGAAGCCTCTAACCTTACGATTGGAACCAAGCATACTGAAAATGTAAGTATTCAACAGCCGGAAGTAGTAGAACCTCCGCGTAAAAAGACGGAAGAAGAAGATCGCATTCTGATTAAAAATCTCGGATCAAAAGAAATCGTAAAGCCAAAAGAAACGGTTGTCCCTGCTAAAGAGGAAGCAAAACCTGAGAAAGTAGAAAGTGAAAAACCAAAACTGGAAGGCATTAAAGTTCTTGGAAAAATCGATCTCGATCCGAAGAAAAAAGAAGAAATAAAGCCGGAAGTAAAGGTAGAAACGAAACCGGAGGTAAAGGCCGAAACGAAGCCCGAGCCCAAGGCAGAAGTAAAACCGGAAGTGAAAGTTGTTGAGCCGAAAGCAGAAGTTGAAAAAACGCCTGTTGCCGAAGTGAAACAACCCGAGAAAAAGGTGGAGACCCCAGAAGTTGTTCCTCCCGTAGTGGTAACCACTCCTGAGCCTGCTGCCGAGCCGGAGAAAGAATTGATCACCGCCAGAGCAGATAAGCTGAAAGGCCTTAAAGTGGTGGATCGTATTGAGCTGCCTGTAGAGAAGAAAAAGGAACAGCCGTCTGCAGGGAATAACAACAACGATGCAAAGCACAAGCGTCCTCGCAAGCGCTTGCCAAATGTTCCGGATACGCGCCCGCAACATTCCGGGCCAAATACCGGCCAGGGCGGACAACGCCCGCAACCGCCTTCGCAGCAGCGACGAGGACCACTTCCTCCACGCGTGCAGAAAGCAGAACCTACTGAAAAAGAAATTCAGGATCAGGTGCGTGCTACATTGGCGAAGCTGAGCGGAGGACAGAAGAAATTCTCAGGAGCCAAATACCGCAAGGAAAAACGCCAGGCCGTATCGGATGCGGAAGATGAACGTCTGCAGCAGGAGAGCGAATCATCCAAAGTGCTTAAGGTAACCGAATTCATTTCGGCCAACGACCTGGCATCGCTGATGAACGTATCGGTGAATGAAGTAATCTCTACCTGTATGAGCCTGGGTATGTTTGTTTCAATCAACCAGCGCCTGGATGCAGAGGGTATTACCGTAATTGCCGATGAATTTGGCTACGAAGTACAATTCACGACTACAGAAGGAGAAGAAGAAGAGGCAATGGAAGAAGATGCTGAAGGAGATCTTCAGCCCCGTGCTCCTATTGTTACCATCATGGGTCACGTAGATCATGGTAAAACTTCTTTGCTCGATTATATCAGAAACACAAAAGTAACGGCACAGGAAGCGGGTGGTATCACTCAGCACATTGGTGCCTATGATGTAACTACAAAAAGTGGTCATAAGATCGCGTTCCTTGATACTCCCGGTCACGAAGCGTTTACCGCGATGCGTGCACGGGGTGCCAAGCTGACGGATATTGCCATCATTGTGGTCGCGGCCGATGATGATGTCATGCCTCAGACCAAAGAAGCCATCAACCACGCACAGGTGGCGGGAGTGCCGATTGTCATTGCAATCAATAAAATTGATAAACCGGGAGCTAACCCGCAGAAAGTACGCGAGTCACTTTCCAAGCTGAACATCCTTGTGGAAGACTGGGGTGGTAAATACCAGGTGCAGGAGATTTCGGCAAAAACAGGTGTTGGTATTACCGACCTTCTGGAAAAAGTATTGCTGGAAGCAGAAATATTAAACCTGCGGGCAAATCCGGATAAACAAGCTTCGGGTTCTATCATCGAAGCTACCCTGGATAAAGGACGTGGTTATGTAACCACATTGATGGTTCAGAACGGAACATTGAAAGTAGGCGATATCATTCTGGCAGGTTCAAATTATGGTCGTGTGAAAGCGATGTTTGATGATACCGGCAAGCGCGTGAAATCGGCAGAGCCTTCTACACCGGTACAGGTACTTGGTCTGGATGGCGCACCACAAGCCGGTGAGAAATTGCAGGTAGTGGAGTCTGATCGCGAAGCAAGAGAGATTGCCAACAGACGTAGTCAGATTATCCGTGAGCAAAGCATACGCACCAAGAAACACATTACACTGGATGAAATCGGCAGACGTTTGGCGATCGGCTCATTCAAGCAATTGAATGTGATAGTGAAAGGTGACGTGGACGGATCGGTGGAAGCACTTTCCGATTCATTGTTGAAACTGACGACACCGAAGGTGGCAGTAAGTATCATTCACAAAGCGGTGGGTCAGATCTCCGAGTCAGATGTATTGCTGGCTTCAACAGCCGATGCGATCATCCTTGGATTCCAGGTACGCCCTTCTGTTTCTGCGCGCAAGCTGGCAGAGAACGAAGAAATCGAAATCCGCCATTATTCCATCATCTATGATGCCATTAATGATGTGAAGGCGGCGATGGAAGGTATGCTCGAGAAAGAGTTTGAAGAAGTGATTGTTGGTAATGCCGATGTTCGCGAAGTATTCAAGATCTCTAAAGTGGGCACTATTGCCGGATGTATGGTTACCGATGGATACATCAAACGGGCTAATCCAATTCGCCTTATCCGCGAAGGTATTGTAATCTATGCTGGTAAGCTGAGTACACTGAGACGTTTCAAGGACGATGTGAGCGAAGTGAAATCAGGATTTGATTGCGGTATTGGTATCGAAAACTTTGTCAATATTGAAGTGGGCGATGTAATTGAAAGCTATGAAATGAAAGAAGTGAAGCGAGTGTAAGCTCTCTTACCGGGTATAAACAGAAGAGCCGCTCCCTGATTTAAGGAGCGGCTCTTTTGTTGTATAGCACTGGTTGTGCGTGGGAATTAATATCCCTTTTCTTTCATTTTTGCCTGCACCTTTTCGCCAATTTTCATTCCCCAGGTTTGGCCGACAGTCATCGATTCCTGCATAATGGCTGGAGTTTCCAACGAAAGCTTTTTGCCAACAGGCGAATCGTAGAATTTAATCACTTCTTTCAAATCATTTTCGCTCAGGTGCTTGCTATACACCGGTGCAAGCAGGCTGACCAGATCATCTAATGAAGTGGTAGAGAGTTCCTTCTCCAGCTCTGACCATACATCATTAGGGACACTTGAATACATGGATTTGAATTGTGACATCATTGTAGTGGTGGCTGATTTAAATGCAGCCATCGAGCCACTTACTTCAAGGTATTTCTTTAAAGTAGCGGTGTAGGTTTTGCTTTCCTGAGCTTGTGTATACACCGATGTGAACAATACAAAAGCGATAATGAATACTTTTTTCATTGTGGGGTTTTTGGGTTAAATAAAAATGTGCCTAGAATTTAACCTCAGGAGCTTTTTCTGAACCAGCAGAAGCTTCAAAGCCTTTGCGGGGAGAGAAGTCTTCACCATCGCCAAAGAAATTCAATGCCGATTTTTTGAAGTACCCTCTTACATACGTGTTGTATTGTGCTACGGAAGCATTGTAACGCTGGCGTGCTACGTTGATTCGGTTTTCGGTGCCTTCCAGTTGCGATTGTAATTCCTGGAAGTTTTCAGTAGAGCGAATTTGCGGATAGGCCTCGAAAGCAAGATTGATAGCCGTATTGATTTTACGTCCGGCTAATTCCAGATCTTCGGGAGTTTTTGCACCCACAATACCGGCACGGGCCTGTGTTACTTGTGTCAGAATACCTTTTTCATTTTCAGCGGCCGCTTTTACAGTAGCCACCAGGTTAGGAACCAGGTCCGCTCTGCGCTGATAGGCCGCCTGAACATCAGCAAACTCATTGTTTACTCCTTCTTGCGCTTTTACGGCGCTGTCATACACACCTGTTCCCCATAGGAAGAACCCTCCTACAAAAACGACTATAATACCGACAACGGCAAGTACTGCAATTAATCCTTTACTCATATTTTTTGGGTTATTGATTTACAAAAATACTGAATTCTTCACGTTCAGAAGTTGATGATTAGAAACGAAAAAATCAGTGTTGGGTTGATAGACGTTTTTCCAGAGAGATTAGTGCAAATAAAAGAAGCCCGGTCGGTAGAACCGGGCTCTTCTTAGCAAAAAGGATGTTATCGATTAATAGACGAGGTCTTTAGCTTTAAGAAACTCCGCAATCTGCACCGCATTGGTAGCCGCACCTTTTCTCAGGTTGTCGGCCACAATCCACATGTTCAGTGTTTTGGGCTGCGATTCATCTCTTCTCAAACGGCCTACAAATACTTCATCTTTACCGTGCGAGTGAATAGGCATGGGGTACACGTTGTTTTTCACATCGTCTTTCACCACTACTCCTGCCGTATTTTCGAGAATGGTACGTACCTCCTTCAGGTCATATTCATTTTCAAACTCTACGTTTACGGCTTCCGAGTGACCACCGATGGCGGGTACACGTACCGTCGTGGAAGTGATGTTGATGGATTGATCACCTAATATTTTTCTGGTCTCGTTCACCATTTTCATTTCCTCTTTGGTGTACCCGTTATCGAGAAACACATCAATATGAGGAAGCACATTCATATCGATCGGGTGAGGGTACACTTTTGGTCCATCGACCCCATTGCGTTCATTCATCAGCTGCTCTACGGCATTCTTACCTGTACCTGTTACCGACTGATAGGTGGAAACCACGATGCGCTTGATTTTATACTTTGCGTGCAATGGAGCTAAAACCAAAACCATCTGAATGGTGGAACAATTCGGGTTGGCAATAATCAAATCTTCGCTTTGAAGAGTGTCTCCATTGATTTCAGGCACAATCAGTTTTTTAGTAGGATCCATGCGCCATGCGGAAGAGTTATCAATCACGGTAGTCTTCACAGCAGCAAACTTTGGTGCCCATTCCAGTGAAGTACTTCCACCTGCTGAGAATATTGCAATATCGGGAGCAAGCTTTACTGCTTCTTCCATGCTCTTCACCGTGTACTTCTTACCCTTGTATTCAATTTCCTTACCCACGCTTTTGCTGGAAGCAACCGGATAAAGTTCGTCAAACTCAAAGTTGTGCTCAGCGAGCACTTTCAGAATTTCCTGGCCCACTAAACCAGTGGCACCCACAACGGCTAATCTCATTTTATTTTGTTAAATTGATTTAAGGCAACAAAAATAGTCAGTTAGTCAATACGCTATGAAAAAAACTTTCGTCATTGTTTTGGCTTTCATGTCCTTACTAACGTTTGGGCAAGTAGCAGATGATTTTTCGGATGGTGATTATACAGCAAACCCAACATGGGTTGCTGACAATGCAGCGAACTGGATGGTTTCAAATGGTCGATTAAGATCCAACTCTTCCACCCTCAATTCTTCTTTTTATATCAGTACTCCCTCTGCCAGGGCGCTAACTGCAGAGTGGAGTTTTTCTGTTCATCTTCAGTTCAATACTTCGAGCGCCAATTATGTGGATGTTTACCTGATGTCGGAACAATCGGATCTGAGCCGTGCTGCCAACAACGGATACTTTGTTCGTATTGGCGGCACACCCGATGAAGTGAGTCTTTATAAGCTGACAGCAGGTGTAGCAACATTATTGATTAATGGCACTGACGGAGTAACCAATACCTCGAACAACATGCTTAGCATAAAAGTAATCCGCGATGCTGCTCATCAATGGATACTGCTGCGCGATGCTTCAGGAGGAACCGATTTTTTCAGTGAAGGAACAGCTACAGACAATTCATTTACCACATCCGCGTTTTTCGGAATTAAAATCCAGCAATCCACCCCGAGCTTCATCAACAGGCATTTTTTCGATGATATCTATGCCGGTGATATAATGGTCGACACGACTCCGCCCACGCTTCAGTCGGTACAGGTTCTAAATCAGAATTCATTGCGTGTATCATTCAGCGAACAGCTGGATGTAACTTCTGCGCAAGACGGGTTGAATTACTCGGTTAACAATTCCATTGGTAATCCATCTTCGGCCACCCTTCTTGCCGACGGGAGAACAGTTCAGCTTACATTTCAGCGTCACTTTCAAAATGGGGTCAGTAATTTGATTTCTGTTCAATCGGTAAAAGATGCAGCGGGTAATCGTTTGCCGCTCGTTGAAAAGTCGTTTCAGTATTTCATGGTGGTTGCCTCTCAGTTGAAAGACATCCTGATTACCGAAATCATGGCTGACCCCACACCGGTGGTTCAGCTTCCGGAAGCGGAGTTCATCGAGATTCATAACCGATCGGCTTATGCTTTTGACCTGGCGGGATGGAAACTATTGGATGCTACCTTTACAGCAACATTGTCCTCTACACTTTTACTACCGGGTTCTTACCTGGTGCTTACCTCTACCTCCAACGTGGACAGGTTTTCACCAGAGGTGAAGGTGCTCGCTGTACCCAGTTTTCCTTCGCTGAATAACGATGGAGAGCCGCTGGTTTTAAAAAGTGCTACGGGTGTTACCATAGATTCTGTCCATTATTCTTCCACCTGGTACCGTGATAATGAAAAGAAAGATGGAGGCTGGTCACTTGAATTAATCGACATCGCCAACAGCTGTGGAGAAGAAGACAACTGGACGGCATCGGAGGATGAGCGCGGAGGCTCTCCCGGAGAACGGAATTCAGTTTCGGCAAACAAGCCTGACCTCACAGGACCCCAACTTCTTTATGTGACTACATTAAACTCACGCCAGTTGTTGTTACAGTTCAACGAGAAGTTGCAGAAGCCTGTCTCTTCCTCTTCCTTTCTATTCTCCCCAGAAGTAAAAACCACGCAGGCATTCTTCACCGATTTATCGTTACGGCAAATTCAGGTGAATCTTAGTGAAGAACTTAACGCACGTCAGTTATACACGCTCCGTCTTGTTGATATTTATGATTGTAATGGCAATCGTATCCAGGAAGAATTCAGCCATGCAGAAATCGCATTACCTGAAATAATGGATGAGCTGGATGTGGTGATCAATGAAGTATTGTTCAACCCACGCGCGGGTGGAGTTAATTTTGTTGAGATCTATAATCGTTCTAAGAAATACATCAATCTGAAAAACGCGAAGCTGGCCAACTACCCTGACGGAACCCTCTCTAACCCAAAAGAAATCACCACTACCGATTACATCCTTCCTCCGGAAGATTATATCGTTTTTACGACAGACGGAGTCGTCCTTAAAAATCACTATCCGCAAAGTGTATCTGAAAAGTTTTTCCAATCGACTCTACCCAGTCTGCCCGATGAGGAGGGAAGTATCGCACTTATCAGTAACGAAGGCAAGGTGATTGACTTTTTTGCCTACACGAAAAAGATGCACTCGCCATTGATTAAAGAAGAAGAAGGAGTTTCGCTGGAGCGGATATCATTGACACAACCCACCCATGATGTGGCTAACTGGCGCTCGGCTACTGCGGCTTCGGGCTTTGCTACTCCGGGTTTCATCAACTCCAACACCCGGCCTGAAGCGCTCACCGTAAGCGGTGAAGTACAGGTGTTACCAGAAATTTTTTCGATCGAAATGCCAGGAAATGATTTTGCACAGATACAGTATAAGTTTGAAGAGAGTGGCTATGTGGCCAACGTGAAAATCTATGACCAACAGGGAAGAGCAATAAAAGAGATTGTCAACAACGGAACCATTGGGTATGACGGAATCTTTCGGTGGGAAGGCGACCGTGATGATGGCACCAAGGCGAAGAGCGGATATTACCTTGTTTGGTTTGAGGCCTTTAGTACCAGCAGTGGTACAGTAAAAACCTTCCGCAAGCGGGTGATTCTCGCATCGAGATAGTGGCGGATAATTGTTTATTGATCATGTAGTTATTACTGATTGTGCACATCACTTTTTGCCATGAGCGGAATTTTAGAATCCGATCCCTTTCCCTGGAATGTATCGAAATCAGAATTTAAGCAAATAAAATTCATATTCAATAGAATATTATTTTGCAAATAATGCTTTTTGTAAAATTTTAAGCGGGTTTATTTAATCAGAATACATTTTTTGTTTCCGCTACGACCATGTATTTTTGCGCCATCTTTTTTTAACCCTTTACCAAGGACTTAATGTATGGCCAAAACAAATAAAAAGTCGCCCGCTAAAGCAGTAAAGAAAACGGTTGCAAAGGCGAAAGCAAAACCTGCTCCTAAAGCAAAGAAGGCTTCTGTAGTAAAAGCCAAAGCACCAGTAAAAAAATCTGCTTCCAAAAAGATTGAAAAGAAAGTAGTAGCGAAGAAGGCACCTGCCAAAAAGGAAGCAGCACCTAAGAAGGTTGTTGCTAAAAAAGAAGCTCCTAAAAAGGTAGTAGCCAAGAAAGAAGCACCTGTGAAGGCAGTGAAAGCTCCGGTAGAAAGAAAGGAAGCTCCTGAAAAAGAAGCACCTGTTAAAACATTGACCAAAAAGCAGGAGGCGATGGCTAAGCCATCCAATCCGCAGTTGAATATTTTTCCGATTATCAGTCAGCGCCCCATCGCACACAAGCCTACTACACCTGCCGTGCAGGACGATCGTACACGCTATAGCGAATCAGAGCTGAAAGAGTTTGAAGTATTGATTCAGGGCAAGCTTCAAAAAGCAAAAGACGAATTCAAGTTATTGAAAGATACATTGAACCGTACTAACGATGAAGGTACTGATGCCACATCGGGAGGGAATACAAAAGTACTCGAAGACGGAGCTGAAACCGCTGAGAAGGAAAACCTGAGCCAGCTTGCAGCACGTCAGTTGAAATACATCACCAATCTTGAGAATGCACTGGTGCGCATCAAGAATGGTACTTATGGAATCTGTACCGTGACCGGTAAGCTGATTTCAAAAGAAAGATTGATTGCAGTGCCCCACACTACACAATCCATTGAAGCAAAAATGATGAAGCAGGATTAATAAGCAGAGGAGGAGATTGTGGACTTTTTAGTAAATCATGTTGAGGCGTTGATCTTTTGTTCTCCGGTACCTACCAAGGTAGTGGATATCAAAGCGTGTCTTTCCGAGATGTTTAATGCAGATGTTCCGGAAGAAGACATTGCTGCGGCTATCGAAAAGCTGGATACCAAGTATCAAAGTGATGAGTTTTCCTTTCAGCTGAACAAAGGTGGCGGTGGTTTTCAGTTTTTGACCAAGCCCGCCTACCAGGCAAGTATAGGCATTATGCTGAAACAGCAGTCGAAAAAAAGACTTTCTACTTCTGCTATGGAAACACTGTCGATCATCGCGTACAAGCAACCGATCTCTAAAACAGAGGTGGAAAACATACGCGGTGTAAACTGTGACTATGCCATACAGAAACTGCTGGACAAAGGGTTGATTGAAATTCGTGGAAAGGCAGATACTATTGGCCGACCCATGTTGTATGGTACCAGTGCCAAGTTCATGGAGTATTTTGGTATCAATGATATCAATGAGCTACCTACCCCCAAGGATTTCACCCAGGAAGTAAACACCATCGGAGAGGTGCCTGGCGAAGGGCAATAATAGTAAGAACGGAAAAGAATCAGTATGACGCTCCGGTCTCATTTACCGGGGCGTTTTTCATTTTTATACAGGCCGGTTTTAGGTCCTACTGAGGAACGAAAAGGGCTACCATCTAATTTTTGTAATTTTACCGCATTATGGCAGGCAAAGGCAAATCAAATAAATCTTCGGGAAAAGGCACTTCCTCTTTTGGCAAGCGCACCGATGCAGAGAACTCTTTTCATAAGGCAAAGAAAAGATCAGGACGTGGTGAGTTTGAAGGCGGAGACAAACGGTCTTCACGTTCTTCCAGCTCAGATAAACCACGTGAGTTCAGACCACGTACCTCCGGATCAGCCGGTTTCCGCCCGCGACCGGATGGAGAGAGCAGAGGTGGTTTTAAAAAGCCATATGGCAAAAGAGAGGATTCATCCTCCGATCGCCCAAAACGTTTTTCAAGATCAGAAGATACTTCCAGCGACAAACCAGGGCGCTTCTCCAAACCGGAAGGAAGAGGTGGAAGTTTTGGTGATCGGGAAAACAAGAGATCCTATACCCGAAGAGAAGATTCAGCTGACCGTCCGGGATTTGCAAAGCCCCGGTATGGAAGAAGTGAAGGATCGGACGAAAGGCCAAAACGTTTTTCGAAACCGGAAGGCGAAAAAAGAAGTTTTGGAGACAGAGATAACAAAAGACCGTATACTCAAAGAGAAGATTCATCGGAGCGACCAAAGCGTTTTTCAAAACCTGCTTTCAGCAACCGCGATGAGCGAAGTGGTGAAGACAAGCCAAAACGCTTCTCTAAAAGCTTCTCGCGCAATGAGGGTGACAAGAAACCTTTTAAGAAAGCCGGAGAGAAGAAGTCATTTGTACAGGCAAAGACCGAAAACCAACGCAATCAGATTGCCGGGAATGTCATTGAGCGAAAATCGGACGATGGGTTGATCCGTCTTAATAAATTCATTTCCAACAGTGGCGTTTGCTCGCGCAGAGAAGCAGATGAACTGATCAAGATGGGATTGATTTCAGTAAATGGAGAAACCATTACTGAGATGGGATATAAGGTGAAGCCGACAGATGAAGTGCGCCATGAAGGTAAAAAGCTGAAAGCAGAAAAACCGGTGTATGTATTATTGAACAAGCCGAAAGGATTTATCACAACGACCGATGATCCGCAGGAGCGTAATACAGTAATGAGCCTGGTGGCGAGCGCATGCAAAGAGCGGATCTATCCGGTTGGCCGTCTGGACAGAAATACAACCGGACTTCTGTTGTTGACGAATGATGGAGATCTTACCGATAAGCTGACACATCCGTCCTACAATGCCAAGAAGATTTATAAAGTAGAATTGGACAAGCCGATCACTAAAAATGATTTTCAAAAAGTAGTGGACGGAGTACAACTGGAAGAGGGCAAAGCCATTGTGGATGATGCCGCCATTGTAAGCGATGACGAAAAGACCGTGGGGATTGAAATCCACATCGGGTGGAACCGTGTAGTAAGAAGAATTTTTGAAACACTGGGCTACGAAGTAGTGAAGCTTGATCGCGTAGTATATGCCGGTCTGGATAAGAAAGACCTGAAACGCGGCCAGTGGCGATTTCTGAAATCAGAAGAGATCGTAATGCTGAAGCATTTTAAATAATGAGCCGATGTGCCAATTGTTGGGTTAGCCTTTATGGGCACATTGGCCTTTTTTGAATTTTATTCGATGAGATGCGAATTTGTTATGGTGTTTATGAAGCCACTGAAAGCGCATGATACAATCGTTCACATCCTCACTTTTTTCAAGCATAAGATTTTGTCCATCTTCTTTCCTCCAAAGGATGGCCACCAAAAATGAGGTTAATTAAAAACAGGTAATCAAACAAATGATTACCTGTTTACCAAGTTGAAAAAAGGGATAACCGCTTAGGTGTGATTATCTCCTTTTCTGTGTTGGGCTAATCATTTTTCAGATTATCCACCGGATTTACAAAGACCGCTCTCCATGCCTGTGAACCAATGGTGATTACACCAAAGAGCACAAGGATCAAAACACCCAGCGCGATTACACCTGCATTTACGGACACATGGTAAGCAAGCAGCTCCAGCCATAGGTTATTGATGAAGTAAGCAGCCGGAGTAGCAATGAAAATCGCAATAAGCAACACCGAAAAGAACCCTTTGGAAAGAAGATAAACCAGTGACCGGTTGCTTCCGCCCAGTACTTTGCGTATTGATATTTCTTTAATGCGTGTTTCGGTGGTGTACGTAGCCATACCAAGCAGGCCCAGTGAGGAGATGATGATAGCGAGGAAGGAAATCACGCCCAGTATATTCACAATATCACCAAAGAAGATGTCATAGATTTTATGGATCTCTTCATTGAAATCGCGATAGTCCACTTTTAAAGTGGGGTTTACTTTGCTCCATGCAGCTTCGATAGAAGCACCAGCCTCTTGGAAGGAGTTGGAATACTGTACCTGCAGAATCTGGAAATCATCCGGCTTATACATCAACGCAAGCGGATCCATTTTTTCCATCAGCAATTGATGATTGTAGTTTTTAACCACTCCGATTATTTGCAGACGTGCTGAATCATTCTGCTGTATGATTTCCTGCCCCACGGCATCAATAGGACTTTGGAAATGAAATGTCTCTACCGCCTTTTCACTGATCACAATAAAACCTTTGTTTGATTCACCTGCTTCGGCGGTATAGAAACGACCGGCTACCATTTTCACATCAATGTTTTTGAGGTAGTCTTCATCTACAGCATAGTAGTTTATGTTAATCCAGTCTTTCTCATCAAGGGATTTTTTAAAGCCTTCGCCATAACTGCTTCCAGCGGCAGGTATGTGCGATGCCGCGGTTACATTTTCAATGTTGCTGTATTTTAGCAATTCCGTTTTCATCGCCTGAGCGGAAGTATTGCTCAGGTACACGATTGCTTTTTTGTCCATACTAAACCCGTGATCGGCTTTGAGGAATAACTGGAGTTGGTTGAACACAACAATGACCGATAGAATGAAAATGAGTGAGAATGTAAACTGCGCGATCAATAATGTTTTGCGCAGGCCCATGCGGGAGAATAATTTAATGTTGGTAAATCCCTTCAATACTTTCACCGGCTGAAAGCCACTCATCACTGCGGCCGGAAAAAGCCCGGCAAGGATGCCCACTACTATAGCGAAGACCAGAAAAATGGCATATACAAAGTAATTGGCCTCCAGATCCCATTTCATGAGTCGTGCAAAACTGAGCTGCATCATGAGCGGCTTGCTTGCCAATAAGAGAACGATAGCTAGGCCCAGAGCAAACAATGCAACCAGTATCGATTCAGATAAAAACTGAACGAAAATCTGCCAGCGCATGGCACCGGTTACTTTGCGCACACCTATTTCGCGGGCGCGTGTAAGTGAGCGGGCAATGGACAGATTGGTGAAATTGAAGCACGATGTGAGCATCACCACTGCCGCCAGTCCGGCAAAGAAGTAAATGAATAGCCACGGAAGAAATGGGCCAATGGGATTGTTGATGAACGGGCCAGGAGTAATGCTCATCAACGACTGCAGGTGATACTTTACTTTTTGCTGAGTGTCGGGCTTGGGCAGTTTTGTAAAATGGGCTTTTTGAATTTTTTCAAGATGAGGGTTGATGTCATGCGGTCCTTTTCCTTCTTCCACCAAAATATAAATCCATCCTGCCGTGTATTGATACCAGTTGTCGATATCTCTGCGATAGCGTGTTTCTTTCAGATCTTTAATGGTCGATATACTGGCCAGTGCATCAAATACAATGTGCGATTTATGGTTAGTCTCCTTCAGCACACCAGTTACTTTAAACAAACCTTGTTCGCCTACCTTAAAGGTTTCGCCTACCGGGTTTTCCTGTTTGAATAATTTCCTGGCTGCTTTACGGGTAAGAACAACGGAGCGGGGTTCAGTAAGTGCCGTGTTTCGGTCTCCGTACTCCAACTCGTATTCAAACACATCCAGCATTTCCGGATCAACAAAAAATCCAGCTACCGGAATGTTTACGTTCTGCTCAATCTCCAGCCACATATTACCAAAGCCACGCAGTATGCGCACCGATTTTTCTATTCCGGTAAAGCTCTCCATCAATTCATTGCGAAGAGGAAGTGTGGTGGTGGCTGTTTCGTTATGCTCGGCATTGTTTTCTCCGAGCGGAATAGTGTTGATCCGGTAAATACGATCGCGCCTGGTGTTGTACCGATCGTACATCATCTGGTCGGCAATCATCATAATGATGGCCATACAGATAGTCATGGCTACAGCCAGACCAAAAATATTGATGGCCGAGAAAAAGCGATGCCTTAACAGGCTGCGCATGGCAGTCTTAACGTAATTTTTAAACATGGAGGAGAATTTTTAGGGAGACGATAAAGAAAAGAATTTGTTACCCGGCCATACACAGCCGGGTAACAAGAGAAAGAGGTTACTTATTTGGACTGCTTCTTTACAATGAAGAAGTAAAGCAGGAAGCCAAGCGATAATGAAACGGCCACCAAACCATAGGGAAGGGGTGATTCAGGATCAGCCGGAATGTATTCCATCAGGATCAGGGCAAGGCCACCAAAGAAGCAAAGCAGTCCCCATTTCAATGAAGGGTATTTGCTCTCTTCCAGCTGATGCTGTTTGAAGATAGCCTGTGTATCGTCATTTACATATCCTTTCTCAATCATTTTCTTCTTCAATACGTAGTCGGTCATCACTTTGGTGAAGAAATAAACGCTGCCACCTAATCCGCCAAAGATGGCTACCGGCATTAATACTTGTGTTACGTTGTGATCCATATTGATACGGTTTAATTGTTTCGTTGTTTTGTGGCGTAAGACACCGGCCTGAAACAGGATGTTGCAGCTATATTTAAAATATTTTTCGATTCAGGATGTACGAGGTACAATTTGTTAACCTTTTCCTCCAATTGTACCCCGTGCCTCTAAAATCCTACGTATACCCTGCAACATTCTAATCTGAATACGTGTCTCACCCGATAATGACAGACGATAGGGCTTTGGTTTCCCGCATTACCAGTGGTGATACGCAGGCTTTCAGGTTGCTGATCAGGCAAAATGAAAGGCTGGTGACCCATATGGTGGGTCGGTTGATTGACCGTGCCGAAGACAGGGAAGAGCTTTGTCAGGATGTGTTTATGAAAGTGTATGAGAAGATAGGCGAGTTCAATTTCCAGTCGCAACTCAGCACCTGGGTAGCGACCATTGCCTATCGCCATGCGATCAACCATCTGCGCAAAAAGAAAATACAGATCAGCGATATTCCGGAAGAGGATCAGTTCACCAGCCATTTCATTTCTGATGATCAGGCCGATGCACTGGCAGAGCAAGACTCCGAAGAGCAGGTACTTAAATTGATTGACAAGCTTCCGATTCAGTATAAAACGGTGTTAACTTTATATCACCTGGATGGAAAGAACTACACCGAGATCGGAGAGATAACCGGTATGCCGGAAGGCACCGTGAAGAACTATCTTTTCAGAGCACGTCATCAGCTCAAGGAAAGTGTAAAGAAGCATTTGGGTAAAGAAGAATGGATATGAGTGACGAAGAACTACAACATAAAATAGAAGCTGGAGATCAGTTTGACACCTCTGCTGATGCACAGGCGTATCGCAAAGTATTTGCTTCGCTGCAGCGTGAGCCGGAGTTTCTTTTGCCTTCTTCTTTTGAAGACCTGGTCATTCAGCGCATAGCAGCAAAGCATGCGCGCGAATCGTATCGTGATGGATGGTGGTTCATAGGGGGGATATTTCTTTTCCTTATCGGATTAATCGTGGCCGTGGCATTGATCGACTTCAAGCCCGACATGAGTGCGTATCGGTTCATCACCGGCTATCCTGGATTGATTGTATTCGGAGCGATCTTCATCCTGATTTTAAATTTCATTGATAAGAAGTTTATCCGGCCGATATCTTCGTAATGGGGCAAGAAGGTGGTGCCGTCTTTTTGGTTGGCACGAAATAAGGAACAGGTTCAGCGTTAACAATCCCTGGATATAGCGATAACGTTTGCTGAAACTATTATTGCTGCCTCTGGGCAAATGCATTTTCTTTCGTCCGGCAAATGCATTTACTTTAGCATAAACCTAAGCCACAAGGACCATGAAAAATGTACTTCTCCTTCTCTTTCTTTTTTGTTTTCAATCCGCATTTAGTCAAAAATACAAAGGCGACAGTTGGGCGACAGTAAAGACAGTCGGCTCAGGCACTCTTACTGTCATGTACTATGAACAACCTGGCCTCATCGATGAAGAAGGGGGTAAGGTCAAAGGCGCATGTGTGGATATCCTCACCGACTTTGTGGCCTTTGTGCAAAAGAAGTACGATAAAAAAATCACGGTCAGCTATGCAGGCAAAGAACCCGTGTTTACCGACTTTTTGAAAATCGCGCAGGAGACCAAAGACATTCTTGGAGTAACCAATGTGACCATCACTGAAGACCGCAAGAAGATATTGAAGTTTACTCCGCCATTTCTATCTAATCCGGTGGTGTTGCTTACGCATAAAGATGCTCCGAATGTAGTGAGCCTGTCCGAAATAGGAACCAAGCTGGATGGATACTCCGCCGAAATTATAGGAGGCAGCACACATGCCAAGCACATCAGCAAAATCAAAAAAGAGTACATGCCTTCGTTATCCATTACGTATGGTGCCAACGGGCCGGAGATCTTGAAAAAGATCAGTACCAATCCTAAACTGTTTACTATTCTCGACTTTACAGAGTTTGTGGATGCCACGCGCAAGAACCTGCCCGTGAAAAGACAGAATGTAAGTTTTGGTGATGCGGAAGAGCTGGCTTTTGTGATGTCCAAACAATCCGACTGGGATGAGGTTTGGAAAGAATTCCTTACGGCGGATTATCGCAGAAGTGTCCGGTACCGAAAAATCATTGCCGATAATCTGGGTGCTACTTTTCTCAGCATCCTGAAATAAAATTCAGCAGGAAGTGTATCTCTTCCCTGCTTCCACCAGTACATTCAGCTAAAGTAATCAAAGACGAAAGCCATCCATGTAAATTCATGGACCATCACTTATTTTGCCCCGTTATTTATATCCTAATTTAATTGTCACCCACATGAAGAAAATGCTACTGCTGTTCGTCTTGCTTCTCCCCCTGTTTGCGTCAGCACAGGAGAAGAAGGACGCCAAAAAGGATTCCACCAAAAAGGAATCAAAAAGGAAAAAAGATCTTCCGCTCGAAGTGGGAAGAAGAATTCCCATCAAAACCAATGAAGGTACCTGGATGTCGCTGGATGTAAGTCCGGATGGAAAGACCATTGCCTTTGATTTCCTGGGTGACATCTATACCATGCCCATCACCGGTGGTAAGCCCACACCGTTTACATCGGGTATGGCATTCGATTCAAATCCCAAGTTCAGTCCTGATGGGACCAAACTGCTGTTCATTACCGACCGCAGTGGTGGTGAAAATATCTGGTGGTTTAACATGGACAAAAAAGATTCACTGCAGGTAACTAAAGGGAACACCGATCACTATCAGTCTGCCGAGTGGAGTCCGGATGGAAATTACATCGTAGGTTCGCGCGGTACGCGCAACTTCAAGTTGTGGATGTTCCACAAGGAGGGAGGCTCAGGCGCACAGCTCATCTCCAAGCCCGATAACATCAAGATCTCCGAGCCGGCTTTCGGGCCAGACAATCGTTACGTGTGGTTTTCGCAGCGCTACGGTGCGTGGAACTACAATGCACAGTTGCCACAATATCAGTTAGGTATTTATGATCGCGAAACCGGTGAGGTGGAAACCAAAACATCGCGCTATGGTTCTGCTTTTGCGCCTACCCTTTCACCCGACGGCAAGTACCTGGTGTATGGATCGCGCTATAATGATCAGACGGGTTTGATCCTTCGCGATTTAAAAAGTGGTGATGAAAGATGGCTGGCGTACCCGGTGCAGCGCGATGAACAGGAGTCCATCGCTCCGCTGGGTGTCATCCCGGCCATGTCATTTACTCCTGATAGTAAATCACTGATTGCTTCCTATGGTGGAAAGTTTTATTCCATACCGGTGGCTGGTGGTGCTGCCGTAAACATTCCATTCCAGATGGAAACCGAATTCCTGGTAGGGCCGCGTGTGGATTTTAAATATCCCATCAAAGATGATAAGGACATGATCGTGACACAGATCAGAAACCCGGTGGTATCGCCCGATGGAAAACAGGTTGCGTTTACGGCATTGAACCGGTTATATGTGATGGACATTGCTACCAGTGTATCGAAGCGCGTGAGCAATTTTGATTTCACGGAAGCACAACCGGCATGGAGCCCGGATGGATCACAACTGGTGTGGGCCACATGGGAAAACAACGGAGGTCATCTCTACAAAATCAATTTCAAATTAAAAGGAGCGAATCCACAACGCCTGACCACTACGGCCGCACTGTATTCCGATCCCGCCTGGAGCTATACAGGAAATAAGATTGTGTTTACGAAAGGCTCTTCGTACTTCTTCCAGGAAGATCCCGATCCGGTGGCCTTTGGCAGCCAGGATGAGCTGGCATGGATCAGTGGCGATGGGGGCAATGTAACGGTTATCGGCCGGGCAAAGGGAAGAAGCAATCCGCACTTTGTGAAGTCCGATGATCGCATCTATTTATACAGCGGCCAAAAAGGGTTGCTGTCGATCCGCTGGGACGGAACCGATGAGAAGCAGATCATCAAGATCACCGGTATCATGACCTACGGAAGTATTGCCGGTGAAAATCATTGTATGCTGATTGAATCAGCAACCGAACCACAACGTGAACCTTCCAATGCCGAGGTAATCAAGATGGCGCCCGAAGGCGACAAAGCGTTGGCGCAGATCAACAATGATATCTATGTGGTTACGATTCCTAAAACAGGAGGTGAAGTTCCTAAGATCTCGGTATCCGAAGCAGACAAAGCATCGTTTCCGGCTACCAAGCTGACCAAACTGGGGGGTGAGTTTCCCAGCTGGAACAACAACGGCAGGATTGTTTATTACTCACTGGGCAATGCCTTCTTTACGTACAACCTCGATGAATCAAAAGCCAAAGAGCTGGAGCTGAAAAAGAAAAAAGCACAGGAGGAAAAAGACAAAGAAGACGGTAAGAAGGAAGAAGTGAAGAAAGACTCGGTGAAAACCGGTGACGATAAGGACAAGAAAAAGGATGAGAAGAAAGACGAAGGCTACAAACCGGGTGAAGTGCGCATCCGGATCACGGTGCAGAAAGATATACCGCAAGGAAAAATTCTTTTGCAGAACGCACGCATTGTTACCATGAAGGGCGATGAAGTGATTGAGCGCGGTGACGTGTTGATTGAGAATGCACGCATCAAACAAGTAGGCGCAGCAGGTTCGATCAGTGTAGATGCTTCCGTACAGAAAATGGACCTGAATGGAAAGACCATTGTGCCCGGCTTTGTAGATACACACGCACACATGTGGCCGGCATGGGGCATACAGAAAAACCAGGCGTGGATGTATGCGGCTAACCTGGCTTACGGCGTTACGACCACACGCGATCCACAAACGGCAACTACTGATGTGCTTACCTATAGCGATATGGTAGAGACCGGCCAGATGGTAGGTCCGCGTATCTACAGCACCGGGCCGGGCGTTGGTTATTGGGCGTACAATCTGAAAGACTTTGATCAGGCCAAAGATATTCTGAAACAATATTCAGAATACTACAATACCAAAACCATCAAGATGTACCTTACGGGTAACCGCCAGCATCGGCAGTGGATTATACAGGCAGCCAAAGAACAACAGCTGATGCCCACTACCGAAGGTGGTCTTGACTTTAAGCTGAACATGACCAACCTCATCGATGGTTATTCCGGTCATGAGCACTCCTTCCCCATCTATCCGCTCTACAACGATTTTGCTACTGCGGTGGCCAATGCCAAGATGACGTACACGCCAACGCTATTGGTATCGTACGGTGGGCCATGGGCAGAGAACTTCTATTACGAAACAGAAAAAGTAAATTCAGATCCCAAGCTGAATTACTTTACACCGAAGTCAGAGCTGGATCAGAAATCGAGAAGAAGAGGAGCATGGTTTATGGAAGAAGAGCATGTGTTCCCGGATCATGCACGTTTTGTAAATGACCTGGTGAAAGCAGGAGGTAATGCAGGTATTGGTTCACACGGACAGCTGCAAGGCCTCGGTTATCACTGGGAACTGTGGAGCGTGGGCTCCGGTGGATTGAGTACACACAATGCATTGAAAGTAGCTACCATCCACGGAGCAAGAGCACTGGGTTTGGATGGCGATGTGGGTAGTATTGAGGCTGGTAAACTTGCCGACCTTGTTATTCTCGACAGGAATCCGTTGGAAAACCTGCGTAACACCAACAGTGTAAACAAGGTGATGAAGAACGGAAGGCTGTATGATGGCAATACGTTAGATGAGGTTTATCCAACCGTACGCAAAGCACCCTCCTTTGGTAAGGAGCAGGCGGCACCTATCACAGGATTGCCAGGGGTGAGTAAGTAATCAGGTAAGGGCCCGCGCTTTTTTACAGCCGGAGACTTTTGCTGATCACCAATAAGAAAAGAAAGCCACGATGGTGACATCGTGGCTTTTTCATTTCCGGTGTGCAAAACCGACTTTATTGCCAGCGCTTCCGGTATTTTTTGAACTTCGGCAGCTCCTTATTCACTTTATCCAGGTCCAGCTTTTCCGGATCATAACCACGACCAAGCCATCGCTTGACTTCTTTGTACTCTTCATGCCGGGGGTCTTTTATTATTTCGAGGTGACGATAAAATCCATGAATACCACCACTGTCTTCCGCAGGGCAAGCCAGTTGACCATCGGTGCAGACAGGATAAATCCGGCCTTCTTCCGGGGGTATTATTTTTTCTACCTCCACGGTATGCATCCAGTAGTCACCGAAATCATAGAGATATGCCAAGGTCATCCCCTCCTTTAAAAGCAAATCCAGTGTTACTTCACCGGCATCGGCTACATCATCAAATGCTTCCTGTGGATGGATGTATCCTATTTTATAATCGCCCACCTGAAATTCAAAAAGGTGTGAATTCTTCCAGCCCATACTGATCTGGAGGATGTGATGAAAATCAAAGAAAGAGATAGAGGCAGGAACAAGTACCCTTCGTTATATACGAGGGTTGGTTTTGTTGAGGCTGAGTTTAACGGAAATGATTTCGGACATAGGCCAGTGCGCGAAGTGTGAAACTAAATTTATCCACGCAAGGTAAAAAGGAAGTGTGAATACGGGTCATTGTTCAGTGAGCCGATGCGCGGCAGGCGGCACCTGTTGTTTAATTTTTTTTGCTCAACTTTCCATAGGCATAAATGTTGGCGCCAAAGCCGCAATTGATATCGCTTCCTTTCTGATTCAGACTCACCGTATCACCCGCAAAGGAGAGGGTGATCTTACACCCCTCGTCATTGGTATAAACATAATGGTTGCCCGAGCCTTCAGCCATGCCGCTGACTACTCCCATATGTACACCAGGAGGTGGTCCTTGTATCTGTAAATCAAAAAAGATAGTGTTGCCGGCCATGTTTTTCACAAACAATTCTTCCAGGCCGAGGAAAGGAAATTCCTGTTTCGTCTCGGCGTCATCGTTCTCTTCCTTCAGTTCATACGTTCCTGTGCGCACCCTTTCCCTGGGCAGAAAATCATCAAAGTCAATCTCGCTCATCATCAGCTCTACAGGTAATTGTTTGCTGCCATCGGCAGTGCTCCAGGTGCCACTCATTATATCCTCTTCTTCCGCAGCTATTTTCCAGATGCCTGTTACCTTACCTTCTACTTTTTCGGTGAGTTCAAAGGTGCCAGTCTCCGGGCAGCGTGCGTCCATGTAGATGATCTTCTTGCTGCGGAGGTAAACCAGGCGTGCCCTCTTTGTTCCTTCCCTCTGAAAAATATTCACACGCACATCGATCGTCTTGTTCAGTTTTCCTTCAAAGGTATAGTCAAAGTCCTCCAGGCCAGTGGTCTCACTGTTTTGCTCCGTTACGGCTTCTTCCCCCTTTTCTCCTCCTTCTACGGACATGTCACCATAGGGAGCAAGCGCTATCGTATCCACCGAAAGTGAATCGGGTGCTGTTTCTTCGCTGTGCTTCGGCCTGCAGCAAAAGAGAAACGCAATAAGAAGCATAGCAAGGGCAAGTTGTTTCATAGCGATAAGGGTCGACTAAAATTAATTCAACCCGTTGACAAATGCATGTTACGCTTTGTATTTAGTTTACCATCCTGGTGAAGCTCATCATCCGGGAATTTGATCGGTTGGATCATCTCCATCAGCATCGTCTAAAATCTTCTGTGATTCTCTGACCACCTTATCGAAGCTTTCGGTGGTGATGAACACAAGCTCTATAATTTCGTTTTTTTCCGCCGGTGAAGCGGCTGCGTTGAAAAGCTCTTTCAAGCCGAGCAGCGTTGCAATGGGTGAACGTAATTTATGCGCATTGAAAAAAGCGTAGCGTGTTAACTGCTCATTCTTTGCACTCAATCTCGCTGTCCGTTCACTCACTTTTGCTTCGAGTGCTTCATTGGCGAGCCGCAATGCTTCTCCTTGAGCAGCCAGTTCATCCGTCATCGCCCTCAGCTCTTCCGACTGAGCGGCAATTTCATCATTTTGAACTTGCAGCAGTTTATAGTCGCGTCTTTTCACAACAATGGCATAGCTTAAAAAGCCAACGCTCAAGGCGGCAAGCAATACGATGACAACGTATAATTTTTGTTCCAGTAATTTGGTGGCGATCTGCTGGCGCAAAAGTAAATTTTCATTCTCATAGCGCTCGTTTAGCTTCACAATCTCAATGGCCTCAGCCGATTGCCGCGCATCCCTATGCTGTGAAAGGATGAGTGCCTTTTCGTTATACACCAGTGCTGAATCAAACCTGTGCAGGGCTTTGAAGTAATCCACCAGAGTAAGGTAGT
The DNA here is from genome assembly GCA_023251155.1 of Flammeovirgaceae bacterium. Taxonomy (GTDB): domain Bacteria; phylum Bacteroidota; class Bacteroidia; order Cytophagales; family Cyclobacteriaceae; genus ELB16-189. The sequence goes on along the minus strand of JAHEZH010000001.1, from coordinate 7,282 downwards.
ACCTGACTTTCAGGCCTTCGTCATTACTGATTCGGTTCTTACAGAAATCAATGTAGGACTTCGATTGTGTAAATTCCCTGAGCCCGATGAGTGCCTTTGCAATGAACAAGCTCTTCTCCGGGTTAAAGGAAAGGGTATCGGGGGTCAGCAAATCGCTAAAGGGGAGCGCAGAATTTAAGTAGAACAGTGCCTTTTTATAATTTTTCCTGCTGAGTTCAATTTCTCCTGCTGTGGAGTAAATCACATCAGCATCATCAAACTGAAAATCGGTATGGAGTACCATTGCGCTATTGATCTCGCGCTGTGCCTGCACGGTATCACCAAGGGCCAGGTAGCTATCGGCCAGGTTATTATGTGTTATTGCAATCTTCCGGTATTCACGGGTGCCCTCATAAAATTTCAGTGCCTGATCATAACAGGATATGGCGGTCTTCCAGTTTCTCTGGTCGCCATAAATGAATGCCATCATGGCCTGGTAAAAAGCTTTAATTAACGGATCACTGCTCTTGTTGACGATGGGTTCAACCTCAAGTAAATTTTGAAATGCCCGGCTATGTGCTTTGGCCTTCAGAAGCACACTACTTTTTTTCATCTTCACGTAGAGGTAGTGGGAGAGATACAGGGGTTTGTCTTTTGTTTCAGCAAGTGTACTGTCTATAAAGCGCAATGCTTCAACGTAGTTTCGGGAAGTCATTTTATCAATGGCCCGCAAAAGGCTGTCAATGGATTGCTGATCGGGATGGCTTTCCTTAGCTTTTATACAAAAAGGAGAAAACACAAGAATCAGGAGCACCAATTTCTTGACCACATTCATCGATTTAGCTCTTCCAATATATCATTTAATTTGATCTCTCCTTGTTATTTACCTTTGATTAAGGTCACTGGATAAGAGCCCTGCTTTTATCGGAAAGATTGCTTTGATCCGATGGGTATCGGGCTGGCCATCAATGATGCTGAGGGAGGTGATGGGTTCTTTGCTGAGCTGAGCCTGCGTACAGAATGCGAGCCGACAGAGCGGAGGAAGAAGTGCTAGAGCGGATGGGACTTCGATTCAGCAGATGAACGGGTGATATTACTCGCTCTCGTTCTCTATCCACCACAAATAGGCATCATAATCAGTAACCGGAATTGCTGATGTACTATCTAGCGCCCGGCTCATGGTAACGATTTGCCCGCGGTGATAGCTGCTATGATTTACCGTATGCAAGATGTAATCATACCTGCTCTGGGTACTATCCGATGCCTTGATGCGCTTCATTAACTGTTCTTCATCGAATGATGATGTTCCCTCGATCAGCTGTTGAGAACTGAGCAGCAGTTCGTGGATTACTTCGTCCACCGCATTTTTCTTTTCCGGTTGATCGAAGGAAGGAATATGTTCATTAACGATGATTTCATACCAATAACGCTGCGCAGCGAGGAGGTGTTGAAGTGTTCGGTCAATTGTTCCGAAACTGGAGCCGGTCTGCTGATACAGCAAACTGCGGTCTAAACTTAATAGCCAGGAAGTTTGGCGCTGATTTGCCCAGTGGTTGAAACGAAGGAAGCGAGAAGTGAAGTTTTGAAGGTGCATAGCGTCCATTTATGAATCAAAACTTTGCATCATTAATTTCAATCCAGTACCCATCCGGGTCTTGCAGCCACAGTTGCTTCACGCCATCGATACGAACGCTTACTACGTTCTTCTTGCCGGCTACATCTTCAAAAGCAATTTTGTTTTTCTTCAGCACCTCTACAAAAGCATCTACGGAAGTAACACTGAAGCAGGTATGCTGATTTTTATAGTATTCCTTTTTTTCTGTTGCTCCTTCGATGATGTGCAGTGAGGAAGTCGGGCCGGTTTTAAACCACGCGTGCTTGCCATCATGAAAAGGTTCGGGTATGGTATCAAGGCCAATGATGTTGTGATAGAAAGCGGCACTTGTTTTCATACTCACTACAAATACAGCGGTGTGGTTGATCACGGCTTTCGGCTTGGATTGTGCCAAAGCAACAGTGATAGAAAAAGAAAGTAACAGAACGAGCCAAACTTGTTTTTTCATGTGCGGAGTATTATATTCAATAGTAAATTTACTTATTCCTTACACATACAATACTAAATAATGTTAAGTGGAATAAAGAATGACCAAGAAGGTTAATTTTTGTCCTTACGCTTCTTTAAATCTTTAGTTAAAAACAAGCGCCAAGAAGTATGAAAAAAGTAATTTCAATTTTCATTGCAGCAATGGCCCTTTCTGGCATTTCATGCACCGATAACAGTTATGCCGTGGCCACTACTCATGAGGTGAGTTATCTGGTAGAAGCCGGATCGAATAATTGGTATGGAGAGTATATCTCTTCAACAGGAGAAAAGATTTGCAATTGCAAGATTCCTCTGTTATCAAGCGGATGGCAATATAAATTTACAGTAGAAGCTCCTTTTACACTTCACATTGATGCTACCGTAGATTCTCCTTTATACGGCACCAGCGATGCCCCTGACATTACTACAAAAATCTTTGTTGATGGATTATTAGTAGCCAGCAATACATCTCGCTGGACCAAAGGAGCTACTTCTTCCGATTATGAAATCCAGTAGAGTGAATAGGTTGACGTTTACTAGTGTGCTTCCAGCCAGTTTTTGCCAATGCCTACTTCTACTTCCATGGGCACTTCCAGAATGACCGCGTGCTTCATCAGCTCAATCACTTTTGGTTTTACAATGGCTTCTTCGTCTTTATGCAGGTCGAAGCACAACTCATCATGTACCTGCATGGTCATTCTTGTTTTCAGTTTCTCTTTCTGCAGCCAGCGGTGAATGTTAATCATCGCAATCTTGATGATGTCTGCCGCACTGCCTTGTATGGGTGCGTTGATGGCGTTGCGCTCGGCAAAGCCACGCGTGGTGATGTTGCGCGAGTTGATGTCGCGCAGGTAGCGTCTTCGCCCGAGGATCGTTTCCACGTATTCTTTTTCGCGTGCATAGTTGATGGAGTCATCCATGTAGCGCTTGATGCCAGGAAATTCTTTGAAGTATGCTTCGATCATCTCTCCTCCTTCAGTGCGTGAAATACCCAGGTTTTGCGAGAGACCAAAGGCCGTGCTGCCGTAGAGAATTCCAAAGTTGACTTCTTTGGCTTTGCGCCTCATATCGGAAGTGACTTTATCCAGCTCTACTTTAAATACTTTGGCGGCCGTAGTGGAGTGGATGTCGCGCTTGTTGCGGAAGGCTTCGATCATCACCTGGTCTTTTGCAAAAGCAGCAGCAATACGCAATTCAATCTGTGAATAGTCAGCTGACATGAATAAATAATCTTCACCACGTGCTACAAACGCACTGCGTATCTGTCTTCCCTTCTCGGTACGGATAGGAATATTTTGCAGGTTTGGATTATTTGAACTCAAACGCCCTGTTGCGGCTACTGCCTGGCGATAATCAGTGTGAATACGTACATCGGTTTTGCTCACCATGCGTGGTAATGCATCCACGTAAGTAGAACGCAGCTTTTCATATTCGCGGTATTCCAGTATCTTCTTTGCAATCTCATGATCATCGGCCAGCTTCAGTAAAACATCTTCACCAGTGGCATACTGACCTGTCTTTGTCTTCTTGGCTTTGTCCAGCAATTTCAATTTATCAAACAACACTTCACCCAGTTGCTTGGGAGAGCCAATGTTGAATTCTGTTCCCGCCAGCTGGTAAATATCTTTTTGTACGGCTTCACTGTCCTTGCGCAGCGCATCACTCATCCACTTCAGCGTGTCTTCATCTACTTTCACCCCTTCAAACTCCATGGCCGCCAATACATCGACCAGCGGCATTTCCACATCACGCATCAGCAACGATTGCCTGCGTGATTCCAGTTCTTTGTTGAGTTTCTGTTTCAGTTGCAGTGCAATGTCTACACGTTCGCAAGCCGGATCCTTAGCGGTTTGCCCACCTGCCAGCAGCTGGTAATTCAGATATTGGCCGGCAATGATTCCTAAATCGTGCGATGCTTCCGGTTCAATCAGGTAATGACCGAGCAATATGTCGAACTGCGCGCCACGTACTTCAACCCCTACCTTCTTCAAGGCAAGAATGGAAGATTTGATGTTGTAGGCTACTTTGATGATCCGCTCATCGGACAATGCCGCAGTAAATACCCTCACATCATCAGGTTGTCTTACAGGAACAAAATACCCTTCACCCGGTTCAGTAGAGAACACAAGCGATTGAATAGTAAAATCAAAATGTTCAGCTTCATCCGTGATGACCTCCAGGGCAAACTCTTTCTTCGATCGTAGTTTTTCGGCGAGTGCCCGTTGTTCATCCGGATCTTCCACCAATCGGTAATTAACGGCAGTGGTGTGGATGGTGATTTTTTCTGTTTGCTCTGCCGCACTCTCCCTTTCTTCTTCTGCACTGGCACCAAACATGGAAAGCTGCGCACCTTTGGCGGAAGAAGCCGCTGATGGTGCACTCACTGTAGTGGCAGAGCCACTGGCGGCACTGAAGATACGCGGCATCATGGTTTTGAATTCCAGTTCTTCAATGATGGGCTTCAGCTTCTCTGCATCGGGGCCGGTGTATGCCAGTTCTTCTTCGTTCAGTTCGATCGGTACATCAATAACAATGGTGGCCAGCTTCTTGGATAAGATCGCCTGCTCCCCAAATTGCTCCACGCGTTCTTTGAGCTTGCCTTTGAGCTTGTCGGCATTGGCAATAATATTTTCTACAGTGCCAAACTGCTTGATCAGGTCTGCGGCCGTCTTTGGCCCAACGCCCGGTATACCCGGAATGTTATCCGAAGCATCACCCTGTAACCCAAGGATATCAATTACCTGCGTTACATTTTCAATGTCCCACTTTTCGCATACTTCCTTTGGCCCAAGGATATCCACCGAGTTGCCCATATAAGCAGGCTTGTAGAGGAACACATTATCTTTTACTATCTGACCGTAATCTTTATCAGGCGTCATCATGTAAACAGTGAAGCCCTGTGTAGCCGCTTTGGTGGCCAACGTACCGATGATATCATCGGCTTCATAGCCGTCTAATTCTAATATCGGAATATTGAAACCGCGAATGATGCTTTTTACGATAGGAATACCGCTGCGTATGTCTTCCGGAGTTTCCTGGCGTGTGGCTTTGTATTCAGCAAAAAGTTCATCACGGAAAGTAGGGCTGGCGGTATCAAAAGCAACAGCAATGTGCGTGGGCTTCTGTTTCTGGATGACTTCAAGTAGTGTATTGGTGAATCCAAAAGGAACGGACGTGTTCATTCCCCTGGAGTTGATCCGCGGATTTTTGGTGAACGCAAAGTGCGCGCGGTAAATCAGCGCATAGGCGTCAAGCAGAAATAGTTTTTTAACAGCAGTCATGGAGTTCGAAATTCAGAACCTTAAAATTATCCCAATTTTTATCCTGCCGCAGTGTATTGTGTTCTTTTCTTTTCAATAAAATCTGTTTAAATAGCTTGAAACAAACGGTTGATGAATAATCCACTTGAGCAATTTCTTCATTGGGAGAAAACCATACCCGACAATCTGTTTTTGCGCCAGCCATTCAACGGTCATTGGAAGACATATACCTACAAAGAGGCAGGCAATGAGATTCGCCGAATTGCTGCGGGGCTACATGGTTTAAATCTTTCGCCAAAGAGTCACGTAGCGTTGCTCTCAAAAAATTGCGCGCACTGGATCATGGCCGATCTTGCCATCATGCTTTGCGGTCATATTTCAATACCGTTGTATGCTACACTTACTGCGCCCTCCATTCAGCAGATACTGGAACATGCTGATGCGAAAGCAATCATTATAGGCAAGCTTGATCAGTACGAAGAACAACAGGCAGGCATTCCCTCAGGAATGGTAAGAATAGGAATTGAAGCCTACGGAATCCAGGAAGAGATCACGTGGGAAAAATGGTTGGCCCATGCGCCAACGGCTCATGCCTACTCCTGGCAACCCACTGATATCTTCACCATTATTTATACATCGGGCACTACAGGCAAAGCAAAAGGCGTGATGCATGAGATGAACGCGGTTGATGCGACGGTGAAAGCGGCATTTAAAGATCTCGACTTTGCACTTCACCCGGTGCTATTTTCCTTTTTGCCATTAAGTCATATTGCCGAGCGCATAGGAATTGAAATGGTCGGCTTATACCTGGGCGCACAATATTCGTTTTCAGAATCCTTGAATTCGTTCGCAGATAATCTTAAAGAGACACAACCCCACATCTTCTTTGCGGTGCCGCGATTGTGGGCCAAGTTCCGTGAGAAGGTATTGGAAAAATTGCCTCAGAAGAAACTGGATACACTTCTCCGCCTTCCCATTATCGGAGGTATAATAAAGAAGAAGATTCGTAAGAACCTGGGACTATCACGCGCGACACACATTTTCAGTGGTGCGGCTCCCATTTCAGTAGAGATGCTGGAGTGGTTTGAGAAACTGGACGTGGTGATTTTACAGGCCTATGGCATGACGGAAGATTTCGTCTACGGACATTTCAATCGCAATGATGCCAATAAACATGGAACAGTAGGAAAGCCGCTCACTGGCCTGAGTGTAAAGATTTCTTCGGAAGGAGAGATCCGATTGAAGAGTGCCGGCAATCTGCGCGGCTACTATAAAGAACCGGAACTAACGGCTGCCGCTTTTGATGAAGAACACTACTTACGCACGGGAGACCTGGGTGAAATAGACAAACAAGGTTTTTTAAAAATAACCGGAAGGTTAAAAGATCAGTTTAAAACCGACAAAGGAAAATACATTTCGCCTGCCCCCATCGAAATGCAGTTGTTGAAAAACACCGACATTGAACAGGTATGTGTAGTGGGTATGGGCATTCCTCAGCCTATTGCTTTGATTGTCGCATCCGCAGCAGGTAAATCGAAATCAAAAGAAACACTTTATAAAAGCATTGCTGATACGCTGAATGAAATCAATCCCGGATTGGAATCGTACGAGAAAATAGAAAAGGCGGTATTGCTCAAAGACGACTGGACGATCGAAAATGGATTGCTCACGCCTACACTTAAAGTAAAGCGCAACGAAGTGGAAAAAATACATCTTCCCAAGTATCCGCTCTGGTATACCCAGGAAGGTGTTGTCATTGCTGAAATCAGTTAGGATTTTTTTTGCCTACCTGTTGCCTGTGTAGGAAAGTGCAGGCTTTTTACCGAATCAGTAGTGATCTCTGGTTCATGTTTATCGCGTAAGTAAACAACAGGCGTTCATCGGATAATTCTGCCGCAGGCATGACTTACTTAATCGACCACTGAAACTCTTCGACCGGCTTGGCAGAAGTAACATTCTT